>DATIBT010000053.1:0-9221 GCA_035457345.1 Saccharimonadales bacterium (SeqCode) | reverse complement strand
GACCACGACCAACCGACTCCCGAAGGCGCATCTGGCTGTGGCGCGATCGATTTCATGGCAACGACTATTAATTTCATTGGCCGTCAGGGCCGTGAGCTCAAACAAATAGCTCAGCAGTTGAACATTCCAGTAGACGAGGGCGATCACGCCGAAATCATCAAACGCGCACAAGAACTAAGCGAGGGCAAAGACCTCGAGTTCTCTAGTGGTGCCGAACTCCGCAGTTCACTTGCCAGCACTGCTGGTGAAGAAAGCATTATTCGCTTAACTGGCCAACACAACGAAGTGACATTTGTGGTCAACAACCAAGAAGGTACGAGCATCGACCCCACCGCCTACGACGACGTTATGCAGGCCTTTAACTACGACCGTTGGGCTATGAAAAAAGCAGTGCATGTCATTGGCCACAACCTAACTGCCTACGAGGCTCGCCGCAAACTCCTTGCAGCCGACTATTTTAACTTGGCGACTCTTTGCGTGCTTGCCGGTCCAAGTCTGTTTATTGTTTCGCGTCCAAAATAAATAGCGCCAAAGGGCCGCTAGATGCAGTATATACACTGCTTCACTGCGGCCCTTCGACGCTCGGGGGAGGTTTGCGTTTACCGGAGCGGCCGTCGTACCGTCGGGCAGCCCGGACAAAAAAGAGTAAACCAACAAACACTCCAAACGGGAGAAGAACGAAGAACACGGCTTTGGCGACCACGGGGTCGGTAGCGCTGGCGAGTCTGTGGTACAGGTCCACTATCATCCAGACTCCCAAGCCAAGCCCGCCGAGGCCAAACGTTAGTTTGACTCTACGGCCCATGCCCTACTACACCTCTCTGTGCTCCGGCGCCACTGGTTGTGACGCGTAGTTACGATAGTATAGCGTACATTTGACTACTCGCCAAGTAAGTCTTTTTCGAAATCAAGCATACCCTTATAGGTGGGGCTGTAGTGTGTGGTGTTAGGCATATCGAGCGCCATAATGTGGCGCCACACGGCAGTTACCAGTTTTTTGAAAGTTGCCATTTCTTCAGGATCAAATGTAGTGTCGAGCGCATGGCAATTGCTTTGGTCGTCGGGTTCAACGAATTCGAGTATGCCATTGGTGACAGTGTAGCCGGTAAAGTCGCGTGAGTTTTCGGCGAGCAGCTTGTAGAGCATAAGCTGCTGTTTGTATTTATGCATTTTGATCTTATCGGCGTCGGTCGTGCCGCGCCAGGTAGTGTGGCAGCGGCCGGTTTTGTAATCTGTAATAACAAGCGTTTTGGCTGCTTTGTCTACGTCTATCAGGTCAATGGCGCCCGTCAGACGGACCTCGCCAATGCGCACACCTTGGGTGCTGAAACCACGCTCGGCTTTTTGCTCTGGGGTAAAGCTGTCGTAGCGGTGAGTCAGGAAGGTTTGCAATACGTCGCTCCCCTTTTCGAGTAAGTACGCAAAGTCACGCTCGTTAAGCCGTGAGTTTTGCAGCTGCAACTCATAATCGTGCAGAATGTCTTCTATCGGTCGTCGTTCACCGCTGGCGCTTAGGTGGGTATGGGCGCGCGCTAGCACCGCGTGAATGGCATAGCCAAACGCTTGGGCTGGCGTCATGGCCTGCGGAAACCGCAAGAGGTTTTGTAGTAAAAATGCTTGCGGCCCGCCACGGGTAATATCTAAGAAATTATTTAGGTGGGTGGCGCTGAGTTGGTAGTGCTCAAGCACAGGGGCAAGCAGGTCTTTTTGTTGTGCGCTTGCCAGATGCACATGCCGGAGCTCCCAGCTAGGTAGCAGCTGGCTGATATCTGTTGCTTCTCCGGGTTGGTCTTGAATGGGCGTGAGGGCCTCGTGTTGTAAGAATTCGGCAATCAGCGATTCTTTCCCATCGTCATCGGTTATATGAGAAGTGAGTATCAGGTGCTGCTTAGCCCTTGTCATGGCAACAAAGAATAGTCGCAGGGCGTCGTCGAACGTTGCGCCCGCTGGCTCAATCGGCAAGTTGTGCGGGAAGCTAAGCGATGAGTATCGCTGGCGCGCCTTACGCCCCCAAATTTCGTCTTGGCAATTAATAACGAACACCGCGCCAAACTCAAGCCCTTTTGATTTATGTGCCGTCATAAGCTGGACGCCGCGTGCCGATTCTTGGGTGATTGCGGTGTCAACAATGGCGGTTTGCGTGCGTTCGCACAGCTCAATAAACTCTATGAAACTGTGCAGGCTGAGCGTGACATTGGGTCGGTAATTGCTGACTGCACGGCGGATAGCGCGGATGTTGCTAAGGAGAGTGAGATATTCGCCAGGGTTAGAGTCGAGGCGCTCAGCGTTAAAGTAATAGGCGCGGAAGGGTGATACAAACACATCTTCGGCGAATTCATTTTCTGGGCGTTCCATGACGTCGGATTCTTCGGCTTCGGGCACCTGTACTTCATCGTTGCCAATGAGCAGGTCGAGCATTCGTTCGAGCGGCTCGTGCTGCGCTTGGTGCGAGGCGACAATAAGGAATTCGGCAATTCGGCGCAGGCGGCCTTTGGTGTCAATCATAAGTTCTAGCCACATGCGGCGTTCGCTATAGGCTTTTATGGAGAGCCGCCAGAGGTCGGCAGTGCTAACGCCCCAGAATTCATAACTGAGCAGTTCTGGCAAAAGGCTCTCGGCGACGTCGAATCGTTGCTCCCCAAGCGCCACTACTACTTCGGCGAGCGTAATCAGCTCTATAATATGCTGGCTTTCTAGTACGTTGTTGCGGCGTTCATAAATGACAGGGATTTTTGCGGCGTGCAGGTGAGGTAAAAGCGCGACAAGGTGCCGGTGGTTGCGCGCGAGGATAGCGATTTCATTTGCTGGAGTCCCCTCCTCTATCGCTTGCCGGACACGTTGGGCGACCCAATGTAGTTCCGCTTCAGTGGTGGGCAGCTGGTGAAGCTCGGTGGTGGTCGGGCTGGTGGTACTGTTGGCGGTGAGTTCCTTGCTGATATCTTGTAAGCTTGTCTCTAGGCGTTCGCTCCCAAGGGTGATGACGCGGCGGGCGTGTTCTAGGATTGTTTGGGTCGAACGGTAGTTGTCGGTCAGGGTGACGATTTTAGTGGTTTGGTAGCGCGAGGCAAAGTCGAGCATGTTGCTCAGCTCAGCTCCCTGAAAGCTGTAAATTGCCTGGTCGTCGTCGCCTACGGCTAGTATATTGGGTCGGCCCTCGTTAACGGGGTTGTTGGTAAGCGCGTTTAATAGGCGGGCTTGGGCGCCATTTGTGTCTTGGAATTCGTCGACCATGACATACAAATATTGTTCCTGGAGGTTGAACCGAAGTTCTGGCACGCTCTCGAGGGTGTGCGCTACCAGGCTGACCATATCATCAAAATCAAACAGCATCTGTTCTAATAAGGTGGCTCTATACTTTTGGTATACGTGTGCGAGCGCGCGCAGTTTTTTAATTTTGGTGCGGTCTTTTAGCGTGAAGGCGCCCAGGTGATTTTTTTCGCACCACCGATTACGCCAGGCGGTAACGGGGGTGGTTTTGCCAAGCTCGGCCGCTTCTTGTAGCGCCTTGGCAAATTCATGCGTACAAAGCGTGGCGAGCGGTTTTATGAATGCAAACGGCAGCGGTGCTGGAGTAAAACTGGCGAGCTGGCTGGCAAGCGCCTCAAATTTGGGCAGATCTTTTTTGCTGAATCGGTCAGCAAATGCTTTGGCCAAAAACGGTTCGGCGAATTCGCAAAAGTCGTTATTGTGGTTGAGGATGGTGAGCAGCTCATCTGGCAGTAAACCGGCACGCTTGAGGTGTGAGATGGCGGCTTGGGCGTCACGAAGCGAGGTAAACTCTCCGTTCATTGTTTTGGCAAGCGGGCTGGAATGGGGCAGCGACTCGAAAATATCGCGCAGGATTTCGTAGCTAGTCAAATCGTCGGCCGCGGTAAATTTGGCGCCGTTATAAAAGTGTTCTGGGTACGTATTGATAATGTCAGCGCCAAAGCTATGAAAGGTATGCACGGCCACCTTATTGCCATCTGGCCCCATAAGATTAATGAGCCGTTGACGCATGGCGGTTGCGGCCGATTCGGTAAAGGTAAGGCATAAAATGTTACCGGGGAGCGTATCTGTTTTGCGCACAATGTTTGCGGCGCGCATGCCAAGCAGCTGGGTTTTGCCAGTGCCTGGGCCTGCGATAACGAGCACGGGGCCGTCAATAGCGTCAACCGCTTCGCGCTGTCTGGGGTTGAGGGCCTTGTATGCTGTGTCGAACTCCGTCATTGCCATACTATTGTACAGATGGCTGCTTTGGCATACAACCGTGGAGTGAAGGTGGGGTACGGAGGGAGGGTTTCGCCTAGTGCAGCCAGAGCGAGCAAGCGGCATACTTGGCGAAGCCAGATGTAGCGGCCTCAGTGCGAGCCCTGCGCGTGACGCACTCCCTCCGTACCCCACCTCCACTCTTGCGGTGCTCTCGCGGACGCGCTATGCTTAAGCTCATAGTAAGCTCGGAGGTACGCCAGATATGAAACCATTAGAAACCAAGCTGGACGAATGGCTGGTTAAGAAAGCGCCATTCCAGATTCCAGAAAGTGGCCGCAAAGGGCTGGTAGAGGCTCTGCCTTGGTTGACACTTATTGGTGGCGTGCTCATGCTAGGGGTTGCTTGGAGCGCGTATCAAATTTTGAGTTATGCAATGAGCTATGCAAATCGTTTGGCAGATACGATCAGCGGTCTGTACGGCTACTTGGCGCCAACGGTTGCAACTTACAGCCCGATGTTATGGGTGAGCCTTGTCCTTTTGCTTGCCGAAGCGGTATTGTTTTTTGTTGCCTTTCCGGCGCTGCGCGAGCGTAAAAAATCGGGCTGGAATATTTTATTCTGGGTATCGCTCGTTAATATAGCGAATGGTGTCGTGCAGTTTATTGCCGTGGGTGATTTTGGTCAATTAATCGGCCTGGTGCTCGGTTCGGTCATTGGTTTGTACTTATTGTTCCAGGTACGCGGGCACTATACTGGCGAGGTGCCGGTTGCTGCAGCTACCAAGACGGGTGCGCCAACTGCCCCTGCCTCCCCCGCTACTCCAGCTCCAAGCGCCGAAAAGCCAGCTGAAATTCCAGCCGCTGACGACAAAAAGCCTGAAGAAAAAGTCTAGCTGGCACCTTTTTGTACGCAAAACAAGGCACCCTTTGCGGTGCCTTGTTATAATTACCTCAGTATGAGAGAAGAAATATTCGACGACATTGCCATTGAGAAAGCCGGCCAAGAAAAGTTTGGCCTGACTCTCGACATTGCCGAGGTGGTGGTACGGGGTGTGCAAACGGGCATCGCAAGTAAAGCAACCGTTTTTAAAACAACTAATGGTCAGGTGTGGCTGTATATTGTGTCGCACAGCACGCAGCTGTTTGATGATGTGCAAAAAATTGTAAACCGCATGAATGTAGAGGCGGAGTTGTATGTGCCCCCGCACGGCGAAACCGACTATTTTAATAGGATTGGCCGGGAAAAATTTAAAGTTATGTTCCCTGGCAAGCCGGTCCGCAGCGAGGAAGACTTGCGGTATTACAAAAAGCTGGCGCTCTACAATCCCGCCCTCATTCGCCTCAGCAAAATCAAAGGCGAAGTCCGCGCCTACGACCCGCAGGGTAAAGGCTGGCACAAAGTTAAAGACTACGCGTACAGCAAGATCAAGACGATTTGATTTAAGTTATAGCACGTTGTATTGTATCGTCGTACATCGTTGTTCAAGGTGAGGAGGCACCAGAGAGTGCACGAAGATGATGAGATGATGTATGCCTCTCTGCTTCGCACAGTCATCGAGGGGGCTGCGGCCGCGTATCGCGAAATGGTGAGTGATGAGCTGCAATCCGTTGGTACTGAACCAGAGCTACTCACAGCCAGGGCCAAGTGGTTTGGGTTCACCGAACATCTGGCCATACTGATGCGGGGGCACGACCATGCCCTAATGTATGCCATGGGGTTCTTATCGGAACTTCGTGTTGACCCTAAGGACCTTGCAGAGATGCGCCAGACGGTGCAAGGAGTAACGGGTGCTCTTCGCGGATACCCGCCGCAGCTGCCCGAATGGTGGTTCGACACCTTTCTGCGGCTGGCACGTAATCCAGAGGGGCCGGAGGCGGAGATACTGGTGACCAGACTGTTGGACGTCCCGGACGACCCGCCAACGCCGGCCATCATCCGTATCCGAGCCAAGATTTACCATCGGCTGGTGATCCCGATGTGGCTACTGGCGCTCGAACGGCTGGAGATCGACACGACCCAGCTGCGGGACGAATGGTTCCCGCGCATCTGAACAGCATGTGCACTGGGCGGCCGTCGCGCCGCCCTTTCGCATGTCCGCTGAAATTAATTTCACTAGATTTCTCTGTTACGCCGGGGCACAATGGGGTCAAACAAGGAGACCTCCATGAGTGTAGACAAACAACTTCACCCGGCCCACGTCGCCATTCTGCGCGTGCTGCTGTTTAGTCCGGAGGCACGGTTTGCGGAACTACAGAAAGCCAGCGAGCTGACGAGCGACCATTTTAACTTTTACCTAAAGCAATTGTTAGACGAAGAATATATCACCAAGAAGGCCGAAGGTGCGTACCATCTCACCTTCAAGGGCAAAGAATTCGCTAACAGATTCGACACCGAGGAACGCAAGGTTGAACGCCAGCCTAAGGTTGCCGTCTGTCTTATGATTCGCCACGACGGCAAGCAACTGGTGCAGCAACGCCTTAAGCAACCATTCTATGGATACTGGGGGCGGCCAACGGGTAAGATTCGCTGGGGCGAAACTATTTTAGAGGCGGCTGCCCGCGAGCTTATGGAAGAAACCGGTCTAACGGCCGATCTAGAGTACGAATCTATCTTCCACAAAATGGATTTCAACAAAAAGACTGGCGAAATGCTAGAAGACAAAATCTTCTTTGTGGTCGGCGGCAAGAATCCGCGCGGTAAGCTGGTTGAAGAATTTGAGGGCGGCCGTAACGCCTGGATGACGCAAGAGGAATATATGGGTCAAGACAAGACATTCGAGAACGCTAAAGACAGTTTTCGGAACCTCAGATATATGCCAAAAATTTCCATCGCCGAAGCCCGCTACAGCTACGAGCCGGAGCATTATTAACAGGGCCCCAGGCTTCGCCTGCTATAATGCTACACAGTGAAAAGTAAACTTTTGGCATTTGTTGCGCGGCTCAATGCGTCGCGTAAAGAAAATGAGTTGCTGTTTTGGGCACGGGTTGCCACTATTGTGGCGGTCATTATTTTATTTATTGTTAAGCGCAGCTTCTGGACACCAGATACATTATTTATTGTATTGCTTGCTATGTTCGTGGTGCTTGGCCAAGCCCGCAATTTTTTGTTACGGTTTGCTCCTTTTGTGTTGTTGCTGCTTACCTACGATTCGTTCCGCAGTATTGCCGACGACCTCAACAAAAACGTTCATTTTTGGGAGATGATTGATTTTGACCGCTGGATGTTTGGCGGCCAACTCCCTACCGCCACGCTGCAACAATGGTGGTGGCACGGTACGCTGCAATGGTACGATTTTTATTTTTACTTCCTGTATACTATTCATTTTGTCGTGCCGCTTGTGCTTGCCATTGTACTTTGGAAGGTGCGCGAACATTTGTATTGGCCGTTTGTGGTTGCGTTAGTTGGACTGTCTTTTGGCGCCTTTATCACCTACGTTATCTTTCCGGCCGCACCGCCCTGGATGGCGTCTGACCTGCATTTTATTGAGCCGATTCACCGTATTTCTAGCGATATATGGCGTGCTATGGGCATCGAAGACCCGCAAGGCCTGTATGCTAAACTTTCACCCAACGCAGTTGCCGCTGTCCCGTCTTTGCATTCAGCGTATCCCCTGCTCTTTTGGTTATTTATAGTGAAGGCCTTCGGTTTCAGGCGCATGGGCTGGCTGTTTGTCTATCCACTTTCAATGTGGGTTGGCGTTACCTACATGGGAGAGCATTATGTGTTCGACGCCATTCTTGGCGCCATCTATGCTATTGCCGCCTACGCCGCAACTATGTGGTTCTTTGCCTGGGCTCGCGGCCGCGATTGGCAATTCCGTGCCGATTACCATCGCGGTTTCGCCTGGGGTCACGCCAAAACCCGCCGCCGTTAGTTAAAAATTTCGTATGACTCCCAGTGCTCCTAGTGCACCATGGGAGGATGACAAATGCTAAGAAATTGACGGGATTACTATTGTTAGTTGCGCTGGTGGGTGTGGGCGCGGTACTTTATTTTGGCTTTTTAAAAGGTGGCAGCAAAGAAGATGACACGGCAAACGTCAATCAAACGCCCGCCAGTAAATCTCCTGCCAGGGATCATATTTTGGGAGTAACCCAAGGGGCGTCGCAGGATGCCGGCTCGGCACCTAGCCCGCAAGGCGCTGGCACCCAAACGCCCGCTCCTTCTGGCGGCCAAAAATTAGAAGATTTCTTAAAGTCTGAATATGACCGCCAGAACGCCGAATGCAAAAAGCAACATGCCAGCGCCGAGCTCGCTATGGGCGTGACGAAAGTGGTGCGCGACACATTCGCCGCCGTGTCGCTTGGCTGTGGCGAAGGCGGCAGTACCGGTTATTATGCCCGTGTGAACGGCCAGTGGCAGCTTGCCTTTAAGACCGATGACACGCCAAGCTGTTCTGACGTGAATAAGTTTAGCTTCAGCAAAGAAATTGTGCCAGAATGTCAAACCGGTGGTACCGAATCTGATAACACGAATCCTTAATGCGAAAATATTCGCATCCTGAAATTTCTTAAACATATAGACTACACCCATATGAGAGCAATTGTGCGGCTGGTACGCAGTAGTGATTTCTTGCGGCAAAACGCTATATTGTTCGTTGGTTCGTTGTTGGTAAGCGCGCTTAACTACGCGTATTACCCGGTGCTTGGGCGTTTGTTATCTGTTGAAGAGTTTGGTGAAGTGCAGGTGCTTGTCTCATTATTTTTGCAGCTAACCCTATTTTTAGTGGTGCTTGGCCAGGTGACGGTGAATATTGTTGCTAACTACAAAGACGTTCGGGCGAAGCACGAGATTATTTTTGAACTCGAAAAGCTGGCGCTGCTGTTAAGCGGCGCGGTGTTTGTAATTGGCGCGCTCTTTAGTTGGCAGCTACGTAATGCGCTGCACTTTGAATCGGCGTGGCCGTTTATTGTGTTGCTGCTCACCCTTATTGCTTCGGTACCCCTGGCGTTTCGCAGCGCGTATTTGCGCGGACAGAAGAAATTTAGTCAGGTGTCCGTGGCTAATATTATTGGGGCGGTTGGCAAATT
>DATIBT010000052.1:0-8970 GCA_035457345.1 Saccharimonadales bacterium (SeqCode) | reverse complement strand
TTGCCCGGGCGCCAGCTGGACGGAGTATGCAGCTGTTGCGAAAGATGATCAATGTTGGAGTGATGAATTGGGAATAGTAGACCGGTTAATATTTGTCCGGGGTATCGCGGCTTCAGAAGTGAGGTTGGTAAACCAACATTCAATAACGAGCCGCGATTTCGAAGCGGTTCGTAAGCACCTTAACGCTCTTGCTGCGCTGTATCCTGACATGCGATCAATTGACGAGGTCCGGCGCATACTTGCAGTCTCGCTGTTTGAACACGGGCATGCCTCACGTGGCCACACACTGTTTCGTACCATTGAAAACTCCGCAGTTGCTGGGGAAGCGGCGAATGGGTTGCTTGGCCGTGGTGCAACCAACGAAGCGGTGCGTGTTTTGGTTGAGATACAAGATACCGATGTGGTTATGATGGTTCTCGAGCAAGGCGTTTGGCAGGACCCTGCAGCGGCCGCCAAATTGCGCCACGAGATCATGGAGCTGAACAAATACGAACCTGAATGGCGCTCACGATGCATGGAGTCGCTGGCCACCATGCGTGAAGGGGAGGGTCAAACCGAAGAAGCAAGGCAGTTGCGAAGCAGAGCGGACTTGCTGCGCAGGCAAGTGGCAAGCGGATATCTTAGATATAAACCACGGAAGAAGTAAGGCTCTTACGCTATAAACGATCTCGCCCCACCAGAGCTAGAAGCCGATGTGGTCTAGAAGCTCATCGAGCTGCCGGTACAAATTGTCGGGTGTTTTGCTGTTGAGCAGAGTGTAGTCGGCGATAGCGATAGGGCCGCCCTTTTCGAGGTTTTCGATTTCGGCATATTCTCGCTCTTTAACTTGTTCTACCGTGTACTTGCGGTGGGTGTCGGTTGTATGATTGCGGCTAAGGATGCGTTGATAGCGCAGGGCGCGTGGTGCCGCCAGTGCGACACAGACAAATTGTTCGCCAAATAATTCCCGTAAGTGCTTGTACTCGCTCCAGCTGTAAAGGCCATTGAGGACAATGCGTGTTTTACCTTCGGCAAGGTATTGTTGTGCTTTGTCTGCTACGCGTTCCGCGAGCACAGCAAGACCGCCTTTGGCGCGCATGTCTTCACGGACTGCTTTTTCGTGCGTCACAATGTCGAGGCCTCTGCGCTGGACTTCTTCGTAGACCATGTTGCCAAAATGAAGAATAGGGGTCTGATGTTCTTTTGCGACGTAATCGGTGCAGGTATCTTTGCCCGAACCGGGCATACCCACAAATGCAAGGATGATTGGCGTGTCTTTCATTCCCCGCGATTATACCCGTATATCAGTAGTCTGTAAACCGAATTGCCGCTATAATGTAGCCATGTCAACAAATCCCACTGTCGTTGCATCTTTTAAGGAGCAGCTGGCTGGTTACAAAAGTCTGCTAGAACCAGACGTTGCACAATTTTGTGAACGATTTGAGCAAGAAGTGCAGCAGGATTTTGGTGATTACTCTCTCGAGGCGGTAAAAGCCTTTACCTCTATACTCACTCGTGGCGGCAAGCGGGTGCGAGGATCGCTGGTTATGGCTGCCTACGAAATGGCTGGCGGTACGGACTTATCGCGGGTATTGCCGGTGGCAAGAGCTATGGAAATACTGCAAGTTTACTTGCTTATTGCTGACGATATTTATGACCGCTCACTCACGCGCCGTGGGGGTCCGACTGCGCACGTTATGATGCGTGATCTTCACCAAAGTAACCATTGGCGAGGTGACGCCGAGCATTTCGGCGAGTCTGTTGCTAGCTGTGCGACGCTTATTGCCAGCAATGTGGCCATGGAAGAAATTACGCTTGCGCCACTTAGTGACTGTGCCAAGGTGGCGATTTTACGCATTGTTAACAAGGCCCTCCGCATTACCGACTACGGCCAAATCAATGACATAGTAAACGAAGCAGTAGGCACAGTAGCCACTAGTCAGGTTGAACGCACACTCATCTGGAAGACCGCCTACTACTCTTTTATTGGGCCTTTGCAGATAGGCGCTATTGCTGCTGGTGCCAAGGAGTCAGATGTTGCCTCCCTGCATAATTACGGTCTTCATATGGGGTTATCGTTCCAGATTGCCGACGATATTCTAGGGACTTTTGGCAACGAAGCCGAAAGCGGCAAGAGTACTATGGACGACCTGCGCGAAGGTAAAATGACTGTGCTTGTTTCTCATGCGTTGCAACATGCCTCTCGGGCAGGGCATAGAGAGCTTCGGTCGTACTTGGGCAAATCAGATCTTACCCTTGCTGAATACGAGCGTTGCAAGCAGATTATTACCGAAACTGGCTCCTTGGCATATGCTCGTGACATGGCGGTGAGCCATGGCAAAATTGCTATAGAGGCGTTAGAAAATGCTCCCGCATCGTGGCGCTCAGACAAGCTCGATTTTCTACGCGCCCTGGCCAACTACGTAGTTACCCGCAAAGCCTAGGAAGAATAAGCGGTGCTGCGCGCGACTGACCCGACAGCCGCCCACAGCGCACACTTATTCTCCTCATGAAGTGACGCTAATAACTAAACGGGGTTGTGGGGCCATTAGCTATCAACGTCACCGGAAGCATTGAACAGCAGGTTGGTCCTGTCTGCAAGCCTAAAGTTATCCACAGTTTTTCACCAGATTAATTATCTGCGAATTGGCAGCACCCGCCCAATACGCTACAGTGTATAGCCATGAACCTCGAGGAGGAGATTGGCAAAGAGGGGAGAATCAGGCGCATTGCGGGTAGTCTTTTCTTTGGCAGCTATTTGCGTAACGATGTTGCACGGCTGCAAGAGTTTGTCCTGGTGGCACATGATTATGCTCGTAACCAGCCGGCTCAACTCCAAGCGCTTGCCGCTAAGTGGCAGGCATGCAGCGATGCGCCCATGCGGGAGCTCGACCATAAGGAGGGTGACGACCCCACCATGCTCATTGCTAAAAATATAGCCCGGCTCAAAATTATGTACGGCTTCGATGTGGCATGGGTAGATGCCTTTTTAGTAGCCATGCTCCATCCGGCGTCCCGGCCTAAAACACTTGCTGAGAGTTTAGACCACGTATATGCTTCAGCTGAAACTATCGGGCTTATGGTGGCAAGTATGCTCCGCCTCCCTAAAGATGCCCGTCCCGCTGCCCAAGCCCAGGCCCGCGCCATACAGTGGATTACTTTTGTGCGCGACATTGGCAACAACAACCCCCCTCGTATACATTTTTTTCCAAAAGAAGACCTTGTGCAGTTTGGGCTTAAAGATGTGAGCCAAAAAACCGCCGAGGCTAACCCGGTACAGTTCGGTGCATTTATTGCCTTGCAGCTCAGTCGCTATCGTCAGTGGCAAGACGAGGCAAGCGCTGACATGGCCTATGTGCCCCGCCGGCCACGCGTTGCCATAAATACTGTTGCGGATGGCTACAGGCACACTGCCAAGGTAATTGCGAAGCATCCGCTGGCACTGTTCGAACGCACTATGCATCCTAGCCAGACCCGGCAGTGGTTAACATTGCTCGGACACAGTTTTGATTAACGCGGCCATGCTTGTGATCAAAAAAATGTCCCGCTATGCTAAGAATATAGTTACGGTCGGTTTTTAAGAGGGATTATTTTTTGGAGAGGCAATCACCCGAACAATTTGACATGCGGCGGGCACCAGGCGGTGTCCGCCGCATGTTCCTAGATGCGGTACTTGGTAGCACACCCTGGGCCAGGGCAATGCGCCGTTGTTCGCCGCCCGAGGAGCAGACGGTCACCAATCTTTTGGCTAACTTACACTTTCTAAACGGGGGTAACAGTGAGGCTGACTCTGCCGTGCTGCGCGAATGCATTACTGGCGGTTCGCTGGACGCATTGGTCCAGCGTTTCGGGTATGACTGGCACCATCCTGGCACGGCAAATCGTTTAGCCCTCGCAACTGGCAAGGTGGTACGGAACGTGCTGCCTGTTGTGGCCAACTTGCGTTCCGGCAAACATGGGCCAACTATGGACGGACTTATTGCGAGGCTCCATGGCCGTGCCGAAGAGCTCCTCGATACCGCCGTCTACCCAGATCAACCACAACATAGTGCCGCGCGTGCTCTTGCTATACGGGCTGTAGGCCCAGACGATACCCAGGCGGTGCACCGCTTTGTTGCACACACTTCTGCTTGGTACAATGGCCTACTTACGTATATGCCCTCGCCAAAACTCGAGAAGGTTTTGGAGGAACTTCGTCCGTTGTATGAACACATCGGCGAAGATGCATCAGCAGGCGAGTGGATGCTCTCTGAAGCAGTGGGCTCGCCAGAAGCGGGCAGGTCGCCTAAAACATTCCATGATATTGAAGCGGAGGTGAGCGTTGGGCCCGAACAAGCTGCGGCATTTGTGCACGAGCTCCAGTGTGCCGCCGAGCGCCTGGATGAGCTTCGCCGCCGCGTAACCGTCACTACACTCGGCGGCACGGCAACCAAACGTCAAGTACGTCGTAACAAGCCAAAAGGCGAAGCGCCGTTCGATTCACAGTTTGATGACTTGCCTGCGGATCCAATAAAAAGCCAGGGCGAACCAGATGAGCAAGATATCGCAGACCTCGAGGAAGAAATTGCCGCCCCCCAACCAGACCTCGATGAACCCACAGGGCCGATAGACACATGGGAATTGTATATGAAAGAAGTGGGGAAGGTATCCCTTCTTAGTAGCGACCAAGTAGTTGAGCTGTGCAAGCGCATGGAGGCCGGTTGGTATGCAGAAGAGCTGCTCCTTCAGTTAGAGGATAATCCGGCCCTCCTCAACGACCGTCCATTCACCGAAGCCGAGCTTAAATACCTCTTTGAAGATGCCTTAGCCGCCAAGGATGAGCTAACAACAGCTAACTTACGACTTGTTATAAGTATCGCCAAGCGGTATATCCGGGGCCGGGAGAGTATGGACATTAAAGATCTGAATACTGAAGGTTTTTTTGGTCTCAACCAGGCGGCGTTGAAATTTGATTACACCAAAGGGTATCGCTTTGCTACTTATGCCACCTGGTGGATTCGTCAGGCCGTTACTCGGGGCATTGCCGACTACGACCGGACCATTCGGCTGCCGGTGCATAAAGTCGAAATACTGAACCGCTTTAAGAGGGTGCGCGATGCCCTGCGGATTGAGCTCATTGAAGAGCCCAGCCTTGAGCAAATAGCAAAACGTATGAAGGTGGAGATCGCGGTGGTAGAGGAAGCACTCAAAGACCTTGAAACGACGGCAACAATTGCCCTAGAGACAAAAGTCGGTGCGGACAAGTCGGATGAGCTAGAAAAATTCATTGGCGATACCAGGGCTCCTGATCCTCTTGGAGAAGTTATTGCCAGTGCAGAAGCCAGTGAGTTGAGCGATCTGCTCGCTCAACTCACACCCGAGGAAGCCAGGGCGTTCAGCGCGTCTGTGTTTGGAGGACGGGGCGTGCGGGAGATTGGGGCGTTAATGGGAATAAAATGGAAGGAAGCAGAGGCGCATATCGAGAGCGCCAAGTGGAAACTTAGGCTCATAGTGAACGGGGAGCCTGTGCCTACGCCAGAGGAATTGGCTGCCGAGCGAGACAAACAGGCTCGTGACGCACTACTCGAAACAATGCCAGAGGAATTTGCTGACGGTTTTCGGGCCATACGCGAAAAGGATCCTGAAGGTTTTGAGCGTCTGCTTGGGATGGCCTTTGAAACCGTGTCTCACTCTATGGCCATGGCAATCCGCGCACGTTTTGGCGTCCAGACGAAGGAAGGGGATAGGCATGACCAGTTTAATCTAGCGCGCATTAAGGCCGGCATTGCGCTCATGGCGAGTAATACGGCGCTTATCTTAGCCGACAGGGCGGCAGAGATAACTTTTGGCAAATCAGTTGCGCGTGCGCAAACGCCAACCACTTTTTGGATAGATGTAGGCCTGCCTGTGCCCATAGATGTTGCGCCGGAGGAGCGTCGTAACGCAGCGGCTGAGCTTATTGGTAGGAGCAGCCTGGAAGAAAGAATGCGCGAGGCAATTATACGCGCCTATGGTCTTGATGGTTATGCCCCGGAGTCTGTAGAAGCGCTATCCACAAGGCTTGGTTTTAAGAAAAACTTGTACGGCCGCATGCGCAATGCTTTTGTGCAGCTGCGCGAAGCCTACAATGACCAGTAGAAGCAACCGTGTATACTAGTGCTATGACGCAGCGCCTTGTTCTTATAGATGGAAAATCCGTGTTTTACCGCGGCTATTATGCAATGCCAAATTTAAGCACTAAAGATGGCACGCCAACTGGTGGTGTGTATGGGTTTGCTGTGATGGCGCTTGAGGTGGTTAAAAAGTTAAAGCCTGATTACGTTGCCGTGGCTTGGGATAAGCGCCACACCAACATTCGCGCTCGCTTGGCGCTCTATCCGCAGTACAAGGGAAATCGTAAACCCGCGCCGCCTGATTTTTATGACCAGGTTGAAGTGCTCTATAAATTGCTTGAAGCCCTTGAATGGCCACTGTACGAGTACGATGACTTAGAAGCGGATGACATCATGGCTACCTTTGCCAAAAAGGCCGGCGCCAAGGGAATTGAGAGCTATCTCGTCACTTCCGACCTTGATGTCCTGCAGTGCGTCAACGAGCACACGCACATCTACACCCTCAAAAAAGGCCTCAGTAACATTGAGTTGTTCAACGTTGCGTCGTTCCAAGAGAAGTATGGCGTTGACGCGCACCAATGGGTAGATGTAAAAGCGCTTAAGGGGGACGCCAGCGACAACATTCCCGGCGTTGCGGGTGTTGGCGAAAAGACCGCCCTTGAACTTATAAAGCAATACAAAACATTGGAAGAAGTCTACGAAAACGTGGAGCTGCTCAAAAAATCTGTTCGCGACAAGCTGGTTAAGGACCGCGACATGGCGTTTCTGAGTCAAAAGTTAGTCACATTGGTCAGTGACGCGCCAGTGGAGCTAGACTACGACAAAGCTAAGCTGCACGATGGCGTCACGCCTGAGTTTGTATCATTTTTGCGTAAGTATGAATTCCGCAATTTACTCCGCCAGGCCGAGGCTGCCATGACCAAAGAAGCCCTTGCCCAGGTTGAACTTGAAGACACAACAAAGGCCCTCCCAGAGATCAAAAAGAAGGCGTATCACGAAGCCGACTTTGCCGCTGGCAAGCCGCGGGTGATTGCGCTTAATCCGGAAGGTACTGAGTTATGGGTCAGCCCGGTTGCTGGCTATTACGCGGTAGTGCCACTGGAAACCGTCGCCAAAGAGCTTAGTACACTAGCTAATGGCCCGCTTATTGGCCACGGTCTTAAAGAGGTGTTGCGCTCGCTGCTGGTGAATGGCATTGCGTGGCCGGGCCAGGTAGGGCACGACACTCGCATTGCTGCGTTTATTCTGAACGCCCTGCTGCGTTCGCGCGAGCTGAGCGATTTACTTGCACGTTCCATAGATGTGGCCGACGCCGAACAAGTATTGCCCGCCATCTGGGAGGTATACGCCGAACAACAAAAAGAATTTGAAGCCGCGCCAAAGCTCCAAAAAGTTGCTGCCGAAATTGATTTTCCATCCATCCAGTTGCTCGCTCTGGTCGAGCACCGTGGTATCCGGTTGGACGTGCCAACGCTCTCAGACATGAGCGCCAAGTTTGCCGAGCGTATTGCCGAGTTCGAACACAAAATTTACGAACTCGCCGGAAAAGAATTTAACATAGGTTCGCCCGCGCAGCTAGGCTCAATTTTATTTGATACATTGCAGTTGCCAACGCAAGGGGTTAAAAAGGGAAAGACCGGGTATTCGACCGGCGCGGCTGAGCTCGATAAACTGCGCAGCCTCCACCCGATCATTGACCTCATTACGCAGTACCGCGAGTACACAAAACTGAAGAGCACATACCTAGACGCGCTGCCAAACTTTGTAGACGGCCAAGGCAAAGTCCACACCACTTACGACCTTGACGTTGCCGCCACCGGCCGCCTGAGCTCCCGCGATCCGAACCTGCAAAATATTCCCACCCGTTCGGAAATTGGCCAGGCCATCCGCCGCGCCTTTGTGCCGGCTAAGGGTAACGTGTTTGTGAGCGCGGACTACAACCAGTTCGAGCTGCGATTGGCCGCTGTCATGGCCGACGACACCGAGCTCATTGAAAGCTTCAACAAAGATGAAGACATCCACACCAAAACGGCCGCCCAAATTTACGGCGTGCCCATGGAGCAGGTCAGCAAAAACCAGCGCCGCGACGCCAAGGTGGTGAACTTTGGTATTCTGTATGGCATGAGCCCGCATGGGCTGAGCATTGCCACCGGCATGACATTTGCCGACGCCAAAGAATTTATTCGCAAGTATTTTGAGCTGCGCGCGCCGCTTGCGCAGTACATTGAAAAGACCGTTAAAATGGCGGAGCGCGAAGGGTATGTGGAGACCATTTTTGGCCGCCGTCGTCCGAGCCCAGATTTAAAATCGAGCAACTTTGCTGTTCGCGAAGCTGCCAAACGCGCCGCCATGAACATGCCAATTCAGGGTACGGAAGCCGACCTTATGAAGATCGCCATGCTCAACGTGGAAAAAGAGATCGAAGGGCTAGGGGAGCAGCTGCTACAAGTGCACGACAGTATTTTGGTCGAATGCCCTGAGGCCAACGCTGAAAAAGTCGCGAGCATCTTAAAGGCCACCATGGAATCAGTTCATCCATTACCGGTGAAGCTCCGCGTAGACGTAAGCACTGGGACAAACTGGGGCGATTTGTAACCTTTTCCGCTGCACCCCCTCCTTCCACCCTATATCCTTGTAGTACAAGGAGGAATTATATGCACAAAGCAGTCTCGGGCGTACTCGGCCTTGCGGTAGCGGGCTTGGCCGCGGCCTATGTACTCAAAAAAGATAAGAGCCAGCGGCTTGGCGGGTTAGACACGGAGAAGTCGATTACTGTTGCTCGCATTCCGGTCGCCATGTCCCTCTTATGGGCGGCGGTTGCGGGCACGCCAAAAACGGCTAAACGGGCGCTTAGTTCGGTAGGGGTTTCGTACCTTGGCATGGCGCTCGGCAGCATATT
>DATIBT010000051.1:0-9170 GCA_035457345.1 Saccharimonadales bacterium (SeqCode) | reverse complement strand
AGCAGCCCTTCTGTCGCTAAACTAAGGATGGCAATAATGAGAAAATTGTCGTAGTGCTTGGTGAGTGCTGCGTAATAGAGATATGCTAAACAAACTAGGAAGTAGAGGCTGGCCAGCCCGTGTACTATGCGGAGGACCAACACCGATTTGCGCATAGAGTGGTTAGCCTCCTAGTTGAGCGGAAGATCAAAATTGCGCGTCTTCAGGTTTTCGGTTGGATTGAGTGATTCGTAAAACTTGATCGCTTCGTCGCCTTCGTCGGCCTGCACAAAAACTGTCCACGAATCCTGCCGCTTTGCAATCTTACAAACCTCGGCCACAAGCTGCCTGCCCACTCCCCGTCTTTGTTGATTGCGGGATACAGCCAGGTCATAAATATAGATCTCACTTCGCTCTTGTTCGAATTTGTGGAGCGTGTACGCAACGATACCACCCACAACATTGTCGCCTTCTTGGGCGACGAGGGCAACATTATCGGGGTTACGCAGCCAGCTCTGTAGATAATCGTGGCTCGGCATTTTGCTCGGGTCCTTGTAAACATTGTCTTCAAAGACATCGGCAAATAATCGGTTGAGCTCAACCATTTTCTCTACTTGGTTCGTTAGACGCGTTACACTAATATTCATACTCAAAGTGTACCAAATCATGGTACTCCGGGTTGGATTCGAACCAACGACACCCTCCTTAGGACGGAGGTGCTCTATCCCCTGAGCTACCGGAGCATGACTAGAGTATACCCTGGGTACGCTGTATGAGTCGAGCTTGCTTTAGTAGTACTTACTGTACATGACGGCGTCATTGCCAAGATCGTAATCGTAGATTGGAGCGTCACCGAACCAAAGCTTCATTTCTTTTTCGGCTTCAGCTTGTGTCTCACTGGCGTGGAAAAGATTATGGATTGAGCGCTTCTCCACATTAGCTACCGAAGGGCTGTCTACAGAAAAGTCACCGCGGATAGTACCAACATCTGCTTTAAATGGCAGTGTGTGGCCGGCGAGCTTGCGGACCATATCAACAGCTTGAATGCCTTCGACAACCATTGCCACCACGGGACCAGATTGCATGTAGTGAACGAGGCTTTCCACTACGCCCTGACCAAGCGTCATTTCGTCATCACTGCCCATGGCCTCTTTGACGTCAATACCGTCAATGCCGTCAAAGCCCATAAGACTCTTTTGACCGAGCCGCTGCACCCACGCTTCGTCACTAGATGGGTAGTGGGCTTTCACTAACTCCTCTGATGGGACGAGCATTTTCATGGCAACGACCTTCAGGCCGGCCTTTTCTAGGCGGTGGATAATCTCGCCTACAAGACCGCGCATGACGCCGTCTGGCTTAATCATGCAGAAGGTGCGCTCGTATTTTACTTTGTGGATTGCGGGGTGCAAGTTGGTATTCTTGGGCATGTGCTTAAAAGATCCTCTTTAGGTGCTTATTTTCCTTACCTAGTATGATACCGGTAAACAGATTACCTTGCAAACATCAGCACGACCAGCACCACGACTGCCAGTGCAATACGATAATAACCAAATACCTTAAGATTACCCTTGGCTAAATACCTCATCATAAACCCAACCGCAAACATGCCAGCCCCAAAAGCAGCCACATTACTTACTGCCCATACAGTAAAATTCTGAGCGATAAACTGCTGGCCTTCATCGGTCAAAAAACCGCGCAAGACAACTGCCGCCATAACAGGCAAAGAAAGCAAAAAGCTGTACTCGGCAGCCTTCTTAAAATCTAAACCCACTAAACGACCCGCAATAATACTCGAGCCCGAGCGAGACGTCCCTGGAATAAGCGAGACCATTTGGGCCAAACCAATAAGCAGCGCTCGCTTTGGCGTCAGTGCGTCCTCGGTCGGCACGTCGGAAAGCCGCGGCAGCTTATCTATGAAAATCATAATAAGACCAACCGAAACCAACATAAAGGCCACAACCAGCGGCTGCTGTACTAGGGACGACTCAAAAAAATCTGACAGCAGGAATCCTGCTAAACCCACAGGAATAGCCGAGATAATTAAATTGCGCGTTAGTCGAACGTCGCGCCTTACGAATAGGCGCTTTAGAATCTCTAGAATGCGCGGCCAAAAATAGACAAGCAGAGCCAAAAATGTGCCCAAGTTAACCATAGCATCGAAGGTGGCCGTACTATGAAAACCCATAGCGTACTGCGTAATGACCAAGTGGCCAGAGCTAGATACCGGAATAAACTCGGTCAGCCCTTGAATAAGACCTAAAATGAGTGCTTGCAACCAATCCATTACAATCATTGTACCCCACCCTTGTATGGGACTGCTACAATAATGCTTATGGGGCATTATGTATCTGAGATGATCATTGACTTTCTAGAATATCTAGAAGTTGAGCAAAACCGGTCACAGAAAACCGCTGAAAACTACCACCTGTATTTGCAGCGGTTCGTTGAATTTACAGAAGACGCGACTATCGAAAAAATCGAAGACGAAACGGTGCGTAAGTGGCGCCTGTGGCTCAATCGTTTTAAAGATGCCCAGGGGCAGGAGTTGTCTAAGATTACGCAGAGCTATCATCTCATTGCCCTACGCAGCTTCTTGCGTTACCTTGGCAAGCGTGGATTTGAGAGCCTGCCCCCGGATCATATTGAGCTTCCGCGTGTTAAGCGTAAACAGGTAAGCTTTTTACAACAGGAAGAATTACAACGCTTATTCGCACAAATTAAGCCCGACGGCCTTATTGGCCTGCGGGACCGGGCTATTGTAGCGCTCCTCTACTCCAGTGGCTTGCGTGTCTCTGAGCTCACCAAACTCGATCGCAGCCACATAAACTTAAGACGCCGAGAGTTTATGGTGCGTGGCAAAGGTCAAAAAGACCGGTTAGTATTTATAGATGACGGCTCGGCGAACCTGCTTGAGCAATATCTCGCACACCGCACAGATGCGCTGCAGCCGTTGTTCATTCGGTACGGGGGGCACGAGGTTATTGACCAGTCTGGTGATTTTGGCCGGCTGACCCCCAGAAGCATACAACGCATAGTCGCACATTACGCTCGCCTGGCAGGTATAACTAAAAAGGTATCGCCCCATACCCTACGTCACTCCTTTGCAACGGATCTGCTTATGAACGGCGCTGACCTTCGCAGTGTCCAAACACTGCTTGGTCACAGTAACATTGCGACCACCCAGATCTATACCCATGTTACCGATCCTCACCTACGCGAGATACACACTAAATTCCACAGGGATCTGACTGGCGAATAGCCTAGGGGCAATTGTTCGCCTGATAGAAGCTACTATCACTGACGACCATATTCTTACAAATAGTGTTAGCCGATTCAACGACGTATTCGGGTATATTCGTGGCAGGATTAATTCTTACGCGGGCCTGCGAACGGCGAAGGACGTCTTGTGCCCGGCCAGTTGCATCTACAACAGGTTGCACACCACTAAAGTCAACATTAGAATTGCCGTTCATGAGCTCAACCCTAAAGTGGCTTTGACCGTACATAGGAGTGACGCGCATGAAATAATTATTTGTGGCAGCCGGGTTGCCTGGAGGTAGCTCAAGAAGCGCAGTACAGGCATAAGCACCTACATTACCGGCCGGATTATTAATGCAACGGATCTGTTGCAAATTAGTCTTAGCTTGTTCGAATCCGCGGGGATCGCTGCTACCCATATTAATCGGCGTAGTGGCACTTACGCCAGCAGCATTAGCTTGTGTCGTTGGTACTAGTAACATAGTATTAGTGCGCGCATCTAGTGCGGCGCGGTTTATGGCCCCCGCTTTAGGATATGCATATGTCTGCACCCGCAAGTATGCCGGATAAGTATTAGGCTGCTGTGGCGGATTTGGGGCCCAGCTATTGCTCGGATTAGCAGGATTATTAATGGGTGGCAATAATGGGCCTGGAGGATAAGCGGTTACCGTACCATCCCCTGCCGGACCCGCCGCCTGACTAATTAAATGCCAGGAGATACGAACCCGGTTAAATGTTGGACCAGATGGAACGAGCGGCACATAGTCGCTACTATTTGCCGATTTGTAGTTAAGGTAGTCTGGTGAATTGAGCTTAATAGTTAGACAAGTGTAATTTTGGTTTAGCTGGCTGTTGCCTATGACATTTCCCCCCGCATCAAGGCGCAGTGCATTTCTAATAGTAGCCGAACTGGTTAGAGAGTCACACTGAGATGAAGTAAATGCCGCTGCCAGCGCCGCCTTTAGCGTCGGGTCAGTCGTTGTTTGATAGGCTAAAATGGCACGCTTGCCGTCTTCTATACCCGACTCCGCTGCGGCCGCGGCTGAAGCGGTAAGATCATTGTTAAGCGACTGCTGCTGCTCCAGGCCCATAATTCGCAAGAAGCCAAGCGTAATAACGGTAATGAACAGAATGAAAAATATAACTGTAAATAACGACACAAATCCGGCTTGCTTATTTTGACTAGTGGTCATCAGTTACCTCCTCGTGCATTCACCGATGTTGAAAAGTTGGCGACGGCGCAGAACTGTCCTTGACCGCCTCCACGACATGTTACCCGCTGTTCAGGCGCGGCCGCCCAGTTAGTCACTTGAGCAGGATTGGCCGGATCATCGACAGTCGACATTTGAATAAAGATATCATAGAATGACTGCCCTACTGCAGGCACCACCGTCAATTGCTGAACCCATACATTATTACTAAGCAGCTCTGTTGCTTGTGCCTTGTTCACCGAGGGATACGATGGACCTACACACATAGCGCTCCCCGGATCATTCACTCGAGCAAAGTTTACACGCGTACCATCTGTGTAGCGGTTGGTACTGCTGTTGGTGAAGTTCCACACATAACTAGTACCAGCCAAACAGAGGCGTCCTCTATTTGCCGTTGGACCTGTTACATTTGGTGCAGTCTGTGCGAGGCTTACGACTGCCGTGGTAGAGGTGCCTCGCAAAATACGCGAAATATCTTCGAGTGTGGCTCTGCCAGTTTGATTTATCTCTTTAACCGCTAAGCCCTGATTGTACGTGCGAAGAATCTGAATGATAGTCGTTGTTGCGAATATGAGCACGAAGCCAATAAACGCGAGCGCCAACAAAAGTTCGATTAATGTAAACCCAGACTCGTGTTTTTTAGCGTGATGGATCATACAACCTCTGTGCAGTTACGGTGCGTTGCTGCCCTGTGCTTCCAGAACCTTGCCAACAAGCGCGAACAATAAAGTCAACATAAGCTGGTTGTACGCCTCCCGGCGAAAGCACGGTCTCAACCCAAAGCCCCTGGCCCGGTGAAGGCAGAGCGGCTGGCGTGCTGGGCGTATATGTATTGCGTGTAACCTGCGTGGCGTTCTTAGTCATGTAGAAACCAGTCTTACCGCCTGACACATTACACGACCCATCATAATTAACGGCGTTGGCATTACTTGCCGTCACCACCGCCTGCCACTGCAGGGCGTTTGCGTTCGTCTTGTCTTTAACATAGGTATCGCGCGCAAAACGAAGCATTTCCATTTGGCTATTTATAAGTAACCGCGTCTGTGAATGTTCCAAGGCAATCTGCGCAACAGCCAATCCGCGAGACATCATGGTCATGGCGCCAACAATCACCACGCTAATAATAACGATTGCCATTAAGACTTCGACTAATGTATCCCCGCGCTCTTTGCTATATGCCATTACATTCATTCCCACCGCTATCGGCATCAAACGTCGCCTGAACCGCCTGTTGCGTCGGCGCACTTGTTACTACTATTTTAACAGGAAGACCCACGCCGTCAGCATTCTTTATGCAAAAATTTGTCGTTTGGCTGGTATTGGCGGCAGAATTGACGATTGGCGTAAGATCGGTTGCTGGCACTGCTCCTGGTTTATACGTATAACTGACGATACGGCTAGACTTTGGGCTCCTAATAAGCAGGAGCCCGGTTACTCCCTGATTATCACTCAATCTCTTTGTGCCGGATATATATGCTTCCCATGGTATACGGTAAGTTCCTACTCCTACACTAGTTATGAGACGAGGTTGAAAAGCACTGATAAGTTGCGTATCTGTTTGACCATAGTCAACATTGGCTGGTTCAGTCCCGACAACATCATATGTGGTAATCACAGGACTGTTCACTTGGAAGGTAACAAGTTTTCCTAGCATAAGACATGGGCTCGTACCGACCGGTTGGTTGCCAGGTACGATCACACCGGCTATGCAGGCCTGGTTGCCATTGCGCTGATTAAGACCGTTGATGATGTCGTCGTATTGACGCTGCAAAAAGGCGGTGGTTGCGCGGCCACTGTCAGTGAATCGTACGCTTCGAATAGTATTGCCTGTACCAAGGATAGCTATCATAAATAGCAGGCCGGTAATAGCCAAGAAAAGCGTAACCTCAATGACGGTGAACCCCCGTTGTCCTTGCTCGCTCATTTGGCTTTATTGTAGCATAAGCGCGATGTAAAAAATGCTCTTAAATAAGAACAAAGGCTCTCATGTACCAGTCGATAAGCATATCGCCGAAAAGCCCTGCGATAACAAAGGCTGCAATCATAAACGGGCCAAAGGGCACATGACTTTTCGGGGTTAGCTTACGCGAGAGCAGGCCTGGCAATACCACCAACAGCCCCAGAACATTAGCCAACATAAATACTAACAGTGTTTTCTGCCAACCAAGCACTGCGCCCATGAAGACGGCCAATTTCACATCGCCGTACCCGACCCATTTGCCTTTAGAGAATGTATAGAGCGCCCAGTAGACGCCCGCCATTGCAAAAACGCCCAGAACAACGTGCGTGGCGTAGGTGGAAATACCGGCGCCCGTGGCAAGGCTTACACGTATCCCCGCGTCTACAAGCCCTACGGCAATCAGGGGGATGACAATGACGTCCGGTAGGAGCATCCAACGTAGGTCGTACACCAAGAGAATGCCGAGCATAACCAAATACGCCAACCACAGACCAAAGAGTGCCATCCCCTGCCAAGTCTCAAATCCAAAGGGCCATACCAAATATGACACAACGAACAAGATTGCCATTGTGGCCTCAATAATCGGTGACATCTTGCTTATGGGGTGCTTGCAGTACCGGCACTTCCCGCGTAATGCTAGCCAGCTCATAATGGGGATTAAATCGAGCGGCCCAAGTTTATGATGACAATGCTCGCACTCAGAGCGATCATTAATAAAATTGCGCTTCGTATGAATACGCCACGTAACGGCGTCAATAAAACTTCCAAACGCCATGCCGATAAAGCCTAGAAAGACCGCAAACGCTATTGTCATTAGCTTTATGCTACCAGGACAGCTCTCATAATAAAAGTTCCCCGCTGTTATGTGGGGAACTTTTTTATATTCGCTAACTGCTAGACTAATTGCTTTGGCAAGCGTAGCCACCCTGCTCTTGGTAAATGATAGCTGCAAAGTTGCGGTTACCAGAGCCAGCGCTCAGACCAGTTGCAGAGGTAGGATCACACCGTGCGTTCAGGTACGTAAAGATTTCACCAACCGCAGGCTTCGGGTTGAAGGTTGCTTGTTGTTGAATAGTATACGTATTGCCTGTTTGCGGATCAGCAAAGGAAGCGTTGTTAACCGTGAGGTAGCCAGTCTTAAATGTAGTATCCCAAGTAGCAGTAGGCAATGTACCCTGATTGTTACTTTGGTAAGAAGTTACCTGGCTCATGAGCTTGCCGAGGTCAGACTTGCGTTGCGTATCACGTTGTGAACGTTGCAATGCCGGCAACGCCAAAAAGACTACCAAGAAAATCAAGCCGGCGATGGCAAGCACCAACACGACTTCGATAATCGTGAACCCTTTTGTATTAGTTGTTCTATTCATACCACCCTTTCTAGCGTTAGCATATTGTAACTGCTTATGATTATATACGGCCCTGGCGGGCGCGCAAGACTTTTTTCTAGGTTCCCGGCAAATTGCCTATAAGGCCGTAGACTGGCAAGAGGATGGCGAGAACCATAAGGCCGGCGATCATAGCGAGCACCACCATAAGAATCGGCTCAATGGCTGTCGAGATTGAACGAACCGTGTTGTCTAGCTCGTTCTCGTAGTAAGAAGCGGCTTTGCCCATCATCTTATCTATGCCGCCAGACTGCTCGCCGATACTAATCATCTGTGGCACCAAGCTTAAAATAACCGGCTCTTTCTTAAGGGCGCTCGAGAGTGACTTACCACCCTTCACCTTTTCGGCGGAACGGCTAATGGCCTCGGCAATAACAGTATTGTTAACTGCCCGGGCCGCAATGCGCAACATCTCAAGCATTGGTACGCCAGTTGCCATCAGCGTTTGTCCCGTACGAGCAAACCGCGCCATATATAACTTGCGGAAAAGGCCGCCAAACATAGGAAGGTGGATTTTTATGTTGTCGAAGGCGCGCCGACCGGCATCTGTGTCGATGTACCGCTTCAAGAAGTAGATGCCCGCGCCAGCAAGAAGAATAAGCAACCACCAAAAGCTAATAGCAAACTTTGAGGCGCCTACCAATATTGCTGTCACGAACGGCAACTCACGATGGAGATCCTTATAGAGATGCTCAATCTGTGGCATGACCGTAAAGAGCATAAATCCGACCACGCCAATAATGACAAATAATACAATACCCGGATACACCAACGCGCCGCGCACCTTGCCAATAAGTTCGGCGTCTTTTTCTTGCTGGTCAGCAATGTGTTCCAAGGCCTCGTCCAGCGTACCAGAGACCTCACCGGCGGCAATAAGCGCTAAGTATACGTCGTTAAACACTTCTGGATGCTTGCCGAACGCTTCATTAAGCGAGCTACCGCCTTCGATGCTCGTAATTATCTCATTAATAATGGATACCAAGCGCTTACTGTTGGTTTGGTCGGCAAGAGTACGCAAGCTTTGCGCTAGCGGCAGACCGGCATTAATAAGGGTCGCGAGCTGACGAGTAAAGATAATGCGGTCTTTGGCTGTCACACGGTTCGTAAATTTAGAAAGCAGCCCGCTGTTTTTGTCTTGCTCAATAATAGATAGCGGCACAATCCCCTGAGCCATCAGCAGCTTAGCGGCTGAGCGCTCCGACTCAGCTTGAACGGTCGACTTGATGACTTTGTTGGTGGTCGTGTCGCGCGCTGTGTAATCGAACGTCAGCATGTGCTAGCCTCGCATCATCCTCTCGAATTCGTTGAGGTCAACAGCGTAGTTACGGGCCTCGTCGTACGTAATAGTACCAGCCTGGACCAAGCCGACCAATGTCT
>DATIBT010000050.1:0-5730 GCA_035457345.1 Saccharimonadales bacterium (SeqCode) | reverse complement strand
CCTGGCGGTCCGTTTTTGCGTTGCAACCCCCGTCTACTACAAAGCTGCGGTGCGTTTTAACAAGTTCCTCTATTTGATAATCAGCCACGCGTTTTACGACTTCTTGCTCTTCTTGCGAATGGGTCGGTTGGGCGAAAAGCTCGTAGCGCAACCGGTCATAACTGACCAGTGGTGCGGCGAACATCTCGGCAAACTGACGGCCGAAAAAACTTTTACCCGAACCGGGCAAGCCAATCAGCATAATAATAAGTGGACGACTAAGCGAAAGTGTTTTCATACCCCGTACTGTGAGCGGCTATTGAGCCACTTGCAAAATATGTGTGTTCCTATTGTAACACGAGATTACAGTACTCACGGGCATTCAGGGTAAATCACCAGTGGCAGTGGCGATTTACAATACGGCGCAGGGTGTGACCTCTTGGTGCCGTTGACGCGTCTTGCGCCGCCGGGCTAATTCGATAGCCACCAGAGCCGCGGTGTTACCGGTGAAATCTGTCACCAGGTCTGGCACCATGTCTGCCAGTTCGATCTTGCTGTGCAAAAACCTCACCATCAGATACTCCATCAGTTCGTTCCCACATCCGAACAGGACGAAGGTGAAACTGTAGAAGCTGACGATGCGTATGAGGATGCGCCTGGAAGTCGTGAGCCCAAACGCGCGCATCAGGTAGAAGTACAACGACGGGGCCACAATGGCGCCGCCGATGAAGTGCATGAGGGTGGACTCACTCCTGCCGGTAACCGGCACATTGGGCAATTGTATTGCCCAATACCAGGCGATTCCGGCCAAGAACGGCATCCAGATGTCCGTGAGCGGTCCTTCGCCGGTGCGGCGGATCTTGCGGAGCATCCAAGCGACCACGGGCATACCGAAGGCCAGGATGAGCGGGATCCCCACCGAAAAGAAATCGACACTGAACCCGAACGGCCTATGATGCTGCAAAGGTGCTTCAGCTAAAACCGTAATCAAGACATCTCCCGACGAGTTGCGTACTATGGTTGGAGCCACTGCCACTGGCGTGTAAACCATATCATTAAAATGAAATTTATGCAATCTAGAGCAATGTGACTGGCAGCTGGCAAAATGCTTCGTATTCTCGCAGTGCCTGTCTGAGGCTGCGCTCCTGGGCTTTGGTAAACGGTTTAGAGGTTAGGGTTTCGACGACAATGCGCTTAGCACCAACTGTCCGGCGCCATGATCCGCCAAATTGCGACCCAAAAAGCAGTGTATTAAAAAATCCTTTCCCTTCTTTGGTGACGAATAAATAACTGAAATTATTTTGCAGGAAGGCGGAGCGGTCCTTGTATGCAATGCCAAATTCATCGTACGACGGCAACAAAAATACCGGCTCGCCGGGTAAGCGGTATGGCTGCATATCCGCGGCAAACCAGTAGGTGGTACCTTCTATTTTGTCACTCTGCAAATAGTGTTTTGACAGATCGAGCCCGCGTTTTGCTTCGCTAACCGTCAGTCCTGACCACCACACGAAGTCTTTAATTTGTGCGGGTCCACGGGTCGTGAAATAGCGGCGTACGAGGAGCGCCAACGCTTCATCGTGCGGCATGGGCTTGGCTTGGGGAGCGCGGTCGCGGACCAGCATGTACGTGTGCTGCTTGCCATGCATAGGCCCGCTACAAATAAGCCCGTCTAACTCTGCATATATAAGAATATAGGGAAGGAGGAGGGGGATGTCGGAACTGACGCCCTTATTTGTAAGCACAGCAGCAAGTTCGGTGCGCGTCAACTGTTTACCGCCTTCTAAGGCTTGGGCGAGGATCTCCTTGCAGGTTGCTGCCAATGTATCAGTTAGCCCGGCTTTGCGGTAGTAGTAGGCATTAAAGGCATGGACGCGCGGGCCAGTGAGCGCTTGCATCCAAACAATATCTTCGGCGGCAATGAAATGCCACGTTGGGCGCATAACATGTACCCGCAGAATACTGCCGCTGTCGAAGGCTTGTTGTATATTAGCATCGACTGTGCCCTTGGTGCGCATGCCCAAAGCCCATTTTGCCATGCTAAATTCCTGGGCTTGTACTGCTCCAAGCTGCTGTACTGCCTCGTGTGGGTCCGTAAATGTTGCTCCGTGGAGCCGCTGATTGTATAAGCGTTGCTCGGCAATATCTTGAAGCGTCATACCATTACCTTACCGGCAAGGCAATGTTTTGTGCAACAGCCACGGTGGCTAGCCCGGAGTACTTGGCAAATGATTCTGAACGGGTCGGGTTCATTACCTTCAGCATAGCAATGATGCGTCAAGAATGAACTTTCACATCTTCTATAAACAGGCCATAATAAGTATAGGTGGAAATCATGCAGGACGACGGCATAAAGATACTTACACGTTTATCCTACGCTACGCCATTTTTATACCTTGACCTCGCGCGTGTTGAGCAAGCATACCGCAACTTTACAGAATTTATGCCCAATGTTCGCGTGCATTATGCCATGAAATGCAATCCTGCCGAGGGGATATTGCAGCGGCTCCAGGCAATCGGTAGCTCGTTCGAAATTGCTTCGTTCACCGAGCTTTGTGCCCTTATGCGCATTGGCGTGCACCCCCGGGACGTTATTTTTAGCAATCCAGTCAAAGTCCCGGCAGATATAAGAAATGCACACAATGCTGGGCTTGACCGCTTTAGTTTTGACAGCCGGGCCGAGCTGGACAAACTAGCCCACTATGCGCCAGGGGCCCGGGCATTTGTGCGTATTCAGACAGTCGCGGCCGACAGTACCGTGCCGAGCGAAGGTAAGTTTGGTATTGCTCCTAATAAAGCGCTAGAGCTTATGGGGTATGCGGTGAAGCTCGGACTCAAGCCGTATGGCATTGCATTTCATGTCGGGTCGCAAATGGTGCGAGCGCGAGCGTGGGAGGAGCCTATTAGGGCGAGCGGCGCACTCATGCGTGAACTGCAGAAGCGGGATATCTTTATTGAAATGCTTGATATGGGGGGTGGATTTCCCGCAGCTCATGGGGGAACCATTCCCACTCTCGCGACGTTTGCCACGGTCATCAAGAGGGCGGTAAAGCAGCATCTCCCCTACCCTGCTCAACTTGTCATTGAGCCTGGGCGCGGCTTGGTAGGCAATGCGGGGGTTATGGTGGCGACTGTGATAGGGCTTGCCGAGCGAGCTAATGGTAACTGGGCGCACCTAGATGTCGGTGCGTTTAACGGCATGATGGAAGCGCTTGAATCGCAGAATAACCTGCATTTCCCGCTAGCCGACTCTAAAAACAGCCGTAAGAAACAGCGTTTCAACTTGACCGGTCCAAGTTGCGATAGTCAGGACACCATTATGTTTAATGTGGAACTATCGCACAATCTTACGGTTGGCGACAAGGTATTCATTGGCACCGCCGGAGCGTACACGACAAGCTACGCCTCTAGGTTTAATGGATTTGAGATTCCGGGGGTGTATTATGCTACTTAAAATCCAGGCGTTGTTCCAGCTTCATGATTGGATCGTACCAGCCTTGCTCTAGTACAAACGCCTGAAACTTGCGATCCAGGCCAACCATGACGGCGACGCCTACAATAACAAATAGCACGCCAATTGTCCGCCGGAACCACCCTTCGGGATTACTGAGCCAGCCAAGTTTGCGCACCACCGACTGTCCGGCTACAGCTATTAGTAACAGTACTGCCGCGAGCCCGGCCGCATAGAAAATCAGATACGTCACGCCTTGGGCAAATGACGCGGGTAAAATTGCGGCAACAATAAGCGCGTATGTTGGACTGCAACTGCTGAATACGGGTCCAAGTGCGGCGCCGAGCAATACGTCTCGCATAACCCCTTTTTGTTTAGAGGAGAAGCCGAGTAATTGATTTGATTTGGCGTATAAGCCCGTCGCTAGCATGAATTTTTCCCAGACAACCGGGGCAAGCAAATTGAGTCCAAACAACAAGACAATACCGCCAGCAACTACGTTCCACACTGTCTGTGGCACGCCCAAAAGAGCGGTTGTCGCCTTGAGCAACAGGGTAAATACCACCACAGAGGCGGCCAGACTGCCAACAATAACCAGTGGCCGGTACCACATATGCTGAGCAGATTTATCCTGAGCGACCGTTCCACCAATGATGACCGGAAGAAGCGGCAAAATACAGGGCGCGGCTACTGTGAGTACACCGGCAATAAAGGAGAGGATGGCGAGTTCCATTACAGTAAGTTCTTGATTAGCGCTTCAAGTGTTGGCTCGTCGTAGGCGACGAACTTTTTAATTTCCTGGCCGGTATCGTCGATCTTCACCAATGTGGTTTGCAAGGTGACACTGTATTTTTGGCGCAGCGCTTGGCTGTTGTCGTAATCGACCTTAAAGATAGTCACGCCGTCGGGTATTTTGCCCGCTTTAATGCTTGCTTCAAGTTGGCGGCATTGTGGGCACCAGGCGGCATGAAAGAATAGAATCTTTGTGCCTTTTGTTGTTGCGACTGTTTGTTCGTCATAGGTAGTGTAGGCGCCCGCGTGAGCTTCGGGTGGTTGCTGTTGAGGTGCTGCACTGGGTGTTGATTCGGTGGCTTGGGCTTGCGGGGTGGTAACTGAGCTGTTGTTGGCCGGCTCGCCCCGTAAGAGTACGTAGGCAAAGCCAGCGGCAATAAGTGCGACAATTGTCAGCATTACAGCCCATAGCTTTTTATTCATGTCACTATCATACCAAAATAGCTAGAGCTTATTGAGGATTTGCCCACTACTCGCGGCGCAGGGCATCGATGGGCTGAATGTTCGAGGCCCGGCGGGCAGGATAGTACACAACCAGAAGGCCAATGGCCACCATGAACAGGATCATACCAACAACCAGCCACCACGGTGTAGCGAACAATTGAAAACTTTCCGTAACTCCCCTGCCTCGGGCGAACGCGTTCATAATGACATTAATGATCTGACCGAAAATAACAGCAAGCACAATACCCACCACCGAGCCGACCACCGATAGCAGCACCGCTTCAAATATGAACAATTTACGCATATCCCGGTTGCGTCCGCCAAGCGCGACCATCAGTCCTATCTCTTTTGTGCGCTCCAAAAGCGAAATGGTAAGGGTGTTGAACATGCCAAGCACGGCCACAATCATACCAACGGCACCAAAGCCCGCCAGAATGATGTTAAAGAATTTAAAAATTTCGTTAATTTGGTCTATGGTGTCGAGTGGTGACGTGGTGGCAAATCCAAGGCTTTCGATTTGCTTGCGGAGGCCGGCGACGTTCTGTGGTGCATCGGCTTCGACTCGCACCTGGTGGAACACTGGCACGCCAGCATCTATAAACAGGCGCGCGTTAATGAACGATTCATTGCCGCCTTCGGAATTTATGACGCCAACAATGGTGAAGGTGTCGTTAATTTCTGATTTAGTCGCTCCGACTAGTGGAATACGCAGCGTCAGCTTTTTACCCACCGCTTCTTGTGGTGTTTTTATGCCAATGGCGCGCACGCTGGCGCTGTTTAGCAGGACGCTTTTGCCATCTTCGGGCTTCAATAAGCGGCCGGCATGTAAGATGAGGTTTTCCATTTGTTGATAGACAGTGTCGCCGCCATATACGATGGTGTCAACTTCTCCGCCCTGTGCCTGCAAGCTGCCTGCGAACGAATACGACGTGCCGGTGCGGGCGACGTGCGGCAACTGCTTCATTTTATCGACGCTTTTTTGGTCGAGGCGAATTATTTTAGAGTTTGGTGTCGTGACATTAATAGACTGTACCGACTGGCTGCCAAGCACCTTGTTAGTCACTAAC
>DATIBT010000049.1:0-7926 GCA_035457345.1 Saccharimonadales bacterium (SeqCode) | reverse complement strand
TTCCTTATGATTTCCGACCCTGGCTTTAAGGACCTCATGTTGCGGTACGACCCGCCAAAAAAGGTGGTGTACGAAGACGTTAAAATCGCAAAAGAGGGTGACAGTGCTACGATTGCTGAGGTTTCTAAAACGCTCGATACTGTTCGTTCTGATGACATGCTCAATTACCTCATTACGCAGGCGGACACGCTGGGCGCTTCGGACATTCACTTAGAGAACCAGCAGAAAGCAGTGCGGATTCGATTTCGTATAGATGGGGCGCTGCATCCAATTGCAACACTCACGCACGATAAATACCGCGTACTGCTCGCCAGTATTGCCTCGCGCGGCAATGTGAGCACTGCCGCAACCGATGCTCAAACTGGCCACATGCAACAACAGATTAATCTGCCAGATGGTAAAACGCGAGAGCTTAACATGCGTATTGAGACCGTGCCAACTATTTATGGCCAAGATGTTGTAGTTCGTTTATTTAACTTTGACCCCACTCTGCTAGACCTTGAGCACCTTGGCCTCACAGACGCTCAAAAAACAAACATTCGTGAGGTTATGGATCACCCGCATGGCATGGTTATGGTTGTTGGTCCAACCGGTTCGGGAAAGTCAACCACTCTCTACAGTATTATTAATGGTTTGAACGATCCAGGCCGCAAGATTCTTACCCTTGAAGATCCGGTTGAGCTCGCAGTGCCTGGCATTAGCCAGATCCCGGTCAACACACAAAATGGCGATAGTTTTGCCGAAAAGCTCCGTGCCGTCCTGCGCCTTGACCCTGATATTGTTATGGTCGGCGAGATTCGCGACGTCGATACCGCCAAGACGGCGATTCAAGCTTCTATTACCGGTCACCTTGTCCTCACCACTTTTCACGCCAGCACCGCCGCCGCTGCGTTTAGCCGTATGATTGACATGATCGGCCAAAATCCAATCTTTTCGAGTGCAATTCGACTGGTGATTGGGCAGCGTTTGGTGCGCCGGCTCGATGACAAAACAAAACAGGCCTACAAGCCTGATGCTGCGATTAAAAAATATATTGCCACCGTACTGAAAGATTTGCCAAAAGGATACAAAGCGCCTGATATGGAAAAGCTTGTGCTGTATAAGCCGGGCACTTCAGACGAAAATCCATTCGGCTACGCCGGGCGCATTGTTATCATGGAACAGATGCTGGTAACGGATAAGGTACAGGGATTCATTAGGGGCGACATTAAAGAAGTAAGTACTGCCGCTATAGAAACGGCAGCCCGCGAAGAAGGCATGCTTACCATGCTGCAAGACGGCGTGTTAAAAGCCTGTGAAGGCGTGACGACTATAGAAGAAGTTAACAGGGTATTGTAAGTGGCATTGTGACGCGGCGGCCACCCCGGGGTTCGGGGTGGCCAGCCGTACGGTCAGGCTTCCGGGTACTGCTCGTAGCGTTCCGGCGAGATGCCGGCGCGCAGGTATTTGCTCTTGAGTAGTTCCGGGCGGACGAAGTAGGCCCATGCGGCGTGGAGTACGCCCAGGAAGGCGAGGGCACAGGGTGCGATGCATACCGCCCCGAAACCGTCGCGGATGGCCGCTGTCCAACGCGTGGCACTGTCAGCGTCGCAGTTGTAGGCACCACCATTGCCAATACGGCAGGGGAAGTGGTACCCGTGCCAGGCGCCGAAGACGGCCATCAGTGCGATACCCAGCAAGGCCAGCAGCCAGACGTAGGTCCAGAAACGGCGGAACACCGGCGGCTTGTCGAGCCACAGGATACGCGGCTTTTTTGGCTTGTCGTAGGGGCTTGGCTTTTTCTGATCGGGGGCCATGAAGACACCTCTCTCGAAAGATTGACCGAACTAGGAAACATTACAATATAATATCTAAAAAATCAACCGTTGCCGCCATTTTCTCAGAAAAGAAAATAAGGGAACGGTCGGAGCAAGTCCGGCCATCTGGGCGGCACGTGCGGCGCCGCCCAGACTGGTGATATCAGGCCGGCGGCTGGCCCCTGTAGGTCGTGGCGAGGCGGATACCTTCGTAGGCGGGTGAGACGCGAATGCTGGTTACATTCCCTGTGTGGCGCCATTCCATCTCGATCTTCGTTGCGCCGTTGCGGCCGATCTTGAATTCGATGAGCTCGACGCCGCCGTTGGTGACATCGCTGTAGCTCAGGAGTGAGGCTACGCTGTAAGCATTGCTTGCGCGCAGGTGCGCGGCGACCTCGGGACTGATCTCCAAGCGGTATTCCGACGCACTGGCTACGTGACCTTCCCGGGCATGGTCGATCATTGCAGTGACTGATGCGGTAATATTCTCGTCAAAGCGTTGCCAGCCTCGTACTATGCCTTCGGTCGGCCACGCCTTACCATCTGGTTGGGTTATGGGCCGGAGGGCGTCACGGCTGCATTCCCATCCGAAGATGGTCTGCTGACCGCGTACGTCTATTGCAACATGCTTGCCCTGATGGGGCAGGGCACGAACACCCACGATACCGTCACCTCTTTCTGGACGTGGACTTGCTCCGAGTTGACTGCCGGCTACTACCGGCACATCGGCTGAAATTATACAAGGTAATTAACTGTTTTGCTATGTTTGCCACCAGTCCGTGCCGTCAGAAGTAAACGTATAGCTAACCCCGCTTGCTACTGTCACCTGGCCTATGCCTTCAACGTTACCGCCGAGTGAGTTTACGAACGCATTGGCGGCGTTCAGGTTTTTAACAATGTATTGGCGGCCAGCGCCAGCGGTAGTGCCAGATGGTAAACTGACGGTTACGGCTGCACCATTTGCAAATATGACACCGTCGGTGGCAGAAACAGTAGCATTAGCCGTGACGGTCCGGGCGGTTTTTAGCAATGCTTCGGCGCCTCGTTCATGAAGAAGCGCCCAGTTTGTGCCGTCGGATGTATACGTTTGCGTCACGCCCGCGCCCAGGTTGACCGATGCCGCCCCGTCAATGTTGCCGCCAAGGGCGTTGATAAAGACGAACCCGGTACTAGTGTTCTTTATGGTAAATTGCTTGCCTGCGCCAGAGGTGGTGCCGGAGGGCAGGCTAATGGTAATGCTGGCAGTGGTGGCAATGATAACGCCGTCATCTTGAGTTATGGAATAGTTTGCGCTTTTAATGCCAGCGTTGTGGCTGACTGCCGGGCCTAGCCCGCCGCTTATAGTCACCCAGTTGGTGCCGTCGGATACAAAAGCCGTGGCAATGGAGCCGACCGTGACTTGCGCCGAACCATCTATATTGCCGCCAAGCGCATTCACAAAACTCGTACCCGTACCAATTGATTTCACGATAAATTGCTTGCCCGCACCCGAATTAGTGGCCGAAGGCAGGCTGACTGTTGTGGTGCTTGCGCTGTTTATGACCACTACGCCATCGGCGGAGGTAATGGTGTAGTCGGCAGTGACAGTTTTGAGCGCGGCAGAAAGTGGCATAATGCCGGTATCTACTTTGGCTTTGTTGGTTGCGTCGCCCACAAAAATGGCAGCACCGGCAGGGAGGGTATCGTCGTCTACGTGGCGAACGCGCAGCGCGCCGGCGTAAGGAATGGTCACCGTTGCCGAGCTTGCCACAAACACACCCTTGGCATTGCTGCCAAGATTTGGCCCGGACACTTTAACGCTTTCAACCTTGCCGCGAATGGTGCCGCCACTGCTACCGCCTAGATCGACAGCCGTCACTTGTTCAATGGTTGGGAAGTCGACATACAAACGGACGTTGTTAATATCAACGTCTATGTCGCCGCTTAGATTAATCGCCGACAAGGCAATGCCTGCAGTTGCGCCCGGCCCTTTTGCACCACGGAAACGGACGTCTAGGTTTGAGACATTTATGCGCGTGCGGGTTGAAGTGAGATTATCTACATAAATAATTTGCGCAGCTTGGCTGCCTGAGCCAGAGAGGACGGCGCCAACGGCTTCGTAGTGGCCATTTATGACAGTCAGACTTTCGGCGGACCCCTTAAGTGAGACAAGATCGCCGGCGATCGGGTTAGTGCTAAGATCCGGTGCGGTCGAGGCGCGGTAATGAGTAATGTTCTCCAGCGTAAAGTGCCCGTTGGGCAGGCCGGGTGTGGTGCGAATGCCAACTACCGACGACGACGAAGCTTGCGTTTGCCCACCGGTTCGGATGCCCAACACATTGCGCACATACGTATGCTGCGCAAGGTACTGGCTGGGCGCATGATAATTAGTGAGGGCAATAGCAAATCCCATGTAATTTACAGCGGTCACATTTGAGATGCGCGGGTTCATAGCGGCGTCTACTTCTACTGCAACGTCGCGGCTGCCTTTGCCCCAAACATCGTCAATGAGTATGTTTTCACCGTACCCTAGCGAGGTGACGTGCACATGGGAGGTAAAATCAAACGCCGTTGGATCGGTCAGCATATCATGGCGTACATGGCGAATGGTAATGTCGTCGAACCTAATAGAAACGTCGCCGCTCCACGAGCCGGCCTTGTTGCCATAAATGGTAATACCGTGGTTGCCGCCAGACATGTCTACATTTTCCATGTAGATGTGTTCTGCGTAATTTTCGGGCAGTCCTGCTGAACTTTGGTGAATGCCAATGAATACGTTTAAGAAATGCGCGGTTCCGGAGTTTGCAACCCGCACATTGCGAGTGCGGATATTGGTGAGCGTGAGGTATTGAAAGTTAACGTTTGTGCCGGTGGCAACGCCGTCGCTCGGCCGGTAGGTACCAAGCACAATGTGCTGCGTGCCCGTCCAGGCGGCGAGGGCGGTGGCTTCTATAGTAAAGCCATCTATGTATAAATAACGAAACGTATCGCCGTCTGCTTGTTTGCCAAAATCTAGGAAACGGTTCCCGGCGGTCGTGAGATTTATTTGGGACATTTGCCCGACAATTTTGAGCCAGCCGGTTAAATTTGGTGGGAGCGCTGGCACAGTTGACCAGGCATACGTGCCGGGCTGGAACACAATCAGACCCCCCGTGCTACCGGCGTCGGTAATGGCGGCTGTTAGGGCGGCACCACCATCTGCGCCACTATAAAGCTGGGAGCCATCGGCGGTACGTATGGCAAGGATAGTGCTACCACTGTGACCAATCACTACAGTGGCGGCCTGAGGAACAATACTTGCACCGCCAGGGGTTGCGGGTTGCCATTTGCCGCTGCTAGTGGAATAAGTAAGTACTTGGTTGTTAGATGCGCCTCCAACGGCCACATCACTGAGGCCGGCTAGAGAGGTTGGCGCTCCCACATCTGCCGCGCTTATTGTCACCGTCCCATTCGAAGGGCTGTGGCCGTTAACATTAGTGACAGCCCCGGCATTAGTTATGGCAGAGCTCTTAAGATCACCGCCTGTTGTGTGTGAAACGCTCAGGAAGTCATTTAAGATACTTCCCCACACGCCATCATCGGAATCGGGTATAGGCAAACGGCTCATGGGCCGAAAATCCCACTGCGCAGCATAATGATCATGCTTACAATATACCCTGTTTTATCTTATAAACTCAACTATCGAATAACATCTGCAACGGCAGCTACTAGTGCATCGTTAAAGACGGAGGGTATGACAGCATCGGCTGTGGGCTTTGTCACTAGTGCAGCAATGGCTTCTGCTGCGGCAATTTTATGCTCGTCTGTTATTTCGGTAACGTTGTGGTCGAGCGCACCCCTAAAAATGCCGGGGAAGGCGAGAGCGTTATTTACCTGATTAGGAAAGTCGCTGCGACCAGTGGCAACAACTGCGGCGCCGGCAGCTTTTGCCTCATCCGGCAGAATTTCAGGGGTGGGATTTGCCATGGCAAAGATGATTGGATTTTTTGCCATAGTTTTCACCATATTTTTTGTTAAAATGCCAGGTTGCGAAACACCCAAGAAAATGTCAGCTCCTTGTAGGGCGTCCTCAAGAGAGCCTGTACGGTTGTTTGGATTGGTTACGGAGAGTAGTTTCTTTTTCTCATTGTTAAGGTCGGTTCGGTCCTTGCTCACAATACCTTTGCTGTCTACGGCTATGATTTCTGGTTTGGCGTAGAGATGTAACAAATTCATGATCGCTGTGCCGGCGGCGCCTGCGCCAACTACGACAATCCGCGATTTGCTAAGTTCGCGGCCGGTGAATTTGGTGGCATTGATGAGCCCCGCCAGAGCAACGATTGCAGTGCCGTGTTGGTCGTCGTGCATAACAGGGATGTTTAGTTCAGCCTTGAGGCGTTCCTCAATCTCGAAACACTGCGGCGCGGCAATATCTTCGAGGTTAATACCACCAAAGCTTGGCGCGATGGCTCTCACTGTAGCTACAATGTCGTCTGTGGTATGCACATCTAATACAATTGGCACAGCATCGACATTGGCAAAGTGCTTAAACAGCATGGCCTTGCCTTCCATAACGGGCATGGCGCCTTCTGGGCCGATATTGCCCAGGCCAAGCACGGCGGAGCCATCAGAAATAACGGCTACAAGGTTGTTAGTCCACGTATAATCACGCAGGGTTTTTGGCGATTTAGCGACTTCGTTCGATACACCCGCAACGCCCGGCGTGTAGTACAGCCGTAACGTTTCTTTCGTTGGGGCGTCCCGCAGGGCAAGCGTGATTTTGCCGCCGAATTTTTTATGGATTGCCAATGCTTCTTCGTCTGTCGTCATGTTATCCCCGTCCTGCGGCTAGTAATGCCGTGCTTATAAAAAATAGGTAGCTTGCCTCAACCAGTATGCCCGGCGGGCGTTCGTACCACTGTATTTTTGTGTGGAACCTAAAAAACCACCACTGCGGCCGGCCATGGGTGTAATAGTAGAGCCACAAAAAGTCGGGCATAATCGCAAACAGGGCGCCGAGCGCAATCACGCCCGCCAAGTGTGGCAACGCCAGCATAACAAGTGTAACTGTGCCAACGCTTACTACCCCGTCAGCCGCCATAATAAGGGTAAAATATCTGCTGCCGTATTGGTAAAGTGGGTGATCGAAATGGGGGATTGCGTCCAGAATAAAATGAGACATAAGCGCAAGCGGCGCCACAAGCAGCGGCTCGCGTAAGGCCACGGCAATTGCCGTTCCAGTCAGCACATGATTAATCCCCGTCATTTTCTTTATTATACAGAAGAAAAATTGGTAGAATATACCTGTCACAACCCGGGAGGAGCGTGAAGTAATGCCGTCCGATGAGCGGCGCGATCGCGTATTGGCAGTACTCACCGGCAAATACATGCCGGGTGTCTACGCCCAACTCAGGCTGAAGGGTCAAGCCCGCAAAGAGCCAGTAGAATTGGTAGGGTTCCTGGCAATCTATCGCGAGGCCGATGGGAGTTCTTGGTTTGCAAGCGGCCGCGTGAGCGCGGTCAATGCTGCAGATCTTATGGCCGAGTTGCAGCGTACCCAGTTGTCACCTATCCTGGCGTCAGATCCATCTTCTCTGGCACCTGGGACGCTGGGCGAACAGATTATGGTTTTGGCAGCCGATACCGCTCTAGAGTTGGCGCACGAGATTATGGAGAGGTATGAACTGCCGGCAGCCATTGCCGTGTTTGCCAAAAGAGCTGATGGCGAGAGGCTGGTTTACTTTTGGTACCCGGCAGACCTTGTCCCGCCAGACCGTCTCTTCGCCGCGTTTGTCAGCCGTGCTATGGATTTCGAATGGTCCAGTTGACACGGTGGTTCCGCCTGCTGGGTGCTCCGGTGGGCGGAACCGTACCCTCTATCTTTAGCTTCACAAAGCAACGCGCTTATGCCATATTAATGTAATAATGACGTTACCGCGGTTTCCAGATATGCCACATGACAGCGAGCGGGGTGGCGGCGCTATATTGTCTAGGGAGTTACCCCTGCACCGCGACATTATTACCGACCGGCTTCATCCCCGGTTTATGGCCGAGGAGCTCTGTCCTGTTGCACTAGCTAGACACATACGCGCACGCCGCAATCAAGCGGGGTTGGGCCTCGCCTGGAACGCCTTGGAGTATGGCCTTACGCTCCAGGAGCTCCCCCATAAAG
>DATIBT010000048.1:0-10353 GCA_035457345.1 Saccharimonadales bacterium (SeqCode) | reverse complement strand
ATAACACCGTAGACATGTCAGTTTACCGAGCAACGTCCGCCGACCGAGAAGTGGCGCGTACATCACTGGCTATCAAAGAAGACCAGCGGGTGGTAGTGAGCTGCGCGCAAATCCAACCCCGCAAGCGGTTTGACGTTTTTTGCGAGGTTGCCACCGCACTGCCAAGCGCAAAGTTTATTTGGATTGGCGGCATACCCTTTAAAATGCTGGGCGCCGATTACGCCCGCATGCAGCATTTGCTCGACACCAAGCCCGCGAATGTAGTTGTGACTGGCGTCATTCCTCACGACGATGTTCGTCGCTATCTACAAGCTGCCGATGTGTTTTTCCTGCCCTCAGAACAAGAGAACCACCCCATGGCTGTGCTTGAGGCTGCCGGCGCCGGCCTGCCAATTGTCTTGCGTGACATTCCTGAATATAACGACACGTTTAAGCAAGATGCCATTCGTGGCACAGATGCAACATTTGTTGACCTTATTGTGCGGCTAAGCACCGATACTGCATTCCGCAAGCAAGCGCTTACTGGCTCTAAAGATATCGCCGAGCGCTTCGACAGTGCTTCTGGCAGCCGCCAGCTTTTGGCTGCGTACAAGAGTATTAGCGAGTAAGTAAGTCGCGCACCGCATCTGCGGCTAACGTAGGCTTCAGGTCTGCGTTGTATAAGAAGTCATCACCCCGCCGCGTGATACCCTGAGCGTCCTTGCTATAGTTATAGCGATTACCCACGCCGCCGGTAGTCCATGAGATACAGGTGGGCTCTTGCAAACAAGCGTCGAGTACGGCTGTATACTGTGCGGATTGATTCTCCGGCCCCTCGGCTGAGTACACATCCATTGCGGAAATCCTCACTTTAAGATCCAGTGCCTTGAGCTGCTGTATGTGTTTACGCAGCACGGCAGGGTCAATCTTTTCTGCCCCATTTGTTACGTGGGCTTGCAGGCCGGCGCCGTCAATCGGCACGCCTTGGCGTTTGAGTTCGCCTACTAGATTGAGGAATGCCTCCCAACGCGGGCCGTCTTTTTCGAGCCCGGACTCGTTTATAAACAGTTTTGCGTCGCTGTCGGCGGCCTTGGCGGCGCGGAAGGCTCTGGCAATATATTCTTGGTTCATCGCTTGGTACCATTTGTTATTGCGGAATAGTTGGCCTTGGGCGAATTCGGCCGGGGTTGCTAGCGCGTTGTCTACTACATCCCAAGTAGGGATTTTACCTTTAAAGTGTTCGGACACAGTTTTAATGTGGTCGTTCATGACACTTGCTGTTGTTTGCTTATCGGCATCAGTAGTAATAGGGAGGGCCGATGCCCAGGGGGGATTGCCATCGCTCGAAAGCAGGCTATGCCCGTGCACAACCAGCCCGCTCTTTTTGGCGGCATCTACCAGTGCGTCTGCCTCTGCAAAGTCGTAGTCGTTGTTTGCGGGATGTATGAACTGCCATTGCATGGCGTGGTCAGGGGTGAGGCTGCCGAATTGGCCCAGGGCCACCTGGCGATATTCGGCATCGGCAACCAGCGGGCTCAGCGCCATGACAGCGCCGATTTTAAAATCGGTACGTTTCGTAGTAGCCAACACTTGCAAACTGTCGGTCGCCTGTTTAGTCACCACTTTAGAGGCGTCGGCAATGGTCACTCGTGAATTATTGAGCGCCTCGGCGTGCAGGCTGTTGAGTGTCCAGCTGTCGGTGGTGGCGTCGGTGCCGAACCAAATTTTGCCACTACTAAATATATTGCCTTCAGGCAACGCTGCTACCTGTTTGCCATTGACCGTAAAGGTCATAATACGGTTTTGACGGGTAACAGTGAGCGTGATTTTGTCTTTTGTTTCAAAAGTGTAGGTGTTGGTGGCCGGCTCCGCCCTATCCCAGGTGCTAATGCTCAGGACATTGCCGTTTATGCCTAGGTCGATGCTTTTGCGCTCGTCCCTAAAGTCGCTGCCAATAATGGGCGGTTCGGTGTAGAGCCGCAGCGAAGAAGGGCCGCTACCCGGGGTTAGGATTGCCGTAATGGTAATATCTTTCACCTCTTCAAGATACGTGCCGTACAGGTTAATCGGCGGATTGGGTTGGGCGGTGCCGTCTGCCTTAACGATGGTGAAGCCATCGGGGATGATACGTAGGCCGTCTTTATCGCGGACGGCGCCTGGCATGTACGCCCATTGGTGGTTCAAGAGGTCGGCTTCGTCCACCACCTCTTTGCCATCGTCCCCGCCATTGTTGGCAACGGGAGGCTTACTGCTAAAAATGCCAAGCAGACCCATAATGACGCCAAAGAGTAATAGGCCGGTCGCAACACTGGCAAGGATTATATCCCGCTTAGACAATTTGTGTCCTGCAACAGTAGGCTGCTTGGATGTATCGTGTTGCTCCGGTCCGTTGGGGTCTAATGGCCCAGGGCCAGGCAGCTGCGGCGTGGGAAGATTGGTCGGATTCATTTAGTAAAATTTTATCACGAATACGCTTGCTGAGGGTGGCCTAGGACTTTTGTAGCTCGTGGTGCACGGTATCCCACACCGAAGGGTCGCCATTGACTTTGCGCCAGTACCACCATTCACTCCCCCATAGGTAGATGTCTTTAAAGCCAATTTGGCGGGCAAACTGGAATGATTTCGGTATTTGGTAGATGCTCATAGACTTATTTTGCTCTTGAACGGTAAGATTTTTGAAGTCTTGTTGGCCCCATGGCTCCATCTGCAGCTCATGGATAAACAGCGGCCGATGTTGCATAGCCTGTATAATGACGCCCCGCAGCCGGTGATACCAAATTGGCGTTGGGTAATAAATGTAGCCATTTGGTTGGACTTTGTCGTTCCAGACAACGCGGTACACCGAATACCCGTATGCGTCTGGCACTGGGCCGTAAATGGGGAGCCCATGTTGATCACTCAAGCTCATCATGACCGGATGGATTGGGTCCCACTGCTTCATGAGGTTGAATTCTTCAATTAAACGCGTACGGTCTGGCGGATCACAGGTGCCAAACCAGTTGTTCATGCCTTCGTTTTCTAGTTGCCAGCTATCGAGCGCGGGGTGGTCTTTGTAGCGTTTTGTTACGATTTCCATGTAGGCGTATAGGGCTTGTTTCCAGGTGTTGCCGGAAAGCTTGGCCGCCCACTCTGGGCGATGGCATTCAGGCCAGCGCGGTTGCCGGAGCCCAGTGGCTAGGCTTACTTTGACGCCGCGCTTGGCGGCTTCGTCCATTTGCCAGTCTAGGTCGGCAAAGGTAAATTGGCCGCGGGCTGGCTCGTTTTCGTCCCAGTAGCTCATAAGACGAAGATGCTTGAATTTGAGCTCATCCACAATCGCCAGATAGTTAGCTTTCCAGTCCAGCCCTAAATTGCGCGCTTGTTTAATGGAAAAACTAACGCCCCACGAGGGATTTTTAACAGGTGTGAAGAGGAATATGTTCAATATTTGGATGAACGCCAGAAGAATCGTAAAGCCAATGAGCGTTTTGCCTGTGCGCCTGGCAATGGTGTGACGGCGCCAAAACGGCCCCCACTCTGGGTCTTGCCAAAAATAGCGAGCAATCGGTTTTTGCTTTGGTTTGCGTGTAGGCATAAGCGTTATTGGTAGAATACGCCAGATATAAAAAAAGGTCCATCAATGTGGACTTTCTTGCCAGCCGCCTCCCCCGGAATTCCGAGGGGGCGGCTGGCCGACAAGAAAAATTGCTCACTTACGAACGGCGAGGCGCCAGGACGCTGCTCTTGGTGTAGGATGTGGTCATATCGAGAATGTTCGACATGACCGTCATGTGCTCCATGGGCGCCACGATGTTCCACCCCACGTTGATCCCGTAGAGCTGGCGGAGGGGCAGCTCAGCGTCGCGCATGCGCTCGTTGTCCGGCACCAGGAAGATGCGGACCACGGGGGTCGGCATGGCCGGGTTGAGCTCAAAGGGGTTGAGGCCATGCAGGTAGTCATTCAGGTCGATGCGCCAGTTGCGGGGGTCGACCGGGGTAATGAACGACCGGCCCTGGAGTGGTTCTGCCGAGATCTTGCTTGGGTCGCCCAGAGCGTTGGCCGGCACTCTGTACTGCAGGCCGTCGAACGTCACGCCACTGGTCACGAGCTCCGTGTGCCGAGCGTGGCCGATCACGAGCATCTCGCTCAGCGTGAACTTCACACGGTCAACGTAGTCGAGCGCCAGGTTGGCGACGGTTGCGGTGATGTTGACGGCGTCGAACGGGTACTGCCATTTGGGGCAGGCGGCCATGGCAAGCCAGAGCACCGAGTTGACCTCTACAAAGACATTGAGGGTCGGCGTCTCGGTGCCCAGAAATCCCTGGGAATGATGCACTCGAATGCCGGTGACGCCGGCGATCTCGGACGCCTCGATGGTCAGATGACGAAAGAATGCCTCGAGCATGATGTGAATCCAATCTTGTCGCCGCAAGTCGTATCTTGCGGATAGTAGTATTATAAAATATTGTTTTATACTTTTCAAGTATCAAACAGTAGTAACGAATGGAGGCATACTGCTCGCCCCAGTCGTTTTTGTGTATACTAATAACAAGATGAAAATTGGTATTTTTACGGACACCTACCGCCCGTCGTTAAACGGCATTGTCTATGTTACAGACATCTTACGAACTAACTTTGAGAAGCTGGGCCACGAAGTTTATGTATTTGCACCCGCGTCAAGCTTGAGCGGCAAAACAGACGAGCCTGACCCGCACATCATTCGCTTTCCGGCCGTTGGCGGCATTTTGTACGACGATTTCAATAGCTCGCTATTTTTTCCGCCCAAAACATTGAAACAAATCGAGGAGCTCGACCTCGATGTTATTCATTTTCTGACGCCGGGTCCCGTGGGGCTCATGGGTATGTATGCTGCCAATAAGCTTGATAAGCCGGTGGTTGCCGAATACTGCACTGATTTGTTCGAATACGTTGAGCATTACCCGCTTGCCATGCCTGGCATTTTAGCTCTGGGCGCGGTGTTGCCTTTTACATTTAGGGCTTCTCGCGACGATCTGCTCGATATGCTCAAAGCAGCTCGGCCCCGCCTTGGTGCAGCCAAATGGAACCGCGAGATGGTCAAGCATCTTATTACCGTGCTGCACGAGCACTGCGACGCGGTGATTGCCCACTCGCGCAAGAGTTCCGAACAAATGCTCAGCTGGCAAACAGACGACGAACACTACAAAATTAGCATCATTCCAACGGGTGTTGACCCCATTCCTGCTGCCACCCCTAACGAAGTTGCCGCCTTTAAAAACCAATGGCATATCAGTAACGATGACGATGTCGTTGCATACGTTGGTCGTTTGAGTCCCGAGAAGAACCTCGATATGCTTATTGACATGATCGGCGAGCTGGTCAAATGGCGTCCGACCGCTAAACTCATGTATGTTGGCGACTTTGCGGAATACCGGCCGCACCTTGAAGAAACGGCTAGCGAGTCACCTGCTGCTGATCGGATTGTGTTTACTGGCCGCATCCCCCGTGAGCAGCTTGGCCAGGTGTTTGGTGCAACTAAAGTGTTTGTCTTTCCATCGCTCACTGACACCCAAAGTCTGGCCCTGCACGAAGCAACCGGTGCCGGCTTGCCGGTGGTCATGATCGATGAGCCGGTGACAGAGGTGGTACGCGACGGTGTCAACGGTTACTTCAGCAAAGACGACCCTATAGATATGGCAGCCAAAGTCAACCAGGTACTAGACGACCCTGCGCTATACAAAAAAATGTCCGAGGCGAGCAGGCACGTCGCCCTACAGTTTTCAGAACAAAAACAAGCCAAAAAGATACTGGATATTTATGAGTCCATTATTCACGCTTAAGCAGTTGCCACTTACTCGCCACCTTACGAGTATCGATGGCCTACGCACCGCCCACTGGGAGGGCGGTACCGTTGGCGCACCGCCGATCATTTTGCTGCACGGCCTAAACGGCAGCCACCATGGGTTATGGCCGCTCGCTACTCGCCTATCTGATTACCACTTGTTTTTGCCAGATATGCCGGGGCATGGCAGTTCTGCATTGCCCAAAAAAGCTCGAGTTGCAGGAGTGGTGCAGTGGTTCGATGCCTACATGACTAGGATTGCCGCGCTCACCGGCCAGCCGCCTGTAGTAATTGCACACTCGTTCGGTGCGCAGATTGCATTTATGGCCTGTCAACAAAAGCCGGAAGCGTATCGTGATTGTATTTTGCTAACCCCTGTGCCGCGGGTGAGTATCCTGCCGTATTTATTTGGCAAATCACTTGCTCTGTTGCCGAGCCGTTTGGCGCTCGAGGTTGTGGGCAGGAATGAATCGCTGCGATTTTGGCGCGGCTCGTTTTTGCTGCATCGCCACACGCCAGAAACGCGGGCCTTGGTGCGATGGATTGGTGACCAGGGCGCAAATTCACCCGATAAGTTTGCCTTTTATGTATCGATCAGCCAAGAGCTCATGGGAACCCCAAGCTATAGCCGGGCCGGCGTAACCAAAGGCCGTTTTTACTGTGTTGCGGGTGACAATGATCGCATGCTTACTCCTGCTAGCTTGGCTGAACTCCGCACTATGTTCGGTAAAAAACATTTTGCCATTTGCAAAAACACTGGCCACCTTATGCCTATTGAGGCGCCAGATGAAACTGCGGCCCTTCTTCGTACTATGCTACCGCCCACTAGTACGGATTAGTTTGCCACCTACCACTTTTTTCTTGATAGGCCTGACAGAGCGACCATAGTCCAACTTTGTTAGCCTGTGCCGCTGTTTGAGCAGCCAGGAATTCGTCAGTCTTTTGGAACGGGAAGCTTGTATAGGCAAAGCCAAAGCCTTTTTCTATGAGGAGCCGATTAAATAATGTGCCATCTTGGGTGTATGCGTAACGCAACAGGCGATCGTAACGGTCACGATTGTCATTAGTTGGGTCGGCCACAAGTTGCACCGGTTTGCCTTCGAGTGTTTGACGGGTAAAATCTGCGGCTTCAGGACCCTGGCATTGCACCGGCGTATTGGGCTTGTGTGTTTCTGGCGTATCTACGCCAATGAGGCGTACCGATTCTTTTTTGCCGTCAATATCAACTTGGAACGTATCGCCATCTACAGATTGAGTGACGATATAATAGCCGGGCGGCGCGGTGATGGTCGTGCCCGCGGAAGGCGCTGGGGCTGCTGGTAATCGTAATGAAAAATGATCCGCAGCGGACAAAAAAGCAGCATACGACACCACCGTTATAAATAGGGTGATAAGTATGCTGCTGAGCGTTGCCTTGCGTTTGGTCACTCGGCTATTTTATTTCTTCTTGCTCCCGCCCTCAATAGCAATTTGCTTTGGTTTTGGTAATTCTTTGAACGGGACAGTTATTTTGAGGACGCCATCTTTGAAGTGGGCGGCAATATTATCGTCGTCTGCTCGCTCCGGCAAAGCAATGCGGCGGTAGAAGCTGCTGGAGCTTTCACGCACCAGGTATTTTTTCTTGCCTTTATCTTCTTCTTTTTCGGTATGCTCGGCGCGGATTTCAAGTGCGCCTTGGTGGACGTCGAGGCTTACCTCATCCTCCTTGAAATTTGGGAGATGAGCTTCGATGACCATGGTTTTGTCATCTTCTGTATAAACGTCGGTTGTCGGCGCTAGCTGATTGCTTGTGCCCGTAAACATTTGGTTAAACATATCGTCCACTTGGGAGTGGAGCGTGCGTAAGTCCGCGAATGGATCCCATCGCACAATTGCCATAGGTGTACCTCCTTTCACTTGTTAAACACATGGTGGAGAGGAGGCGCCGAAGCACCTTCTCCCCACTAACCATAATAGCAAAAGACGCAAGATGTATGTAGAAAATTGACGCATAGCTGCATGGATATACAATTATGTCAAATGGGAACAGATATGAGCCATGAATGGAGGGTGGACCACCGCAGGCGCGACATTGTTGAAGCCGGCCCCGAGGCGATAGACGCCATTCCGGCGAGTGCCGTGATTATTCTGCCGCAAGTCCGCAAAACAATGGAGCATGAGCCGCTCGCTGATCTGAAGGCCTCTATTGGCCATGTTGACGATGACGGCCAGCTGCACTTAGATTTGCTCCATCCGCTGACGGTGGCAGATTTGGACCCTGAGTACGCGGCTCCCTATATAGCTGACGTGAATATGTTTTGGGGAACCGCTTTCAAGCTGGAAGATTTTAGCGCTAATCCGTTGACCGGCCGCTATGCCTTTCTAATTTCCGGTCACCGGCGGCTCAGTGCGGTTACCGAACTGGCGGCGGAGCACGGTTTTACTCCCGAGCAGGTGCATATCGCCAGCAGCCCGCGCCGCAATATTAGCTTTGGCGAGGCACTCGCCCTCCAACTTAAAGAAAATGTATACCATCAGCCGGATCCGACAGAAATTGCCGAAGCAATCCGGCTTTGCTATGACTTTATGCGCATTGACAACCCTAGCCTCACTCAGGCGGGCTGCGCCGAGGCGCTTGGATTTACGCCTGGCCGCATCTCTCGCGCCCTCGCCTATAGTGATTTACCAGATGAGATTAAGGGGTGGGTTAAAAATAAAGACATGAGCTTTAACCTGGCCGTAACGCTGGGCCGCATACAAGAAGAGTACCGCCGGCGGTTTGGCCGCATGAAGCGCGAAGGGCTGCTTGCCGAGAGCGACGATTTTACCACCGCTGAACAATACGCCGCCTACGAGATTCAAACCTTCGGCTATCGAGTGTATGCCATGTTGCAGCGCAGCCGCCGTGCCTCTGGCCGGGCAATGGAGTTTGCGGGCGGACAGCTGAACAGTATGCGTACCGAGCGGCAATTCGCCCAGGATCCGCTTGATTTTATGGTAATGGTTGAAAGCGCCAAAACCAGGCGGCAACGCGCCGTTGGTGAGCTTGCTAGGTTTGCGTTCCGGGGGTTCGCCGCGGCAATACGGGAAGACGACACTGCACTTGTTGACGCGCTCGCCGAAGATCCGCACGCCGCTGCCATGTTAGAACAAGCCTTGCGCCGGCATTACCAACAGACTGGCCGTGCGGAGACTCTTTTTTAGTGGCCTAACAGGCGAAATTATTATACAATGTAGCGCTAGCCACAGAACTGTGGTAGTGGATCTACGAAACGGAGCACGACATGTTGGGCGTTTACGCCAACGAGTGGGGCCGCGAGGGCGACAGCATCACGCTGAGCGTCAAGCTCAAGAAGGATGTGGATGCCGGCAGTCTGGCGTCCCGGCTTTGGGGTATTAACGGCGTGAGGCGGGTGGAGACCCTGCCTGGCGGCGTGGAGTACCACGAGGTGCGTATCGTATTCAAATCTCGGTACCCTGGCAGCCGCGACGTGCGCGACCTGCTGTACAGCGCCTTGGAGGGTGACTGGCTCGAAGACCCCCACGGCTTCTGATCCCAGACGGTACACGGGCCCGCCACTTTGGTGGCCCGTGTACCGGGAACAACTAGTAATCTATCCCTTTGTTCGCCAAGAATTTATCGTCAAAGTGATGTTTTATTTTGGTCATATTGGTGGCAATGTCGGTCTTGGCTAGCAGGTGTTCGGGAAAATTGCGCCCAGTCAGACATAGGCTGGTCTTTGGCCCGCGCTTATCAATGAGCGCTTCAAGCTCCGTTTCTTCTATCAAGCCGTCGTTGACGGCGTTATTTATTTCGTCGCAGATAACAAGGTCGTAATCGCCCGAGCTAGCGCAGTCCAGGGCAAATGCGTATGTTTTTTGCGCTGCTTTTTTGTGCTCGGCAGGCGTGACGTTTTTTGCGCTGATTTCGCCAGCATTAAAAAAGCCCTTCCCTCCTTTGTAGAAAGTAAGGCGATCTTCGAACAGGGGTTGAATAGTGTGAATGAAGGTGTGCTCCCCCACCTCCCAGTCTTTTATGAATTGCACATATGCCACGCGCCAACCGCGGCCGAGTGCACGGCACATAAGTCCAATACTGGCGCTGGTTTTACCCTTGCTGTCGCCAGTGTACACAATAACAACGTTGTCTTTAGCCTTGTAATCTTCAAAAGCCATAGTTCTAGCCTAGCACGGCCAGGGAGTGCGGCAAGCGAGAAGCCGGATTTGCGAACGCCGCACTCTTCCATCTATTCGCTGGTCGTTTCCGCGGCTTGAGGCCGCTCGACCAATATGATGGTGATTTGCCAGGACTCGTCCGTCCTGAGATGCGTCTTGTTGATTTTGACCACTGTTTTAAGCGGCGCATCGGACAAGGCGGCTTCCAGGTGGGTGGCGAGGTGCCGGGTGAGCTGCTCCGCTACCACTGACGCCAAACGTTTTTGCCGGTAGACGCCCAGTTTGTCGAAATCTTTATTTGCCGCTACGGCCTGCAGCGCTTCAGCGATTAGCCTGGGTTTGTTGCTCCTGCCGTTGCCGGTCCCGCCGATTTTCAGGTGTGCGATAGTGGTGGCGTCCGCGAGGACAGCCTCAATCC
>DATIBT010000047.1:0-16865 GCA_035457345.1 Saccharimonadales bacterium (SeqCode) | reverse complement strand
CCATTAGACCGGTCAAGTGCCGCCAAGACGTGCATAAGCGTGGATTTACCAGAGCCTGACTTGCCAATAATAGCCACACTCTCGCCCCGCTCAATCGATAAACTTATGTTGTCCAGAGCCACAAAAAGATTGTCGCCCTTGCCATATACTTTTGTCACTCCCTGCATCTCTAAAAGCATAATTTAACACTAGCATGAAGTCGTCTGGAGCACTATGGCATTGACACGCATTTAATTTGTTGTACGAATTATAAAAATCACATACAATACCGTCTGTTCGTTCGTGGATTTCTGCGAGAAAGAAAAGAAAGGAGCGGGTGGCGATGTCGTTCGCCGATATCCGTTCGAGGCTACATCAGTGGGCAACCGCCCATCGACCGCACGTTGAGCTCGCTCAGGGCGGTCTCGTGCACACCATCTACATGTTCTGGAGGAGGCAAAGCAAAAAGAAGATCGGCCAAGAGAACTTCTGCCACCTAGTGCGCGTACTGCTGTTCTGGGCGCCGCTGTTCCTACTACGGAACCTAATGGTGGCCGGGCCGAAAGTGGGTGCAATGCGCATTTGGGTCATACCCACCCTGACCCTGACGGGCGGGCTCCTTACGGTGGGCTGCCTGTCGCACACTCTCGTGCAGGGTATCACCTGGGTCGGCCTTGGGCTGTGGGGTCTGTTGGGACTACTGATGACCTACATGTGGGGAATGATCCTCAAGGAGTGGTTCTGGGGCACGTTTGAAGGGTTCGACGTGGAGATTGGCTCTAGCCGAACCGCCAAAGTTGTCTTCATCGTGGCTACCGTGCTCGCCTTGCCGGTCATAGTGGCGTTCGGCGTTCTGGCACTCGTGCTGGGGCCGCTCGGCTACGGACTGCTCCTGTTGGCGCTGAAGTTGTTCGACAACTGGGAGCTCCACCTGAAGGTTCAGGCGGCCTACAAGTGGTTCATCGACCTCCATCCGCCGCGGCTCAGTTGGCTGACGCCGAAGTGGCTGCTCCTGGTGCCAATTGGCTACTTTGCCTGGCGCTTCGAGGTTATACGTATAGGCCTTGTCCTCTTTGGCACGTGGTCCATCGTAGTGACCACTGCGGTGCTCACCGCCAATCACATCAACAAGAAGTACCGCACACCGGCCCGGGAACGCGCCCGGCGAGACAAAGAGCTTCGGCACCGGCTCACCATGGAAAAGCGCCGGATGCAGTGGAGCCAGCTGGCCGCAACCCCCGAATTCTGGGCATGGCTGTGGGACTCAGACGACCCCTTCGCTAAAGGTATGCGCAAACATGCCATCACTCGCAAAGCAACGCGCGACGAAACCCCCATCATGTTCGTTACCATCATGGGTAACGCAGAAATGGAGATGGCGGAAAACCTGTTCCTGTCGTGGCGTCTGAATATGCACAACTACAGCTGGGACGCTAGGCCGGTTCTGCCTTCCCGCCCGAGTGCGCTCACCAGCATAAGATGGGTGGTTGCGACCGGCAGGGGCCTGCGGTGGTTGCTCACCGGGATCGGCCAGATCGTGATGGTGGCCCTCACTGCCATCTGGTCCGCCAAGGTGGTGGGAATCTGCCCGCTGATAGACATCAAGCCAGCCAACAACGACGGCACGACAACCGCCTAACCACGGACGACGATGCTCCGGTACCGACCACCCCCAAAGTGGTCGGAACCGGAGCTCGTTCATTATTGGCAAGAAAAATGAGCCAGACTAACACCTGGCTCATTTTTCTTGGCGGAGAGGGAGGGATAATGCACGCATCGCCTCATGCTCGGAATAAATTCCTGCGCGTGAGGCTTGCGACCGAACCCTCGGTTTTGCGTCAGCAGAGCTGCCACCCGAGGGGTTCGAATTCACTGCAGCAAGAATATAACCCATAGCTAAAGCTATGGGGTTATATTCTTGGCGGAGAGGGAGGGATTCGAACCCTCGGTGACCTTGCGACCACACACACTTTCCAGGCGTGCCAGTTAAACCACTCCTGCACCTCTCCGTACCGTGTCATTGTAACAAAACTACCACTGATTGCGGAGTAATTCACCATACGGTATAGTACAAAAGCCATACACCTGACATGTGTCAGGTGTACCGAGGAATGCCAAGGAGGGCAATGAGCGTCCTAAGAGCCGCGGGTCTGGCGAGCCAGATCCTAGGCAATGTGACAGCGCAAGAGATTGGCTGGCTGGCCTACTGCATGCAACGAGGCAACGGCGCCTACCGGCCGCCCGATTCGCCGGAGATCCACGTGGTGCTGTATTCCCCGCTACTGGTGAACAGCCCCAAGCCACCGCCGTATCCACCCCTCATTCGCACAGTCATCGGCCACAGGCTGAAGAGTAAACGAATCCACACGACTGCCGGCGTTGCCGACATGTTCAGATCTCGATGCAGAAACCTGGGCACGGGGCACCTTCCGGGCTCTATGAGCACCTGGGCCCCGGCGGCCAAACGATCGCTCGCCATCAAACCCATCGGCGGCGTGGACAGGCGGACATATCGAGTCGCAACCCCCGATTCGGCCATGCCTGACAACGAGTACTACTGGTACGACCTCGGCCCAACCGAGCAATACCCCCTGGGCTGCGTCGTCTACCGCGTGAGCAGTGACCGTCTGCTCACCGCGTTCACCAGGATTGGCCCGGACACATGGGTACGATTCGATACAGGCCCGATGGCAGACGACACGGAAGCCACCAGGCTCATCCAGCAATCAGAAGTACACGCATGGACGGATGACCCCCGGCTCGTCCCGCCACCGCCCATCTTCACTCTGCCCTAGCGGCAATAAAGGGGTGGGCGCCGACTTCAAGCGCCCACCCTTTGAGTGGCATTCCTCTGGCATATCTTGCTTTTGCTTAATAACCGTTGTGAAAAAAGGCCTATCTAAGCTGGCTCGTAGACTCATATAATAGAGTGAAATACACTTACATCAAAAATGTATGCAGCAACCAGCAATAGAAATTTTTGGCCTCAGCAAGCTTTTTGGCGTCGGGGACGCGACTACTGTCGCACTCGACAACATTACACTCACCATAGACAAGGGTGAATTCGTGGCCATTATGGGCCCGAGCGGGTCGGGCAAAACCAGCCTTATGAATATCCTTGGGTTACTCGACACGCCAACACACGGCGAATATTACCTTGAAGGCAAAGCCGTTGCCGACCTCTCCCCTCGCCGGCGTGCCAAGCTGCGCCGCGACCACATTGGCATGATTTTCCAAAACTTTAACCTGCTCAGCCGCACGAATGTCATCGAAAATGTCGCGCTGCCGCTCACCTACCGCGGCACGCTCAAGACCAAACGCCTTACCGCTGCCAGCAAACTCCTTAAAACATTTGGCCTAAACGAGCGTGAGTATTACATGCCTTACCAGCTCTCTGGCGGCCAACTGCAGCGTGTCGCTATTGCCCGTGCGCTCGTTACCAAACCGGCTATTATTTTGGCCGACGAGCCTACTGGCAACCTCGACACAAAGTCTAGTGAAATCATTATGGAAGAGCTCGCCGACATCCACCGCCAGGGCAACACAATTATTATGGTTACTCACAACCCCGACGTCGCCATTTACGCCGACCGCATCATCCAAATGATTGACGGCCGTGTAGCCACCGACAGTAAACACCCGAGCGAAGATCTCGACGCCAGTGCCAAGCGCCCGCTTAATACGTTCCGTAAGGCCCTCGAAGCCGCCGCCAAAGCCAACGAACAATACGCGGATGCCACCGAAGCCATGACTGCCAGCCTGACCCCAAAAAAAGCACGCAAAAAACGTGCTGCTAAAAATGCCCGCAAACGAAAGGCTAAAAAATAATGCGCTGGGCAGTTGATCTTAAAATTGCACTTACCAACTTGAGTGCCACCAAGGTACGCACCTCTCTCACTATTCTGGGCATTGTGATTGGCGTGGCCTCAGTCACGGCCATTGTGGCGCTGGGCGAAGGTGCTAAAAACATGGTGCGCGGCCAGATATCGCAGCTTGGCAACGACATCATTACGGTCCGGCCCGGCAAGGTCGTTGTCGATACTGCCAGCTCAGTACTAAGCTCTGGCGTCCTGCCCACCTTTAGCTCCTCCACTCTCACAGAGCATGACCTAGAAAGCATTACCGCTACCGACGGCGTCTCCCACGCCGCCCCTTTCATGTTTGTGACTGGCAGCATCGCAAATGGCAGCCGCACGGCGAGCGGGAGCATAATTGCCACTACGCCCGAGCTTGCCGATACACTTGGATTTGGCGCCCGAGCCGGAGAATTCTTAAGCAAGGGGATTCAGCGCGAAACCGTCGTGCTTGGCCACCAGCTTGCCCTTGACTTGCTTGGTTCCGACGTTGCCATTGGCCAAAAAATCACCCTGCGCGGCCAGGACTTTACCGTCATTGGCATCCTGCGCGACTTTACCTCATCTATTGCCGTAAGCAATGCCGTTGATCTGAACCGGTCTGCATTTGTGAGCCTGGCCGCTGGCAAATCATTCAACCAAGGTATCGCCCAAATCCAGCAAATCACCGTGAAAGCTAAAAACGCAGACGTTACTTCTACGACGGGCAAAAAGGTAAAAGACACCATCCTCGCCAATCACGGTGGCGAAGAAGACTTTACGGTGCTCCGGCCAGAAGAAGCCTTACAGCTGACCGACCAACTTTTTCGAGTACTCACCACCTTTATTAGCGCTGTGGCTGGGATCTCTGTGATCGTGGGCGGCATTGGTATTATGAATATCATGCTAGTGAGCGTTACCGAGCGTACGCGCGAGATCGGCATCCGTAAAGCGGTCGGCGCTACCAATCATCAGGTGCTGTCGCAATTTATGATCGAATCACTAGTCATGACTATTTTGGGCGGTGTCTTTGGCCTGGCCCTTGGGTATGCCTGCGCCTTTGTAGCCGGCACGTTCCTTGGATTTATGCCAGGCATCACGGTGTGGATTGTCCTGCTGGCGATGGCTATCGCATTGGGCGTCGGCCTATTGTTCGGCGCATGGCCGGCCATAAAAGCTGCGCGTAAAGATCCCATAGAAGCACTCCGGTATTTTCAATAGTTCTGTCTTACTCCGTGGTAGCGTAGTAGTACAGAGCCATTGAGAGTAATGGCTTGTCCGTTGTGGCTTCATAGCCGCAACCCGTCGTTAGTTAGGATCATCATGGTATCTAGGGAAGAGGCAATTGCGTGGGCAAAACCGTTACTCACTCATGGGGGTCTGCCCGCGTACATCAGTGACCAGACGGGGACCAAGGTGGCGTTCACCTACACCGGTCCTTCGCTCGCCTTAGTTGGGCCCCTCCAGTATTACGTTATGGGCGACAGGCGGCCCAGGGCAAACTTGTCAACGATCAGTGACATTACCCAAGTCTACGACGATATCGTTCCCGAGCTCACCTGGCACCACATAGCCGTGCCCGCTAAGCCAATACTGATCAAGTTGGAGCGTCAGCCCACACGAGGCTCCCGCCTCATCAGTGGCATTGTGGTAGCTCCAGACGATCTGTGGCCGCTGCAGCAACCAAATCTCGCTCGTCTGCACATTGCCAGCGAGGGGTATCTCGACCGCAAGACAGTTAAAAGGATATTGAGACAGTACCGTCCCTGGCAGGACGCACTAGCTGGGGTGCGGCTGGCAGTCTTTTTGCTCACCAAGTCACCGCATGACCCAGAAGGAGCGCTCCGCCGCATAGGCCGACAGTCAGAAGATAGCGAAAGGTTCAGCAGTATGCTGCCGTCGCATCTCCAGGAGATTGCAACACGCGAACCGGTTGGCCGGGCAAAAATTTTGGAAGTCGCAGTGACTACGCTCGCAAGGCGCTCACACTGATCCACCCCGACGGCCCGGCGCGGCGGGCACTAGCCTGTCGTGCCGGGGGCGTTAAACACGCTTTTATCATTACATTGACATTAATGCATTAAAATGCTAATGTTTAAATAAGCATTCAAAAACAAAAAGATGGCAGAACATTCAATAGCAACCACCGCCCGCCCAACAGCTGAACGCCGCGAAGGCGGCATGGCAGAGCAAGTCTGGCGCAGTACCGACTACTTAGTTCGTGGCCGATTTGAAGAAGCGCACGACGCGCTCGTTGCACGCCGCGAAAAACCCACGCCAGCCACCACGCTTGACCTCGCCCGTGCCATGCATACTGCCGACCTGGCGGATGCACCTATTGAAGATTGGACCACAAGTCACGTCACCGCCAACCGCGTTGCCTTGGTTACGCTGGAAATGCCCCAAACCGCTGCGGCCCATGGCCGTCTCGAGGAAGGTAACTCTGCTAGTCGCGCCGACCGCACAACAGATAAGCTGACTGTTAGCCGCTTTAACCAGAACCTCGCTGAAGCCATGGCTTATATGCCACCAAGCATGCTTGCTACTTTTCCAACCGAGCTACGTCGCCGCAGTAGTGACCTGCTGCGCGATGAGTGGCATGTGGCGACTCTCGCCAATGACAATTACAACCGTATTATCTCTGGCATTTCCCGGGAGGTTGCCCTATGGCGCGCCGCTGAAGCGGAACTGCCAGAAGGTTGGGAAATTGTAGGTGCCACCCCCGAGGAAGACTTGCGTGGCACTGACATCATCATTTATGACGCCGATGACAACGAACTGCGTCTCGACTCAAAAACAGATACAGGCTTTAATAGGGCTGTTAAAAAACAGTACGATGACGGCTACATGACCGCCGCAGAAGCCGAAGCTGCTACTACAAACGGCTATTTCTACAAATCTGGCACAACCCCCGGTGGCGAACCCATTCAGAACTGTATCGTTAATGCCGACAGCCTCGGCAAAGTTCGCAACTTCGAATACGAAGACACCGAACCAGTCATGGCTTTCATCGAAAAACAATTCGCCGAACAACGCGGCCGCCGATTGCGAAAAGTCGGTAAAACTGCTATAACTACATAGCTATCGCCCGAAGGAGGTGAAGAATGGACGACCTCGGGTTGTCCGACGACGAACTGCGCGAATTCCGCGCGGTCTGCACATTCGTCACCCGCATTCTGGGCGACGAACCAACAGAGCACGACCTGGCAATTGCACGCGGGCACATTCCTGCCTGCGCCAAATGCAGTGCGCGGTATGCCGAGTTTTACCGGCGACCACCGCACGCAGCCAGCAACTCTGCATGACTTCCGGCGCCCGTCCGGAAGAGAAATGGAGGTAGGATGCAGCACACTCTCCTGGCCATGCTGATTGGTGCGCTCGGGTGCCTCGGGTACCTACGCTACCAGACAGTACAGGCTGCCCGTCAGGTGCGGATGCTCCAGCAGGAGCTTCGGCAACTCAGCCAGCATGATCTGGTTGACCCGTCAACCCGCCGCCACCTGGCCATGTTGGCCAGCGAACCTCACGAAACGATCGAAAACGTGGGAACGACCAAGTGGTTGGAAGCCGCCCGCGGCGCAATCGACCGAGCCAAAGGCTCGGCGTGCGATCTCTGGGACGGCTGGGTGGACGGACTGGGCCCGACAACCGCCTGACACAACACACCGGCCGCAGCCACGTATGGCTGTAACCGCCTCTCGCCCGGCTAAAATAGGCGAGCCTTACGAGCCTCGGCGCAGTTCCCCATGCTGCCCGGGGCTCACTTACATTTCGTGCGGACCAAGCTCTTTTTTAAACTTCTCAACAAGTTCAACAGGAGTTGGATTGACTCCATTCAGCAATCCCATGTATGTTGTGGCAAAATCGCCAAGCAGCACCAAGTAAAGTTGGTGCTCAAGCGGGCTACTCCCCTTGGCTTCGATATTAATAGAGGCCGGGCGCATACCAGAAAGCAATCGGTCACTTAACTCAAACCGTTTTTGCACGCGCGGATGCTCAAAACTCGAAAGCAAATTTATAACCGCAAACGGTTTTTCTACGGGATGACTACTCCAGCCAATAAACTCATTGTGGTTGAATTCAGGAATTTGCCCGCACCACGCAGTATTTTTGGCGTTCTCGTTAACGTCTATCTTCCATTTAAACGCCGCGCCGTACATAAGCGGACCACTGTAAATAATAGGCGTCTTGCCAACCATCTTTTGGGCGACTTGCTTAGCCAGATTGCGCTCTTCGGGCACGTCGGCAGTCCAGCCGGCAATGGCCTGTTCGAGTGGCGCAACAAGCGCCTCAAGTTCAGCAACATCACTATTTGGCACGAGCTTGACAGCAAGCAAAATCTCAATCACGGCACGGTACGCATAAAACACCCCGGCGCGCGGCTGCGGGCATTCCGGCAATTCGGCGTACACCAACCCTTCTGACTTGGCGATTTCCCCCAGTTTTCCCCCATGGGCAATAATGGCAATCTGGGCTTTTTTTGCACGGGCCTGGGCAAGGCACTCCAACGTTTCTTCGGTATTACCAGAATAGCTAGCACAAATAACTAACGTGTTTTCATCCACGAACGCCGGCAGCTTATAGTCTTTTACAATCACAAACGGCTCGTCTAGTTCTGGCCAGGTGCGTACTAGCTCTGCCACCAGCGAGCTGCCACCCATGCCAGCAAATACCACGTCATCAATCTCTTTGGGAAAATGCGCCTCTGTTATGCCAAAGGTATGTTTGAGCTGTTCTGGTTGTTTTGCAGCAAAACCGAGGTAATCTTGGGGATCGCGTTGTTTTATAACGTTTGCATCGTCGAGCATGGGACCTCCTGAAAGCGCTTATGTCTATCCGTACCGTATGTAAATATGATACAGTGGATAGCATACAAGCGTAAACAATTTTAAGAGGTGGGAAATGGACCAGACGCAAGATCAGCATCCAGCCATGTCGGGCGACGATGAACTGGCAAAGGCACTACAGGGTGGCCTACAATTTGAAGAAACCCCAGTCCCTGGCGGCGACGACAACAAACAAGCACAGGGCAGTAACCCTGCTGATGCTGCCGCGCCGACCCTGACCAATGCGCCTGACCCTCTCGACCCCAAGCCAACAAAGGTTGACGACATCGACCCGGCTATCATTTTGCCCACCCCGCCAGCAGACGATGCCAAACCGCCTGTACCACCAGCACCTGCACCCGATGAACTCCCAGAAATTCACCGCTCGCACGACAGCAGTAGCTTGGACGGCGCCGGTAAACTACCGAGCACGGGCAATAGCGACCTCGACAAAATTAAAACGTCAGCACTTGAGGAACTCCGCCCTCTGGTCGGCAAGCTTAATTTGCCAGCCGATGAAAAGTTCGACACATTGCTGCTTATTATCCGTTCCACCGATGATCAATCACTCCTAGACGAAGCTCACGACGCAGCCAAAGAAATCACCGACGAAACAAAACGTGCCCAAGCGTTGCTCGACATCATTAAAGAGATCGATTACTTTAGCACTAAGCACTAAAGAGCGCGCACTCTTGCGTTTTTTACTGTATGACAATAAAGCCGCTGCGGGCACTAGACTGCCCGTTATGCAATTAATGGCTGCTTGTTTTTCCTTTTAGTAGATGTAGTTTTATACCAAGAACACCGTGGGCTATTTCCTGCTCTGACGTATAATACTGCTTCATTTCGGTGAGCATGTCACGTTCGTCCTGTACGCCAAATCGTTCGGCTGGATATGCCTGCAGCAATTCAACAAAGCTTGGGTAGCGCAATACGCCAACCACCTTCGCGACCACCTCTTCGCCAGTTGTGCGGTTGGTAATTATAAGCAGATCTCCAGGACGAATTTTGCGATGAGCGTCGTCGTTTAGGCGTGGTTCAATGAGCCGTTCGCCGCGTTTGATCTGTTGAAATGGCCCATCGGCGATCTGGGAGTAATGCGTCATACACCCATTATACGTGAGGTGGGTCATGCCAGCCGCTTCTGCGCAAGCTTCTCAATAAAAACCACTTCCGATCGGACTTATAAAAACCATAAAACACCTCCCGCCATCTGGCAAGAGGTGTTAGGCGCAAAAATGAACAGCGGCCGCACCAGATCCCGAAAAAACGGGTGTCCGGCGCGGCCGACTTGTTCGATCCGGCAGAGCCGGCTACATGGGGTTGTGGTACAGCTCGATGAGCTGCCGGAACGCCAGGCGAGTCACCACCGGCCCGGCGGCCACGATCTGCGCGACCAGCGGCTCGGCTGTCACCGAATCGGTGACGAACCGCGCAGACGCTTTACCGAAGCCCATGAGCTTCTGGAGGTCTTCCCTGGTGAGCAGTGACATCCAGTCGGGCTGAGCGTGCTCGCTCGCCACGAGCCCCGCGATGATGCGGAGCAGCGCATTGACGTCGTCGCCGACCGCCGCTCGGACGTTCTCGATCAGCCAGTTGGCCTTGGCGGCGGACTCCCAGTCGATGCGCTTGGTCAGATCCTCCGTGTCCTCACCGGGACGGCGGGGTTCGTCGGTCATACGTTGTACCTCCGATACTCATGTCCCTGCGGCGCAGGGAATCGAACGTAAAAATAATACCATAAAAAGTATAAAAAATCAATATAAATAGCCCTGGCAGCCAGGGCTATTTAATCTGTTATGAATCTAGGGCTACATCATGCCCATGCCAGGCATGCCACCGCCGCCACCAGGCATTGGCGCTTCCTTTTCTGGAATGTCGACAACCAGCGCGCCCATAGTCATGGCGGTTGCTGCAATACTCACCGCGTTCATGACAGCTTCTTTGGTGACGCGGGCTGGGTCCACGATACCGGCAGCCTTGAGGTCAACCAACTTGGCAGGTTTGGTTACATCGACACCCATGCCAGCTTTACCGGCGCGAATTTGCGGCCACCACTCATCTGGATTGAGGCCAGAGTTGTGCATCAGCTCGTAAAACGGGCGCAATAATGCATTCTTAAGGATTTGACGGCCAGCCGTGACGCTGTCGTTGCCTTCGACCTTAATCTTGTCACTAAGGTTAGCAAGAGTAACACCACCACCGGCAACAATACCCTCTTCTAGCGCAGCTTTGGTTGCGGCAACGGCGTCGTCTACGCGGAATTTAGCTTCTTCAATCTCGACTTCGCTTGTACCGCCAACTTTAATGACCGCAACTTTACCACTAAGGGCTGCGGCGCGCTTTTCATATTGTTCTTTGTCGTACTCGCTGGTGGCAGAATCAGCCTGGGCGCGGACCTGGGCAATACGCTCTTTAATTTCGGTCGCGTCGCCAGCGCCTTCAATGATAGTGCTGTCATCTTTAGTGGCAATCACCTTGCGAGCAGTCCCAACCATGCTGAGGTCAGCGTTTTCGAACGTAATACCCTGTTCGCCGCTAATAACCGTGGCGCCGGTCAAAACGGCAATGTCGCGCAGGATTTCTTTGCGGCGGTCGCCGAAGGCAGGGGCCTTGATAGCCAAGGTATTAAACACTCCCTTGAGCTTGTTTAAAATGAGGGTGGCGAGGACTTCACCTTCAACGTCTTCGGCAATCAGCACGAGGTCTTTCTTGCCGGCTTGAGCAAGCTTTTCAAGCATGGGCAGGAATTGCTGCACGCTCGTAATTTTTTCGTCAGTCACTACAATAGCCGGTTTGTCATAGACGGCTTCCATACGAGTGGCGTCGGTTACCATGTATTGGCTAATGAAACCGCGGTCCATCGTAAAACCTTCGACCACTTCGCTCTCGAGGAACAGGCCTTGGCCTTCTTCGACAGTGACTACACCTTCTTTGCCGACCTTGGCAATAACATCAGCAATGAGCTTGCCGATTTCGGCGTCGCCAGCGCTAATGGTGGCAACTTCTGCAACACGCTCTTTCTTGTCACCAATGTCTTCGCGCAGCTTAGCGAGTGCGTCGAGCACTTCGGCGGCAGCCTGCTCTACCCCTTTGCGGAGCTCCATTGGGTTGTGGCCAGCGGCGATCATCTTATTAGCTTCGGCCAGAATGTTGTAGGTCAACACAGTGACCGTGGTCGTACCGTCACCAGCAACGTCATTCATTTTGTTGGCAGCTTGTTTAATCAGCTCGGCGCCGACTTTGTAGCCCAGGGTGTCGTCATCATCCTCTGGCAAGTCAACAGCCTTAGCTACGCTCACACCGTCGTGAGTCACGGTTGGGCCACCGTAACTCTTGCCAATGACCACGTTGCGGCCTTTTGGCCCCATGGTTACTTTAACTGCGTCATATAATGCCTTGGCGCCGCCGAGTACGCGGGCGCGGGCGTCGTCATCGTAAAATACTTTCTTGGCCATTATTTCTTCTCTCCTTTAGCGGCAAGCGTCGCGAGGACGTCTTCTTCTTTTAAGATCAGGAATTCTTCACCGCCAGTTTTGAGCTCGGTTGGAGCGTATTCTTTGTAGACAATACGGTCCCCTACTTTTACTTCTTTTACTTCTTTGCCAACGGCAACGACCCTGGCAACAACTGGCTTTTCTTTGGCGGCGTCTGGCAAATAAAGGCCTGAAGCCGTCTTGTTTTCGGCTTCTTCGCGCACCGCGACAAGCCGGTCAGCGAGCGGTTTGATGCTCGTGCTCATGGTAAACCTCCTCTTTAGAAATTCAGAATGTACTTCTACTATAGCGAAATTAGCACTTAAAGTGCAAGAGTGCTAACCCAACTTCGCACCCAAGCAGTATAAGGGTGATGCTAATGATTGCAGAATTTCCGCTAGAAAGCTATAACTAGTGTGCCAGACCCACTGCGTAGGAGGTACGTTGCGATTCACTACACTCGTACTGGTTGGCAATGCAGACAGCGCGTCCCGTGCCGAGGTTGAACGCTTTGCTGGCGAGCGGGGCTTCACCGTCATGCGGGCCGGAGACGTGCTAGATGGTGAAACCGGGGAGGTCGCTACCCCCATAGCCCACATTATCCAGGGCGAAACTGCGGTCGCGGACCGCCGCAGGCTGAAAGCCGCCGGCATCCACAACCTTTCGCAGATCACCCGGCTCCCCATGGCCGAAGCGTGGCGACAGCTGCAGCCGCTGAGTAACTCGATACTTCGTGCGGTCATCCTGTACATGGATGCGCACAACTACGCGTTCGCTGATGGCCCCGCCACACCAATGGCCAATGCCTACCGCCGTCGCAAGACCGGTGGTGAAGGGATCCTGCCTGAGCTGCGGGGTCTCAAGCCGCATGTCCGGACGGCACTCAACCTCAATAGTGTGCTGTGCATCGAACTAGTGCGCAGCCTGACCGACGCGGACCTGCTGGGCATCCAATACATCAGCCGCGACAGGCTGGGGGAAATCCGCCGGCTAGTGCAAGAGTACGACAACCCGAAGGCGTAAATGGTGGCCGCGCCCCGTCCGAGTGGGCGGCGGCGTGGCTCCCAAATGGGTCTGGCACTTACTCTGCTATATCTTTTTGCATAGCTCTGAATATCCCGTCCGGTTCAGTAATGGCCAGACGTACAATGTCGTCGGCTCGTTCCTGGGTGCCGGCAATGCCATATATGCGCAGTTGCGGCGCGTTGCCGGATTGACGGAGGTGGGCAATGTCGCCGTTGTCAAAGTAAATACGTACGCCGTCGAGATTGTCGGTATGGGTAATCGCACCAAATCCCTTCTCGGCCGTAAAGTAAGTGCCCAGCTCTTTATAGACTTGAGGTCTATTGGCCGAAAAGCGTGACTGAATGGCGTGGTATACATCACCCGGGAAGTTATCAATGAGGCCCGCCTGGGTAAACCGCTGCGGCAGCTCAGCAAAGATGGCCGAGACGGGCTTGTGTGCCTCAGCAGCCGCCAGAAGCGCGATGATGATGGGCAATATTGCGTCGCGCGTAGGCAAGGCCTGCAATGTCCCACCCTTCACTTCAACATCATTACCAATCATAAAGCCGCCATTCACCTCCCAACCCGTAACGCGCCGCTTGCCGGACTGCAAAGCTTCGAGCATGGCCACCACTACATAAGGTGAGCCAATGCGAGTATGCGTCCAGGTGACGCTTTGTTTTGTCAGATGATCATCGACAGCGTCACTGGCGCTCACAGGGTATGCCGCAAAGTCAGCCTTGAGCCACGTGGCCACCACGGCGCCAAGTACGTCGCCGCGGTGGAATGTGCCCTTCTCGTCAACAACAAACGGACGGTCGGCGTCGCCATCGGTAGAGACAATGGCAAAGGCGTCTGGGTGCTCGCTCGCGAGCTGGGTAAAGTAGGCCTGGTGCTCGGCGGTGACATTCTCGGTATCAATAGGAATGAACTTCTCAGAGCGCCCGACCGGCACCACCTCTGCGCCCAAGTCTTCAAGAATTTTCACCAGTGAGTCACGGCCTACCGATGAATGTTGATAAAAGACAATTTTTTTACCCGTAAACACGCCGCTAAAAATATCGACGTAGCGATGATGGTACAACACTTCCGCCGCAGTCTCCACCGCTGGCAGCTCTAGAGGAGTAATTAGCTGGCCCTCCTGACCAAAGCCACTGGCGTGGGCATCAGCCTGGTATATCTCTTCGCGCACGGCGGCAACCGCCGCCTTAATAGCAGCCTCGTCTTCTTTAAGCACTTCCCCATTGGCTTTGATGAACTTTATCCCATTGCGGTCATCTGGAATATGACTGCCGGTCACCATAATGCTTGGCGAGTTATTTTCTATGCCAAACAAAGTAACAGCCGGGGTTGGAATAAATCCGCAGTTAATGGTTTTGTGCCCGGCATCGGTAATGGCCTTGTGCACGGCGCGTAAAATACGGGGGGTGCTGTGGCGGAGGTCGCCAGCCAGGTAGACGCTTGAGGCGTCAGGCAAGCTGTGTGCCTCGCTCAAAAAACGCAGGAACCCAAGCGTATTGAGATAGCACTCCAGATCGGTCATGTCAGTTACGAGCGCACGGAGTCCAGAGGTGCCAAACGTCAGTTCGACAGGTTCATAGGTAAAGGTGTCGCGCAGTTTTGGCATGTTACCCCTCGATCACCTCTTTGACTTTAGTAATGAGCTCGTCGAGTTCTTGCTGGGTAGCGGCCTCGGCGTTTAACCGCATGACCGGTTCGGTATTACTGGCGCGCACGTTAAACCATTTAGTCGGGTACTTAACAGTAAGGCCATCAAGGTCACTCTGTTTACCGTCTTTAAACGCGTCACGGAGCAGGGCGAAGGCGGCCTGAGTGTCGATAACCTCTAAGTTAATTTCCGGGCCCAGTGCGTGTAAATGATACTCGTCTATCAAATCGCTAAACTTTTTACCGCTGTCGCCGAGCGCCTGCACAGCGACAAGTGCGCCAATGAGGCCGCTGTCCGCTTCCCAGTTGTCGGTAAAGTAAAAGTGACCAGTGCCTTCACCGCCAAAGGGCGAATTGACATCGCGCATTTTGGGGCCAATGTGCACGCGGCCGACTTTGGTGACCACTGTCTTACCGCCCCATTGTTCGACAAGCTCGTCTATTGAATGGCTCATGCGCAAATCGCGCACAAAGGTGGCGCCGGGGTATTTTTGCAAATAGTATTTGCACATCATGGTCATAAGGTCACTGCCAGAGACAATCCGGCCCTTGTCATCTACAAAACCAGCGCGGTCCCCGTCGCCGTCGAAGGCAATACCAAAATCAAGCCCCTCATTTTTGACTTTTTTAATAAGATCTTGCATGTTTTCGGGCACCATAGGATTGGCTTCGTGGTTGGGGAACGTACCGTCTGGTTCGAAGTACATCTCTTCTACCTCCAGCGGTAAGCGCGGCAAAATATGCGGCAAAATAGCGCCAGCCATACCATTTCCAGCGTCAATAGCAATGTGGTACGGCTTAAGGCCAGTAATGAAGCTCAGGCAGTGTTGCACCCAATCCTCGGTAATATCACGCTTGGTGGCGCCGCCGGGGGTGGCGGCGACATCTTTAAATTTTTGCGCAAGGGCGTTGTCTCGCACTTGCCCCAAACCCGAGTCGAGGCCCACCGGTGTTACGTGATCACGGTAGAGTTTAATGCCGTTATACTCGCCGGGGTTATGGCTTGCGGTTATAACCGCGCCGCCCGCCAGCTCAAACTTACCAATGGCAAAATAAATCATGTCACTCGTGACCATGCCAATGTCCCACACGTCACGGCCCTGCCTGCGCAAGCCGTCAATGAAGGCGGCGGCTAGGTTTGCGGAATCCGGGCGCATATCGTGGCCGACCGCCACAATGCCTGCCTCTGGCAAGTAGTCGGCAAAGGCGCGGGCGATTTGCTTGGTCGTTTCTTCGGTTAGTTCTGAGCCTACCTTGCCGCGAATATCATACGATTTGAAGATTGCTGGGTTCACAAAATGACTCCTGTGTGCGATTTGTTAACGAGTCTTTATTATAGCATTACTAGCAGTCCTAAAGGTGACCTTGACATGCGAGGGAGCCTGTGGTTACCTACGCGTGCGCAATTAACCTTCCCCCTAGTGAGAGTAGGTGCGTTACCTTGGCGCATGACCCAAAGCCAAGAGCTCCAAGACGCAGAGATTTCTACAGCAAAGCCGCATACGAATCCGCCAAGTACCGCTGGCAGTACGAGGAAGTCCCAGCATGGGAGAAGAGGAGGGCGGAGCGACAACAGAGAGGTTCCACCATGTACGACCGTGGCGCCCGTTCAGATCACGAACCAACGGGAGCAAGCGGATACGTCAACCTTCCTTCCGGCGAAGGTCACGGTACGCAGTACTACGACGATGGCTACCGCCTTTCGCGTGATACGGACGGCGAAGGTGATGGTCAGGTACACTGGACAGATCAAAATGTTGGTCGCAAACATGATGGCCGGCATACGCCGCCGCCAGACGCGCGCTATTAGCGTCGTCGACTCATAACTATGTGCGTAGACCGATGTAGCTTATACTCAAGAAGGGCGAAGCGGCGTTAGATCGCCGCCACATGGATTTCTTCTCCAGAAGGAGAGCGCGCATGGGTGAAAACCTGCGGGTAATCAGGAGAGCCTTCAACAAACCCATGGGATAACGTTGAGGAGCCACACTCCAACAAAATGAGCCGCAGGGCGTTAGCATGATGGGTGCAAGTCCCATCCGCCCCACTAAGTCGGCCAATTAACCGGAGTTCCGGGT
>DATIBT010000046.1:0-8739 GCA_035457345.1 Saccharimonadales bacterium (SeqCode) | reverse complement strand
GGATACCGGCAAGCTCACGGGCCACACCCAAATTGCCAAACAGGTCGGGCCGGTGGGTGAACATTTTGTTCTCTATGTCTATGATAGCGTCATCCAACCCGTACACCTGGCTGAACGGCGTACCGGCTGGGGCGTCAGTGTCTAAAATAAGCACACGTTCGTGGTCATCATTAATAGCCAACTCCTTGCCCGAGCCGAACATACCATTGCTTATTTCGCCGCGCATAGGGCGGGCTTCTAGTACTAATGGCTGGTCAGTACCCCACGTGCTGGGTACAGTTGCACCTGGTTTTATCCAGGCTACCTTGTCGCCGGCCTGAATCTGGCGGTCGCCAGAGACCACTTGCACCGTCTCTTGACCGTCGAATGCCTGGTAGATATTGAGCTTATCCGCGTTAGGGTGTGGCGCCACCTCCACAATATCAGCAACGACAACGCCATCATAATTACCAGTAAGGTCGAGAGTTTCCTCGACAGCGCCAAGCTGGCGGCCAATTTTTGTGACAAGTTCGGGCACAGTCAGCGTCCACTGTTCTTCGCCCGAATATTGCTTCATTATGTCTATAGATATTTTCATTTGAACTGCCTCAAGAATTGTAATTTGCCAGCTTGAAAATGCCGGATGTCTTCTATGTCGTGCTTCATCATGGCCAAGCGGTCAAGGCCAAGCCCCCACGCAAAGCCGGTGTACTCTTTGGGGTCGATGCCGCCTTCGAACAATACATTCGGGTGGATCATGCCGCAGCCAAGCAGTTCTATCCAGCCCTCTTGCTTGCAGGTCATGCAGCCTTGGCCGCCGCAAAATGGGCACTGAATGGCAAACTCAAAGCCTGGTTCTACAAATGGAAAGTAGGCGGGTTGGATACGGAATTTGATCTCTGTTTGATAGTAGGTTTGCAAGAAAGTTTGCAAAGTCGCGAGCAAGTGGCCGACATTAATGTTTTTATCTACGTAGACGCCTTCAATCTGGTGCAGGGTATGCTCGTGCTTGGCGTCCAGATCTTCATTGCGAAAAACTCGCCCAATAATAACTGTGCGGATTGGCGGCTTATTCTTTTTAAGCACACGGTTTTGCATGGTACTGGTGTGGGCGGGAGCGATGAGGCCTTCTTCGGTCACGAATGTGTCGTAATCGTCACGGGCGGGGTGGCCTTCGGGAAAGTTGAGGGCCCCAAACATATGATAGTCATCGTCTAACTGACGCGAATCAATGACGTCAAATCCCATGCGCGCAAAAATATCAGCTACAACGCGACGCTCCGTGCTTAAGGGGTGACGACTACCCACTTCTGGACCAAGCATGCGCGGACGGTCAACGGTAGCTACATTGATGTCGAAGGGCGCCGTAACATCTATGGGTGTAATATTGGCACTTTCTTGAGCAGCCTCGAACCCCTCTACCATAGCTTCAAGCTCTTGCTTGAGGTCGTTGACCGCTTTACCGTAGGCTCGACGATCTTGTTCGGGCACATTTTTAATATGGCCATATAACTCTTTGAGCTCGCGTGCCTTTAAAATATCCCGCTTGATTTCCAGTGCCTCAAAACGCTCTTTTAAGCGCTTGGCAGCAGTATTCACTTCTTCCATATCTTGGCTTAGTATACCTGTTTGTGCCTTGACGTGCTATAGTATTTGGCTGTACGACATCCGGAAGGCAACTGGACGGAGGGTAATGTCTGAAAGCGAACTCCGCACGCGACGATTGCGTGTGGAACCTAAGCGCCCCAAGCCAATTTGGCGCGTAGTTAGATGGCTGCTGCTTGTTCTGCTCGCCCTAGGGCTGGTAGCCGCAGGAGCCGTCGGTGCGTTGGTGTACCAGCAAAAAACCAACAAGCCAATCCTGGTACTGCCAAGCACGGCAACGGCGGAGCGCCCCAGCGGCGCGCCCAACCCGTCGGCATCACCCGGCACGCTACCGGTGGTGACCGACAAAGAGGCCATCGTTCCCGGTGTCATAGTGCGGCTGGCTAACACCATCGTCAGCACCTTGCTGAGCCTCAACCCGCTGAATGGCACCAGCCAGGCGGGTGCATGGCCGACGGCAATCACTACAAGCAGCGGCGGCGAGGGCACCAAGTGCAACCTGGAAGTCATCCAGGGCACACCCAAGGTGTACCCCTGTGCGGTCAATGGAAAGGCAACCCTCTACGTCTACGAGCAGCGGCTGAATGTCCTCATTAAGAACGGGGACGCAACGCCAGTGGCAGCCGAGGTGCTTTACGCCTTCGGCAATCTCGTAGACAAACGGGCAGCCAACACCAGTAGCGCCAAGCGTGATGCGTGTTTCGCCGGCATTGCCGCGACCGCTCTTCACAAAAGCGGCTTCCTGGACGATGCAGCCTACAACGCGGTCGCAGCCTACCTGCGGGCCAAGGGCGGCGACAAGGCTGCTGGCTTCCAGCGCGGCCTGTCAGCCAAAACCTGCTGAGGCCAAACCGGGGCCCGTCTGCAAACCATGCAGACGGCGCCCCGGGGCGTTCTCTCTCCGGGTGTCGTACGATCAACCCTTCGACTACGAGTTAAAGATAAACAAAACAAAAACTACAGCGGCAATAATAACCATCGTAGCAACGCCGACCCAAAAAATGGACCGGCCAGTCGCTTCTTGTGATTCTTCCAGCATAGCCGCACCAGTATCTGTCAGTGAATCGCCTGAAGCACCCATAGTTTTGGCACGGTCACGTAGTTCGGCGGCGATTTTTTCCTGCAACTGCGTGCGTTGTTCGGTTTGTTTCAAGAATAATCCCATAACTCATCTAGTGTACCACGCCTCTTGCTGAGAGGGTGTTGCATTTTGCACGTCTCGCCGTAGACGAGCACACCTGTTAAACCTTCGGTCACTTGTGGTATACTTCCCGCATAGAATAAAGGAGGGATATGGCTAAATCTACACCAACCAAAGCTAAGGCCAAGGCCAAGGCAAAACCAGCTGCCGCCAGCGCCGCTGCACCAAGGCCGAAAGTGACCGTACGAACTGTCAGCGCCAAACGAAATCGCTTCGATTACAAAGGATTCATTTCGCGCCGCGTGGCCTCGCGCGATGTTAAGCTCGGTGCACTGCTCGCCGAAGCTGCCGCTGCATTTGTGGTAACGGCCGTTGTTCTTAATACGAGTGGCAATGTCATTATTGCCGCAGTAGCAATACTAGTCCTCACCACAGCGTTCTGGCGCCTGTCGGGTGGCCATGCTAACCCAGCGGTAACCGTGGCTTTATGGGCTGGCCGCTACATTTCTGGCCTGCGAGCAACTGGCTACATTGTGGCTCAAATTTTGGGGGCCATGCTTGCCGTTGTTGTCGTTACTCAATTTACTGCGACGTCAACCCAAATTGACCCATCGACCGGCATGACGCCTCATGTCTTTAGTATCGAAAAAATTACCGGTGACTGGCGTCCATTCTTGGCCGAGGCCCTTGGTGGTTTGGTACTTGGTCTTGGCGTGGCGGCTGCCCGCTTAGGCCGCCGGGAATCGCTCGAAGCTGGTTGGTTGGTCGGCGGCGCGCTCTTGCTCGGCCTTATTCTGGCCAGTCAGGGCTCAAGTGCGCTCCTGAACCCAGCTGTCGCTTTGGGTGTAAGCGCCTACCACCTCGACAACTGGTGGTCGGTATGGACGTATGCGCTTGCTCCAGCCTTTGGTGCAAGCGTGGGCGTATGGCTGTACAAAGCTATGCAATGGGAAATGAACGCTCGGGACACAGAATAAAAGCTATTCGCTCAAAACAAAACCAGCCGCCCGTAAGAAGTGGCTGGTTTTTTGTTATGGCTTGCCGCCGCTCCTATTTGTGACACCGCCAAGGGGTTATCCCTCGAACTCAGGCCGGACAAGGTCGCAAAACAGCGACTTGCCCTTCGGGCCAGCTCAGCCTTCGCTCGAGGGATAACGCCCATGCCGGCTGGCGATAATACCATACCCCATCTGCAAACGGTAGCTCCACGATAGCGTCAGCCCAGAGTGGCCCGGAGGGAGGGAAACCTAAGGGACGAGGCTCTGGGGCTAATGTGGCCTAATGTAGAACGGAGAAGGACTAATCCTCCAACTGCGGCCGCTCAACCGCCACCGGCTCGATAACTGGCGTCGTGTTGGCAATCTTCACTACGTCTTTATCTACCTTTTTAAGCTCTTTATGCGCCGTATTAAAATGATTCACTGTCGTGCTCAAACTCGAGCCAAGCTTATTCATATATGTATCGTATGCCTCAAGATGCTGCCGCAACTGCCCCACCCGAACCTGAATCTCCTTAGCCTGCTCCTCAATCTGCAAACTACGCAACCCCTGCAACACCGTTTGTAAATACGCCATGAACGACGTAGGCGACACAATAATCACATGCTTATCACGGAATGCGTATTCTATAAGGTCGCGCGAGCTCGTGCCCGCCGTGCCGACCTTATTAACCAATAGGTCGTAATACACCGCTTCGCTGGGAATAAACATAAAAGCAAAATCCATTGTACCTTCGTTCTCGCGGATATATTTGCTTGTTTCGTCAATGCGGTTCTTGAGGTCAATTTTTAATTGCTTTGCCAGCAGCTCACGGCGCGCCTTGTCCTTTTCTTCTACAAGGCGATTGTAATTTTCAAGGCTAAACTTAGAGTCAACAGGTAAAATCTTTTTGCGATCCAAAAAGATAACCGCGTCGACTATCTCACCATCCTTAAACTTATACTGCAACTGAAACCGATCTGGCGGCAGCACATTCATAAGCACAGTCTGCAAGTAATATTCGCCCAACACACCGCGCTGCTTCGGATTTTGAAGCACATTCTGCAGAAGGCGAAGCTCATCTGCAACGTCCACTACACGCCGATTGGTTTCGTCGAGCTTGGTCAACCGCTCTGTCACATCAGTAATGAGCTTAGAGCTGGCCGTAAACTGCTTCATAATTGACTCGCGCATAAGCTCTTGATTCTTATCCAAACGATCAGTCAGGTGCGTTTGCAGGCCGTCTTTTAGCTGCCCCATGCCTTCGGTGATCGCCAGTAAATCTTGCTTAAGGAGGGTAGCCGTTGTGTCGTTTTTTAAGTCATTGAGCCGTTGGTTCATTATGTAAATCACTGCTGCAAACCCAAAAACAACGGCCACCAAAATTACCACCACCAAAATTGTCATATCCATGCTTTTAGTTTAGGCTACAAGCGCCCAGCACACCAGGGCAGTCGCAATAGCCGTTAAGATAATGCTCGCCGGAAAGTTGCGCAACCGCAGCAACCAATAGAATAACAGGTAGCTTAGCGCCGTGAGCGCCATGGAAAACAAGTAATATTCAACCCAGTTACCGCTTGTGAGAGGGTCGACAAACTTCTTGAATCCCCACATGGCAATAGTAGCGGCAATAACGAGCGGCAGCGGACGAAATACGCCCCAATTGGCAAAGATAGCAATAACCGCCATGGCAACAATAATTGCAGCGCTGTGATATGCCACGATCCCGCCAGAGTTACAAATACTAAATGACTGATTGCTGCGGCAAAAGATAGGATCAATAAACCAGTTAGCAATAGCTAAGGCTAGCAGAGGCACAATAAGCCCGACTATCACGCCCACTAACCCAACACGAAATACTTCCATGCGGTCTGTCTCTAAGTACGGTTTAAGAATCGTCGATGAATTAGGGGTATTTGTCTCAGCCATGTCTGACCTCTCCTGCAATATTTTTATAGTATAGCAAGTTTCTACTGTGCGCAACGGCTTAAAGGATTATAATAGGTAAAATGCTTACCTATAGTTTAGTGCAGCTTAAACGGCTGATCGTTTTAGTCTTGGTGATCGGGCTTGCCTGGTTTACTTGGTTCAAGTTTTTCCCCGTAGTCGATTCACAGCTGCCCTTTTTAGTGGCCATTCTTGTTACTTACGCATTTCTGGCTTACTTTGCTATTCCGGCTCTGCTGCGTATTCGGCATTTAATTCAGCCACCAACTCATGTACCAACACGCACTATTGCCGGCGATGGCTGGGCAGTTGATGCTATCAACCTGGTTATGCTCGCTAAAAATGAAAAAGAATTTATATGGGCGATGCAAAAAGCTGGCTGGTCAGTCGCCGACCCTTATACATTTCGCACCATGTTGAAAATGATCTGGGCCGTTGTGCTCAACCGCCCCTACCCAACCGCGCCCTTTGGCAATTATTACGTCTTTGGCCGCAAGCAAGACCTTGGATTCCAAATACCTGTCGGCAACAGCCCAAGACATCGCCATCACATTAGATTCTGGCGACTTGGTACGACGCTACTTGAAGATGAACACGAGCATCACGGATTTTGGCGCAAGCTACTGCGGCGCTTTATTCAGAAGGAAAAAGAGGTGTGGGTGGGCGCGGCCATTTTAGACCATGGGCTGAGTGTGCGGACGCGCAACCTGCAAATTGACCATGGGATTCAAGGTGACACCACCGTTGAACGCGACTTTGTGGTTAGCACCCTGCGACAAGCGGGCGTCCTGCGAGATGCACTTACCATAAAGGCTGGCGAGCCGCTCCGCACACGCCATCAAGGATTCGGCGAAACAATCATTGCCGATGGTTACGTGAAGCTATGTGAAATAAAACGGCAGTTTTTGGCGCCGCCCGCCGAGCCGGAAAAGTAAATATTAGTCGCGGCTAGCTATGTGGCGCAGCACCTTAAAGTAGGTCTCAATATCGCTGTCACTCAGGCCGCTATAAAGCGTCTGGCGCTGCTCACTCGCAATTGCCTGCTCTACCGTCCACACCTGTGAGGCAAATTTTTCGTCGAGCGTCACCACCTTGGCGCGGCTATCGTGCATATGCCCGGTCCGGCGAACCAAATTTTTTGCCTCTAACATATTGACAGTAGTCGTGACAAAGGCGAGTGAGGTGTCGAGCTGCTGGGCCAAGTCAGAAATACGTACGCCCTTTTCGCCGGCCTCGTGGATAAGGCCAATTATTGACCATTGCATCATTGTTAGCTCGTAAGCACGCAACGCTGCGGCGAGACTCGACTTAATAGCCCGCTGGGCGCGAGATTGCAAAACAACTGCTTGATAAGTTGACAAATTCATAGTTTCCATAACTTTGTTAGAACATCATAATAGAGCTTCGTCATCTGTGCAACCCCAAAATGAGCCTATTTTCTATTATATATACACATAACAGGGGTATATGATGTAAAAAAATCTTTAATAAAGTTTCGTGCTATGATTACTGCATGGAACGTAAAAAGCTTATCCTCGCCTGCATAGCGGTTACGCTTGCAGCACTCGCGATACTTGCAATAATGGTTTTTGCGCTCAATCGTAGCGCCAGCCAGCCAGCAAACGGATCTAAAGAAGTGACTATTTCTGGACACTTAGCCTGCTTAAAACACAAAGGCGCGGCGGATGGGCAGCCGGTTACGTTAGAATGTGCCACTGGGCTGCTCGCCGATGATCAGCAGTATTACGGCCTGCAAGACCTGCCCACAGACGCTGCAGCCACTAGTTTTAATAAGACTATTGTGGTCTCTGGACGGCTAAGCCTGCCGGACGCAGACGAAATTTACGACGTTGCCGGCAACCTAAAAGTGACCTCGTTCGAAGTTAAGTAGAGAGCAACACGGTCAGCGTTCGAGGATCTGCGTAGTGGAACACAATCTTATCTATTGTGCCGGCAACGGGGTAGTGTTTCAGCTGTACGTGATGTTCGAGCTCGCTCAGTGCAACGAGGCCCTCGCTTCTGATGTGCTCGTCGGCGATACGATCGGCCAGCGACTTGCCAATGCGATAATTGAATGACTCATCGCCAAAGCCCGTCGAAAGAATATCACCAAGGCCCGCCAACCCCTCAGCCGTACGCACATCGGCGTGCATATCAGATAAAATGCGTTTCATCTCGGCCAAGACCATAACCGCCATTTTGCCCTTGCTATTAAGGCCAAGATGCAGGCCGTCCAACATGCCGAAGCCAATGGCATAAATATTTTTGAGTGAAGCAGCAATAGCAACGCCGTGCATATCATTTGTCAGTTCAACGTGAATGTGGGCTTGGGCAAAATGTGCCCGTAAGTTCATAAACCAGCTCGGGTTAGATAGTGCCAGGACTCCGTACGCCGGGCGCTCCCGCTCGATCTCATTCGCAATCATAGGACCATAGAGCACGCCGATATCGTAATTATTTGGCAGACGCTCACGGAGCAGCTTATCCATGGTTATAAAGCTGCGCTCCACCCCCTTAGAGCACGTAATAACTACTCGTTTAACAGATGGATGCGCGGCTTTTTTAATCTGCTTAAGCACACCTTCAACTTCCCAGCTAGAGACGCAGATAAGAAGTACCTCGCAGGCCGAGACGAGGTCTTCAATACTCCCCGTGGTCGACCGATTGGCGGCGCGGTCATAATACAGCACCTGCAATTGAGCCCGAGTAAGCGCATTACCGAGCGCTCGCCCAAGTTCGCCGGCGCCAATAATGCCGACTTGCGTCAAATTACTTTCCATTTATACGTATTGTAACATGCTTATGCCGCTACAATAGAAGTATGCAACCATTAGCCGACAAGATGCGGCCACAGTCGCTGGACGAGGTAATCGGCCAATCTCATTTGCTATCCGACGGCGAGATTCTGCGCCAGATTGTTAAGAACAAACAACCGGTGAGCCTTATGCTTTGGGGGCCGCCGGGTAGCGGCAAGACGACGCTCGCGCGAATTATTGCTAACGAAGTTGATGCTGATTTTATAGAAATAAGCGCCGTCACCACCGGTATGGCTGATGTGCGCAAGGTCTTTGAGCGAGCAAAAGTCAACC
>DATIBT010000045.1:0-9340 GCA_035457345.1 Saccharimonadales bacterium (SeqCode) | reverse complement strand
GTGTCACGCGTAATCTCTTTCTCGCTTGCCAAGGTGCCGTACGGATTGACGGCTTGCTTATTATACATGGTCATGGAATCGCGGCAAGCGAGAGAATAGTAGGCAGTGTGCTCACCGCGATCCCGGGTATTACGTGTCCCGGCCTGTGAGGCCGGCCGGTTGAGCGACGAAAAATATTTCGCATCCAAACCGGGTCATCGCCCCGGGCTCGACTTTGATGGCGGTGATCAGGGGAGAGTCTAGTCTTTTGAGAGCTTCGGCGAGGCGTTCGCCGCTGCTCATTGTGGTGAGCTCCACCTGGATGACCGGCTCATTGCCGTTTTGGCACACAATAAAAACTCCGAAATCACCCCCTTCTCTGAATTGGGCATCAAGCCCTTCTTCGGCGAGTGCACGCATTGCATCGGCTATGACATCAACCCGTGTGTAGCGCCCCAAGTGTTCGACCCTGTCAGCCAGCGCCTTCAATGCCGCTTGCCAGCCAGGGGCGGTCGTGATGTCGGGCGTCTCTTCCAACGCACACCTACTCTCGCTTGCCTATACACCCAATGTGTATGATGTAATTTATAGCATTAATGCTAGTGGTTTCCAATCGGAATTTAAGCAGCGGTGGTTTGGATTTCTTTGAGCGCTTCGTCTATGCGAGGACGATCAAAACCAATAACAATCTGGTCGCCAATGGTGATAATCGGCGTGACGGCCTGACCGACTTTTTCCAGCACAAAGCGCAGCGCATCTTGATCGACACTAATGTCTTTTTCAACATACGGCACGCCTTTTTGCTTGAAATAGTCCATGGCCATGTGGCAAAACGCACAGGTTGGGCTGCTGTAAACGGTAACTTGCGGAGTTGTCTTTTCTGCCATATCCATACCCATATTATAGCATGCTGAGAGTTAGCTTTCGAACGCGACAAGCAGAGGGGTACACGACACCCCGTCCGCTTATCGCGTTCGAGGGTGTTACTGGGGGGCGGTCGCCATGAGCAGCACGCCACCCGGACGGGTGAAGCACTCGATGACACCGAGGGGTTTCATGAACTCTCTGATGAGGTTCTCGACCACCGGCGGCAGGTAGTCTGGGAAGGCAACCTGCACGCGGCCGATCAGGACACTACCGGGGTAGAAGTCCACAACCATCTCGATGCGCACATCGTCGAAGACGTGCCCCGGAATGCCGCTATTGGTCCGGGCGCCTCCGAGCTTGAAGTACGCCTGCGTCAACGCAGTGAGCGTACTGAGCCGCCAGCTGGGGTCGTCGATCAGGTCGGGCCTCAGGCTGGCTCCCAGCTCGAGGTCGATGAGCCTGCTGGGTACGGCTCCCGAGTTGGGGATGGGGTTGCTGTTGATGGGGAATCCGTTGTTGTGCTGGGTGTTGCCTCCGATCGGCTGAGCACTGGTGCCCGTTGACCGGTATAGGGTGCCCGTGGTTTGACCTGGGCCGCCCTTTCGGTGGCCTGCCAGGCTGACTACGGTCTCGTTGGTGCCCAAGGGTTTCTCCTCTGCTTGTCGTCTACCTCACGCCGTCCTGAGACAGCACGTGGTCGATTTAATTATATAATACATAAGCTTTAAAGTCAACTTGTCAAGTCATTCTCTCGCCCCTTGAAGATATCTTGAGGAATCGGTATACTAGTGGCATCAATGCAGAAACGACACTATACATCAGGGTTTGTTTATATGGGCTACAGGAGCGCTGATGCTTAGTTTTTTTGCAGCAGAAGGATCTGGCGTACCACTGGCTGCAGAGCCGGTTTTTCATGTCGGGCCACTTGCGGTGACTAACTCGATGTTGTTTGGTATCATTACTGCAGTTGCCGTGATACTCATTTTGGCTGCGGCCGCAAAGCGCACGGCGGCTCGGCCGAAGTCTAAGTTCGCTTTTGCCGTTGAATCACTCATTGACATGATTTGGGGGGCAATTACTGAGAACTTTGCTGGCGACCGCGAGCGTGCTCGTAAGCATTTGCCGCTTGTTATTACCCTTTTTACTTTCATTTTGGTTAATAATTTGTCGGGCTTGTTGCCGGGCATGGGCAGTATTACTATCCAGAACGGCGCCGAGATTAGCCCGCTACTACGCCCCTTCACGACCGACCTCAACGGCACCTTAGCGCTTGCAGTACTGACTATTGGGTTGGTGCAGTTTTATGTGATCCGCGAACTTGGCATTCTTGGCCACCTAAAGCACTATTTCACCAATAAGCCGTGGAACCCTATGAACCTGTTTATAGGTCTTATTGAAGTGCTTGGTGAGTTTATCCGAATCGTTACTCTAAGCATGCGTTTGTTCGGTGTTATTTACGCCGGTGAAGTATTGCTGCACGTCATTGGCGACCTGGCCGGTAACTTTGGTTGGGCTGCGACTATTCCTGTTTACTTCCTGGAAATCTTCTTCAGCGCCATCCAGGCTTACATCTTTATCATGCTCACAACTGCGTATCTTGGCATGGCCACGGCGCATAGTGATGACCACTCAGAGGACCACTCAGCTGCGCCCGACATTCGGGAAGTAGCGGGCGGTGCAAGAAGTAAATAAGAAAATAATAAGGAGATATAACGTAAATGGAAGTTGATCCTAATTTGATCAAAGGTATCACAATTGCAGTTGGCGCCTTGGGCCCAGCCCTTGGTGTTGCTCTCATTGGTGCCTCGGCTGTTAAAGCTGTGGGCCGTAACCCAGAAGTACAGGGCAAGGTGCTCTCAACCGCCTTCATTATGGCTGGTCTGGTCGACGCCGTTTTGGCCTTCGTACTGTTGATTGTATTCACCACCAGCTAGGAGTAGTCTGTGCTAGAAGCATTAACCTACCTGGCTCAAGATGATGCAACGCTCGAACACGCTGCCGCAACTACTGAACAAGCGGGCGGCATTGCTGCGCTTGGCCTGAACTGGCAAGCGTTTCTGTTCCAGTTGATCACGTTTGTGATTGTGCTGCTGATTTTGCGCAAGTTTGTCTACAGCCGTTTAGTTAAGACGCTGGATGACCGCCGTACTGCCGTGGAGACAAGCCTGGAGCAGGCCGCTGAAACTGCCAAGAAGTTGGAAAGCGCTGAAAAAGACATCGCCAAGATGATTGCTGACGCCCGCGCGCAGGCAGACGAAGTCGTGGCCGCCAGCCGCAAAGAAGCAAACCAGCTGATCGCCGACGCCGAAGCAAAAGCCAGCCGCAAAGCCGACCACATTGTGGTTGAAGCCAAGTCCCAAATGGAAGTTGAGCTCAGCAAAGCCCGTGAAGCCCTCAAGCGAGACACCGCCAAGCTGATTGCCCTGGCGACTGAAACGGTCATTGGTGAGAAGCTGGACGCCACTAAAGACGAGCAGCTCATTAGTAAAGCGCTCAAAAACGCTAAGGAGCAAATGAATGGCTAGGCTTGCCCGCCGCCGTTTGGCTCGCGAAGTCGTGCGCATGTTAAGCGCGCAGCCTGAGCGCCGCGCCGATGTGGTCAAGCAATTGGCCGCTCACTTGATTGCAAACAAACAGAAAGGCCAACTCGACCTGCTGATGCAGGATATTGCCGACGAGCTGTACCTGCAGCAGAAACAACTGAGCGTCGAAGTTGACTACGTCTTCGAGCCAAGCCAGGCGACCAAAGACGCCATCGTAGCGCTGTTGCGCGACGCGACCGGCGCGACCACCATTGACCTGTCTACTCAGCAAAACCCTGACCTGCTTGGCGGCATTGTGCTGCGCACGCCACGCCAAGAAATCGACGCCAGTGTACGGCGCAAGCTAAATCTGATTGCCGGAGGAATTAAATGATATCAGTAAAAGAACTCTCGAACGAGCTCAAGGCTGCGATTGACCAGCTGCAGAGCGAGCAGGGTCTCGAAGACGTCGGCATTGTCACCCGTGTTGGTGACGGTGTGGCCTGGATTTATGGCCTCACAAACGCCGGTTTCAACGAGGTGCTGCAAATTGAAGGCATGAACGGCAAGACCGTTGACGCCTTCGCCCTAAACTTAATGGAAGACGAAATCGGCGCCGTGCTGCTGGGCGATGACGCCGATGTAAAAGCTGGCGCGCGCGTCAAGCTGAGCGGTAGCGTTTTGACGGTGCCTGTTGGCCCAGAGCTGCTCGGCCGTGTTGTTGACCCGCTCGGCCGTCCGCTTGATGGCCAGGGTGAGATCAAGACCAAAGAACGTGGCCTGGTTGAGCGCAATGCGCCTGGCGTTGTTGACCGCAAGTCGGTCCACGAACCCCTCGCTACTGGCATTGTCGCCATCGACACCCTGGTGCCGATCGGCCGCGGCCAGCGTGAGCTGATCATTGGTGACCGCCAGACTGGTAAGACTGCCATTGCGGTCGATATCATGTTGAACCAGGGTCGCCAGAAGACCGGCGTTGTTAACATCTACGTCGCCGTTGGTCAGAAGCTCAGCAAGGTCAGTCGCCTGGTTGAGCGCCTGAAAGAAGAAGGCGTCATGGATCAGACGATCGTCGTCGCCACCAGCCCTGCCGATCCGGCTTCCCTGCTCTACCTGGCACCATACGCCGGTACGGCCATGGCCGAGTACTTCCGCGACAACAAACAGCACGCGTTGATCATCTACGATGACTTGTCTAAGCACGCTGCCGCATACCGTCAGATGTCATTGCTGCTCCGCCGCCCACCAGGTCGCGAAGCTTACCCTGGTGACGTGTTCTACCTGCACTCTCGCCTTCTGGAGCGTGCCGCTAAACTGAACGACAAACTTGGTGCGGGCTCATTGACCGCCCTGCCGATCATTGAAACGCAGGCGGGTGACATTAGCGCCTACATTCCGACTAACGTCATTTCAATCACCGACGGTCAGATTTTCCTTGAAACTAACCTGTTCTACCAGGGTATTCGCCCGGCCATTTCTGTTGGTCTGTCTGTGTCACGTGTGGGTGGTAACGCCCAGACGAAGGCTGTGAAGAGCGTGAGCGGTGGCCTTAAGCTTGATCTCGCCCAGTACCGCGAGCTTGCAGCGTTCACCCAGTTTGCAACTGACCTGGACGAAGAAACCAAGAAGCGCCTGAACCGTGGCGTCCGTTTGACAGAACTTCTTAAGCAGCCTCAATACAGCCCGCTGAGCGTGTGGGAAGAAGTGGCGATTTTGTTGCCTGCCACCGAAGGCGTATTCGACACTGTTCCTGTTGAGAAGCTTCAAGACGTGACACACGCCTTAATTGCCGAACTATGGGCCGATCACAAAAAGCAGATGCAAGAGCTGAGCAAGGGCGACAAACCGAGCGATGAGCTCAAAAAGCTCATCATGACCACCGCCCAAAAAATATCCCAGGGCTACGAGGTTAAGTAGTGGCTAACACAATTACCATCAAGCGCCGCATAGGCTCCATCAAAAGTACTCGCCAGATTACCAAGGCTATGCAATTGGTGGCCGCTAGCCGCATGCGCAAAGCTCAGGAAGCTGCCCAGAGGAGCCGCCCCTACGGCGAGATGGCGAGTGCCCTACTTACCCGTTTAGCACAAATTACCGAGATTGAAGCGTCGCAATTGTTTGTGCGCCGAGAGGTCAAAGCCCGTCTGTTGGTGGTCGTTACGAGTGACCGTGGTTTGGCCGGCGCCTATAACAGCAATATTTTGCGCGCCTATGTTGGCGAGCTCAAAAAGGACCAGGCGGCAAAGGTAAAGACGTACACCATTTGTGTGGGCCAAAAAGCTGCCCAGTTTGTGGCTCGTATTAAGGAAACTGAGGTTGTGGGTGTGTACAAAAATTTGCCGACAGATCTGCACGTAAATGACCTCGCGCCCATTATGCGCACTGCCATTGATTTGTTTGTGGAAGAAAAGATCGATGCCGTAGACGTTATTTACACTCACTACTATTCGACCATTCGCCAAGAGCCAAAGCTGCACACTTTACTGCCCGCTGGGTTTACGACTACCGAAGTACCGGCGGACCTGAAGCTCGCAAGTTTCGAGCCGTCGGTAGAGGAAGTGCTCGAGAGTACCACTCGCCGTTTGCTCGAGGCGCAGTTATGGCAAGATGTACTTGAATCGGTCGCCTCGGAACAGTCAATGCGCATGGTGGCCATGAAAAACGCCACCGACAACGCAAACGAACTGGTTGAGGATTACACCCTGGAATACAACAACGCCCGCCAAGGCAAGATTACCCAAGAGCTCGCCGAGATCACCGGTGGCGCTGAGGCTTTGAAAGACTAGACTATGAAGGAGATAAACTAATGAGTAACACAACAACTCGTACGGGGACTGGCAGTATTGCGCAGGTCGTGGGTGTGGTTGTAGACGTTGAGTTCGCCAAAGGCGAGCTGCCTGCTATTAACAACGCGCTGACGGTCAAGCAAGACGACCGCGAAATCGTGCTTGAGGTCGCCCAGCACTTAAGCGAAACGACCGTTCGCGCGGTTGCCTTGAGTACCACCGACGGCGTCACCCGTGGCGCAGAAGTTACGGACACTGGCGCCGCTATTAGCGTGCCTGTTGGCGATGACACCTTGGGTCGCATGTTTAACGTGACCGGTCAGCCGATTGACGGCGCAACATTCAAAGGCACTACCGTTGCCCCAATCCACAAAGCACCGCCAGCTTTCACAGACCAATCTGGTAAGAGCGAAGTGCTTGAAACCGGCATTAAAGTCATCGACTTGATCTGTCCTATCACCAAAGGTGGTAAGGTCGGCTTGTTCGGTGGTGCAGGCGTGGGCAAGACCGTTATCATCCAGGAACTCATCAACAACATTGCCAAGTTCCACAGTGGTTACTCTGTGTTCGCTGGCGTTGGTGAGCGTACCCGTGAAGGCAACGACTTGCACGCTGAGATGACTGAGTCTGGCGTTATCAAGAACACCGCATTGGTGTTCGGCCAGATGAACGAGCCACCAGGGGCTCGTCTGCGCGTTGGTCTGACTGGTCTAACTATTGCTGAAGGTTTCCGCGACCAAGGCAAAGACACCCTGCTGTTCATCGACAACATCTTCCGCTTTACCCAGGCTGGCTCAGAGGTATCCGCCCTGCTCGGCCGCCTGCCAAGCGCCGTGGGTTATCAGCCAAACTTGCAGCAGGAAATGGGTGCTCTCCAGGAGCGCATTACCTCAACCAAGAAGGGCTCGATCACCTCAATCCAGGCCGTCTACGTCCCAGCTGACGACTTCACTGACCCAGCGCCTGCCACTACCTTCGCCCACTTGGACAGCACTATCGAGCTGAACCGTGCGCTGACTGAAATTGGTATTTACCCTGCCGTCGACCCACTCAGCTCTACCTCTACCATCCTCGACCCACAGGTTGTTGGCGAAGAGCACTACAACATTGCCCGCGAAGTGCAGCGTGTATTGCAGCGCTACAAGGACTTGCAGGACATCATCGCCATCCTTGGCATGGAAGAACTCAGCGACGAAGACAAGAAGACTGTTGCCCGCGCCCGCCGCATCCAGCGCTTCTTTAGCCAGCCATTCTTCGTGGCCGAAGCTTACACGCAGATTCCTGGCCAGTACGTGCCGCTTGCTGAAACCATCACCAGCTTCCGTGAAATCTTGGAAGGCAAACACGACGACAAGCCAGAAAGCGCCTTCTTCTTGAAGGGCGGCACCAAGGACCTCAAGTAATGACACTAGAACTCGTAACGCTCAGTGGCGCCAAACTCTCCGCAGAAGTCTACGAGGTTATTTTGCCGACTGCCGAAGGCCCCATTGCCGTCTACCAGCAGCACATGCCTTTGGTGACGAACGTTGTGCCAGGGGTTGTCACTGTCCGCCGCAACAAAGGCGACAGCGACGAGCACCTGGAAGTTTTTGCCAGCAACGGTGGCGTTGCCGAAATCACTGGCAAGGCAATCCGCATTTTGGTGGACGAAGCTGACAGCGCCGATGAAATCGTGGAGGACGAAGCCCGCGCCGCACTTGAACGTGCGCAGAAGTTGCGCGATGAAGCTAAAAGTTCAGTCGACCTGGCCAAAGCCCAGGCGATGATCGACCGCCAGGCTGTGCGCCTGCGTGTGGCCGAGATCCACAAGCACCGCGCTGGCCGCCGCCGCGTTTAACTCTCGGGCTCGAAGTTGATAAGGTGTTTTTCTAGAAATTGGCTGAGAGCTTGCACCATATCATCCTTATCTATGGGTCTTGATTCGGCGACTAAAACTGCAATTTCGTAGAGGCTATGAGAGCTAACATCAATCCATTTGCCATTTTTTGCTAGGAAGTTCAGCATAATTGTGACCGCTAATCGTTTATTACCATTCAAAAAAGGGTGATTTTTGGTAACTAAATAAAAAAGTATGGCGGCTTTTTCAATGAGGGTTGGATACGGGTCTAAACCGGCGAACGACAGAAAAGGCTGCTGAAGGCAGCTCTCGAGTTTGGCGGGATATCTTGTCGAGAATTCAGGAATGGGTTCGGTTTGATCGAACCACCTGCATGCTAGCTCATGCGCAATAAACTCTACCTCCCCGACACTCAATGGTTTAATGGCCATGCTATTCTTTAGCGAGTAGCTTGAGGGTCTTGCCGTAGTCTTTTATCACTTTTTTTGTAGTTTTCTCTATAAACACCCTTTGCTTGGGTGTAACTTTTTTCTGTTTAATCTGCGCGCTTGTCATGGCAATATTATGTCAGATTAAACCTTGTGCGTACAATGGGTTTAATTATTTTGATTCTTGAAGGCGACTTCCGCCTTCAGTTCGCCAATCTTGTAGACGATGGCCAACATTATCATCTGCTCAAACTCAAACCACTCCTTTGCCTCTGGGTTTGTATCGGCTGGCCAGCGCCGTTCTGCGAGCGCAAAGATATGCCGCACTGCGTCGTGATTGCGTTCATCTAAATACCTAAATAAGTCGCCGTGGGTCAGGCTGGTGAGCAGCTTTAATGCATGGGCGCGTAGCTCATGATCTTCTAATCGCTGATTGCTCACTGCCATACCCCTTTTCTTCATACTACCATAGCTTGACTGCCTATGAGATAATAAAGCTAACCGTTAAGTAACTCTTTTATTTGAGGCTCAAATTTTTATGGCCAATATATCTTCAACCCCAACTACATTAGGCACGACCGCCATGGGTAAGGTCGAACCGCAGCCACGCGTGGCAGACCATGTCATTACACGCGTGCAGGTAATTGATTTTAGTAAAGAGCTGCAAGACGCGGACAGCCCGCTGTATCGTCATATTGATGCGCCTTCTTTTATGCCCCGCTTTTGTATTGATGGCCGGCACTTTGCCGACAATGTGCGTCGCCTTGCCCCTAACACGGCTGGCGGCGTTTTTACGCTGCTCGTTGCCGACATGCTGACCAGTCAAATCTTCCGCAATCGCACTACCACCACGGCAGATTACGCCAAGAACCTTTTTGTCTATCTGAATGATGCTGGCTACGAAGGCACCTACGGTGATCA
>DATIBT010000044.1:0-40742 GCA_035457345.1 Saccharimonadales bacterium (SeqCode) | reverse complement strand
CGGGCTGCCATCAGTGGTTACACCTCAAAAGATGGTGACACCGTGCAGTCGCTGGCTGCTAAGTTCGGAGTGTCGGAGGACAGTATCCGCTGGGCCAACAATTTAACCAGCGACGCTATTGGCGGCGGCAAGTCGGTCGTTATTCCTGGTACCACGGGCGTTGTATATACCGTTAAGGGGGGTGATGACCTGGGCGCCCTCGCCAGCAAGTATCAAGCCGATAAAGACCGCATTATTACCTACAACGACCTTGAACTGACAGGTCTTAAGGTAGGTAGCCGCATTGTTATTCCTGGTGGCGTCCTGCCTGCCAATGAGCGCCCTGGATATGTTGCTCCTTCTACTCGCTACAACACCGGTATTACCATTAGCACCGCCCGCGCAACTGTCTTTGGTGGCAACGGCTATGCTTACGGGTACTGTACTTGGTACGCTTTTAATCGCCGCGCCGAATTAGGCCGTCCGATTGGCAGTAACTGGGGTAACGCGACCACTTGGGCAAGTTATGCACGCGCTGCCGGCTTCCGTGTTGACCGTACTCCAGAAGCGGGCGCAGTATTCCAGAATAGCGGCGGTTGGGGCGGCCTGGGCCACGTAGGTGTGGTTGAGCGCGTCGAGGCGAACGGTGACGTGTATGTATCGGAAATGAACTACGCTGGCTGGAACCGCATCTCTAACCGCACTATTCCTGCAAGCCAGGCCGGTAGCTATAACTACATTCACTAAGAAGTCAGATAAATAAAAAAACTGCCAGCATATCGCCTGGCAGTTTTTTTATTGGGGAAGATGATTTCATCTGTCGGCTCGTTTCTTGTGGACTTTCATGAGGTTATTCGGCCATACGCATATCAGCTTACTCCAGAATTTGCTATAATGTAAGTAATATGTTTGTAGACAAAGTCCTCGTACACGTCAAAGCAGGCAAAGGCGGTGACGGTGCTGTTAGTTTTAGGCACGAAAAATTCGTTGAGAAGGGCGGTCCAGATGGGGGCGATGGCGGTCGAGGTGGCAGTGTTATTTTTGTAGCGGACCAAAACGAGAATACACTTGTTGATTTTAGGTTTAAACAAGAACTAAACGCCCAGAATGGCACCCCAGGTGCGCACCGCAAGCAACGCGGCAAAAACGGCGAGGATCTACTAGTAAAAGTGCCCGTTGGCACCCAGGTATACGAAGAAGGAGCCCTTATTGCCGATTTAACAGTGGTTGGCCAGCAGGCAATTGTCGCCCAGGGTGGTGACGGTGGGTTTGGTAATGCTCACTTTAAATCGTCAACCCGTCAAGCGCCAAAGGTCGCCGAGGTAGGGGAGAAGGGTGAGGAAAAGGAGCTGACGCTTGAGCTCAAGCTACTCGCCGACGTGGGCTTACTTGGATTCCCGAACGCGGGCAAGTCAACGTTCCTTTCTGTGGTGAGTAATGCTCGGCCTGAAATTGGCGACTACCCATTTACCACCCTTATTCCCAATCTTGGCGTGGCGGATATAGACAGCACCAGCTTGCTAATCGCTGATATTCCCGGGCTGATAGAAGGCGCCAGCCAGGGCAAGGGGTTGGGTGATGAGTTCTTGCGCCACGTGGAGCGTACTCAAGTGCTCCTGCATCTAATAGACATTTACGAAAAAGACGTCGCTGCAGCGTACGAAACTATCAATAATGAGTTGGTTAATTATAGTAAGGCGCTCGCTAAGCGGCCCCAAATTGTCGTGCTCACTAAAATTGAAGGGTTGCCAGAAGACGGCATTGCGCAGCAGGTAGAGCGGCTTAGAAAGGTTGTACCGGCCAAAACGCCGATTGTAGCCATTTCCTCTCAAGCTCACATGGGCATTACTGAGTTACTCAGGCAGGCAAAAACAAAAGTTGAGACTGCTCGCGCTAAAGTTGCTAAAACAAAGGAAGAAACAGGAGAGCTGCCGGTGGTAGGGCTTGATCCTAATGCCGCTGCCTTGGCATGGAAGGTGCAGCGCAAAGATGGCCAGTTTATAGTAACGGGCAGTAAGATCGAGAAGTTCGCGGCACGCACCAACTTCAGTACCGAACCAGGTGTGCGCCGCCTACGCGACATCATGCAAAAGATGGGTATCACGCATGAACTTATCCGTCAGGGCGTGCAACCTGGCGACACCATTGTTATTGGCAAGCACGGCGGCCACCATATTACACACATGATGTAGCAAAGTTTGACGGTAAGAATCCTTACATTTATGATGGTTTTTATCGATTGAGCGCCGTGGCGTTCTCGACCTTTGACAAGTTAGTTATCTCTGTTACCAGCATTAAGTCGCTTAGGGGGTAGGCGCCTTAATGCTGGTAACAGTCACCGGACTAGATGTTCGGCCGCTCCGGCTGTTGCCCAGATGGGAGGTTGGATGCACCAAGCAATCCGTGTGCGGGGCGATCCCGCAAACACCACGTACGTCCCCGTCACGGGTCGTATCTCCCAGTAGCACACAGCAAGAACGCATCACCTCATGAGTAACGCGTCAGCTTTAGGGCTGGCAAGGGTCCGCACCCGTCATAGACTAAGAGCTTCGATTGGGGTCGAGTCTTCGTCCCAGGGATTCGCTTGTCTGAGCGAAGCTACTTAGGCTAGGGGCGAAGGAGCCTCTCGCACATCTCCTGAGACGCTTCAAGGCACCGGAGGAGGCACGCGAATGAACAGCATCACGCGAATCCGAGGGGAGCCGGGCGGCTAGTCGCCGTCGGAACATCACACATCGCTACGACAACCGGCGGGCGGTGCGAGAAGCGGTCTATGTGACCAGCTGAATGGCTTTGAAAGCCCTCGCGCCGTCCGTCGGCCCAAACGCTAACTAACTTGTCGTTTTCATGGAACTGTACAGGCCGCCCTGAAAGGGGCGGTCTTTCCGTGCTACACTAGCAGGGTGAAGCCAACATTCTTCTTTTACGATCTTGAGACTTCGGGCTTCGACCCAAAAACGCAGCGCATTATGCAGTTTGCTGGCATGCGTACAGATATGAACCTCAGCCCTATAGGCGAGCCGGTAAACGTGCTCGTTAAACTCACCGAGGAAGTCCTCCCTAATCCAGAAGCTATCTTGGTGACCGGCATTACCCCGCAAAAAACAGTCGAAGAGGGCTATATCGAAGCTGAATTCTTACAGCTATTTACTCAAGAGGTTTCTACTCCCGGCACCATCATGGTGGGTTTTAATAACATTCGTTTCGACGATGAATTTATGCGTTATGCGTTGTACCGTAACTTTTATGATCCTTACGAATGGTGCTGGCAAGATGGACGCAGCCGGTGGGATATGCTCGATGTCGTACGCATGGTCAGAGCGCTTCGCCCCGATGGTATAAAATGGCCCGTCACCGAAGACGGCCACCCCACCAATCGTCTTGAACTGCTGAGCTTCCAAAATGGTCTCGACCACGCTAAGGCGCACGACGCACTGAGCGACGTAGAGGCATTGATTGCTGTCGCTAAGCTCATTAAAAACAAACAGCCGCGTATGTTTGAATATCTCTTAAAAGCACGCTCTAAAAACGAGATAGCGATGTTGGTCAATTTAGATGATCCTCAGCCCTTTGCCTACACCTCTGGCCGTTATCCCAAGGACACCCTGCATACAACGGTGGCTTATCCTGTGGCGCCTGGTAGTAGGCCTGGCTCGGTTATTGTGTATGATTTGCGGCATGATCCTACGGACTGGGCTAAGCTTTCTGTAGATGACCTCAAGAAAATCCGCTTTGCCAACTACGAACAACGCCAGATGGAGGGCTTTGTGGCGTTGCCAGCCAAGGAGCTCGCCTATAACAAATGCCCGGCTGTTGCGCCGGTTGGGGTAATAGACGAGAAGGCGCAGGAGCGCATTCGGCTTGACATGAACATTGTAGCGCAGCATTTGGCCCGCTTGCGCAAGAGCGGTCTTAGCGACAAGCTGCGGGAAGTCTTTGCCCGCGAAGGGTTTGCCAAAAGCGATGACTGCGACGGTCAATTGTACGATGGTTTCTTGCCGGAGGGCGACAAAGCCAAAATAAACGCGGTCCGCAACGCCAAGCCAGAAGAGCTAGCAGATTTCCATCCTGATTTTAGTGATGAACGCTTGCCAAAATTACTTGCTCGTTACAAGGCTCGCAACTTCCCGCAAACACTTAGCGATGACGAACGGGCGGTCTGGGAGTCGTATCGCGCGGAACGCTTGCAGCGTGAGTTGCCTGGCTATATGCAGAAACTCGCTCAATTAAGCGAGCAAGCCCAAACAACCAACACGCACTTTTTGCTGAGCGAACTGCAGTTATGGGCGGAGAGTATTGCGCCACTTGATTAGGTCGTGAAAACAAACGCCCGCCGCGTTCTATCTACGCTTGCCGCGCAGTCTATCCCATGCACTCTTGCCCCAGTTGATGAGGGTTTTGAGTACATGTACGAGAAAGTCGCGCACCTTACCGGCACTTGCAAATTCGGTCGCCAGAACGGCAAATCCAACAAAAATAATCGCCCAGCCAGGGCCTGGCAGCGGCAGTAAAATGATACCCACTAAAACGATTAGCCAGCCAACAATGAATACTAGCGGCTTGCGGATTGTTTTGGGCATCTTGCCCCAGCCTCGCTTGAATTTTTCCATAGCTTTAGTTTATGCCTTTTTCGCGGATGTATAGCCACATACTAAAATCATTATAGTATACGGCATGCATGTTACTGCCTCTAAACAGATAAGTTACAATTGACAACCTTTTATGTTTAAAAAATGTCCGTGGGGAAAGGATGAAGGGCGTGGTGTCTGCTGTGCGGACACCGAGTAACCCCGGTGTCCGCACACGCGTACCGTCAGAGAACCATGTAGGCGGCCGAGAAGCCACTGAACGAGCCGTCATGCTGGTGCAGCCGCAGGCGGACGCCCAGTATCTTGGTGAGGTGGTCTTCCAGCTCCGTCATTTTCATGGTGAGCTTGCCCCGGATCGTGACGATGATGTCGGTTTCGTCTTCGATCGTCACGTCCAGGACGTTCTCGCCCCGCTGGAGTTGCTTGGTGAGCTCGGCCCGGGCGCTGGCGTCGGTACCGTCCCAGTCGTCGAGCGTGAAGGTCACCTCGTACGTGGCGGCGCTGGCCTCCACGCAGCCTTTGCCAGTCAGCGTGATCCGCGGTTTCAGCAGCTCAGTGAGTTGGCTGCGTATCCCGCTATTTTCCTCCTTGGTAGTGACGGCGGCGTACGGGCTGCCGATCCGGATGGAGATGCTCGTGTTGTCTGTGGCGATGTCCGCCAGTGCGGCGTAGAGCCGCTTGGACTCCTCGACGCCGACCGGCTTGGCGAACCGGATGAGGCTCACCCACATGACGCCGGTGATGATCGTCGGCGAGATGAACTCGACCTCCGGCCAGCCCTTCGTGCTATTGCCAGAGTCCGTGTTGCCTTCTCCATTTCCACCCATTGGTGGATCCTCCTAAATGGATTTCGGTTACGTGCGACTAATAATTTATCATAAAGAAACAGTTCGTCAAGGGGGGTGACGTTCGCTGCGCGGATACCGGTTGCCCGGCCTCCGCGCAGCGTCACGCTCACATGAGGTTGAAGGCCTTCGCTGCGTAGGCCCCCAGCGCCATGTCTGGTGCCAGTGTGGCATGGGCGCCTTCGTTTTTGAGATGCTTCTCCAGCCATGCGGGATCGGTCACGCCTTGCTCTTCGACTTCCAGCAGGACTACGAGCCGCTCATGCCAGGTCTCGGTGCGTACCGTCCGCACGATGCGAATCGTGCGCAGCCCTTGCAGGAGCGCGTCTTGTTCTTCGCCACTGAGCGGGTCATGCACGAGGAAGGTGTAGAAGGGCTTACCCTGGAACTTCCCCTGTTGGGGGATTATTGTTCCTGCCGATACACTGAGCGGCAGTACAGGGTTGAGCAACTCCTTGAGCTGCGCGAGCGCCTGCTGGCTTTGCGTCGTATCGCCCATGGGCAAGTAAACGCCGTAGGCGGTCCGCCGACGGTTGTAGGTCAGACCGTCGACAGCCCCAATGCTCCACAGGAGAGTCTCAAGTGCATAGTGTTGATCTTGCGTGAGGCTTTCGGCGAAACGGATCCCGAACCCAGACGAGAAGCCGTTTGGGTTGAGTGGGCTGGTCTCAATGTATTCGGGCTGGGGCACGGTTACTTTGGGCGCTGCCACTTCTCCTCCTATTGTGAGCGCGTGTTCATAGCATATCATTTAGTTACAGCCATTTGATTACTACTGATCGTCTTTGATAAAGTTTTGTTATATAATAGTTTGGTTATGTCTGACGCGATTGTGGTGCGCGGCGCCCGGGAACACAACTTAAAAGATATTGATGTTACCATTCCGCGCGATAAATTGGTGGTAATTACTGGTCTCTCTGGTTCCGGTAAGTCGAGCCTTGCCTTTGATACTATCTATGCCGAAGGCCAGCGCCGCTATGTTGAATCGCTCAGTTCTTACGCGCGCCAGTTTTTGGGCTTAATGGAAAAGCCGGACGTTGATCAGATAGATGGCCTCTCGCCGGCAATTTCTATTGACCAAAAGTCGACTAGCCGCAATCCTCGTTCTACCGTTGCAACGGTAACAGAATTGTATGATTACCTCCGTTTGCTATACGCCCGCATTGGCGTGCCGCACTGTCCAATTGACGGCAGTGAAGTCACGCGCCGTTCGCCCCAGCAGATTGTAGACGAAATTGTCAGCCAGCCAGAAGGTGCGCGGCTTATTGTGCTCGCGCCAATTATTGTTGACAAAAAAGGTGAGCATCAGCACGTGCCTGAAATGTATCAGCGTGCAGGATTTGCCCGTGTGCGCGTAGACGGCGTTACTTATGCGTTAGAGGAATTCCCACTGCTCGACAAGCAAAAGAAACATACCATCGAGGTAGTCGTAGACCGCGTGGTTAATAATGCCGATAACCGCGCCCGCATTGCCCAGTCTGTTGAACAAGCCCTGGAGCTTGCTGAGGGTGTGGTGCGCATTGCAAATGCCGACGACAACACTGAGCATGTTTATAGCCAACGGTACGCATGTGCTCAGCACCCTGAGGTTGAGATCCCTGAGCTTGCGCCGCGGCTGTTTAGTTTTAACTCGCCGCATGGCGCGTGCCCGGTTTGTACTGGTCTTGGTAATCGTCTTGAGGTAGACCCCGATCTTATCTTGAACCCAGGCCTAACTATTGCCGAAGGCGCCATTCGCCCATGGAATCGTATTCGTATTGATACGTGGTACATGAAACAGGTATCCGCCATGGCAGACGTGAACGGGTTTTCGGTGCACACTCCTGTTAAAAGCTTGTCGGAAGAACAGATGCAAAAGGTGTTATACGGCACGGGCAGTCAGCGTTACCGCGTTCCCTTAAGCGGTGGCCGTAGTTTTGAAACTGCCTTTGAAGGGGTTATTCCTAATTTGGAGCGTCGCCATCGCGAAACCGAGAGTGATTTTATTCGCCGCGACATTGAACGCTTTATGCGTGAGCGCGCCTGTACCACTTGCAAAGGTCAGCGCCTCAAACCAGAAGCCTTGGGCGTGACCGTTCATAACCTCAACATTATGGACGTATGCGGCTTGAGCGTGAGTGATGCGCTTGAGTTATTTAGCAAAGGCCTCAAGCTGACCGAGCAGGAAGAATTTATTGCCAAGCAGATTTTGCGCGAGGTGAAAGCCCGGCTGACCTTTTTGGACGATGTGGGCCTGAGCTACATTGAACTTGCTCGTGCCGCTAATACGCTGAGTGGTGGCGAGGCCCAGCGGATTCGCCTGGCTACCCAAATTGGCTCTGGTCTACAGGGCGTGTTGTACGTACTGGACGAGCCAAGCATTGGCTTGCACCAGCGCGATAACGACCGCCTTATTGCAACGCTCCAGCATCTACGCAATCTCGGCAACACCGTCATTGTAGTTGAGCACGACGAAGATACTATTCGCGCCGCCGACCACCTTATAGATATTGGCCCAGGCGCTGGTGTGCACGGTGGGCGCATTGTTTCGCAAGGTACGCCTGCAGAGGTGGCCAAGGACCCACATAGTCTCACTGGCAAATATTTGAGCGGAAAAGAGAAGATTGACGTACCTAAAAAATATCGTGAAGGTAACGGCAAAGAGTTGGTGGTTCGCGGCGCACGCGAACACAATCTCAAAAATATAGACGTCACCTTCCCGCTTGGCAAAATGGTGGTAGTGAGCGGTGTGTCGGGTTCGGGCAAATCTACTCTAGTGAATGATATTGTGGCTAAGGAATTAGCCCACCGCTTGCACCGCGCCAACGAGGTCGCTGGCCGGCACGATTCCATTGAAGGCCTAGAAGCGCTCGACAAAGTTATTGTTATTGACCAGTCGCCCATTGGCCGCACGCCGCGCTCTAACCCAGCAACCTACACCGGTGTGTTCACGCCAATCCGCGAGCTGTTTGCTAGTACGCCAGAGGCCAATATTCGCGGCTACAAAGCCGGTCGGTTCAGTTTTAATGTAAAAGGTGGCCGCTGCGAGAACTGCCAGGGAGACGGCGTCATAAAGATAGAAATGCACTTCTTGCCAGACGTATACGTGACCTGCGAAGTCTGTAAGGGCAAACGCTACAACCGCGAGGCGCTTGAGATTCACTACAAGGGTAAAACTATTGCCGATGTGCTCGAGATGACCGTAGAGCAGGCCGTAGAGTTTTTCGAGAACATTCCAACCATCGCCAAAAAAATGCAAACGCTCAACGAGGTGGGCTTGGGCTACATTAAACTGGGTCAACCCGCCACAACGTTGAGCGGTGGCGAAGCCCAGCGTATTAAGCTCGCCAGTGAACTTAGCCGCCGGGCAACCGGCCGCACGTTGTATATTTTGGACGAACCAACGACTGGTCTGCACAGCGCCGATGTTAAGAAGCTGTTACATGTGTTACAGGCGCTTGTAAGCGCCGGCAACAGCATGATCATCATCGAACACAATCTAGATGTTATAAAAAGTGCCGACCATATTATAGATATGGGTCCAGCTGGCGGTGACAACGGCGGCACTGTGGTAGCGCAGGGCACGCCGAAGGATATCACCAAGAACGAGGAATCGTTTACGGGCCATTATTTGCAAAAAATGTTATAGATTTTATAATTTTATCTTGCACATAGCAGAAATCTATAACAGATTGAAAATTATGTTATAGTATTTTTTTTGACACACTACATACAAAAGATGTATCATAAATTCATCGGTTAACCGCCGACGGGTCAGTGGCGGAATGGTAGACGCGCAGCACTGGTAGCGCTGTGAGCAAAAGCTCATGAGGGTTCGAATCCTTTCTGACCCACCAAGCGGGCGCATCACATACTTGTGGTGCGCCTTTTTGGATCAAAATAAAAAGACTCCTCTCTAGAACAGGCCTGGTAGCGTAATTGCTGCGAATTCTAGATTTGCGAAGTCTTTCATTCATTAGTATATACGAAACGCCAGTATTGTAAAGTATTGGTTATATTTCATAATACTTTTAACACAATAAGCTAGCTTTTCAATCCTCCTGCGATAATGGCGCAGAAGGGGTTTGCGCAATGCCTGCATGATAGTTGTGCACCAGCTGCATTAACGTTTTGTCGTTGAATTCGTCCTTAGCGGCCAGGCGAATAATATCGTCAGGCGTAAAGCGTTCCGCTATTGCTTCTGGTTGAGCAATTGGCTCATTACCAATCTCGCAGCCAAAGATGAAGCGGATAAATGGCGCACGTTTTGCTGTGCGCGATTGCGTTTGGACTTTGTAAAGCCGGAGCTTAATCGTTCGGTACCCTGTTTGTGTTAAGACTGTTCGACGCATGCAAAGAAGCACGTCTTCGCTTTCGTCGACAATGCGTTCAGGCAATCGCCAACGCTCTTTGTCGTTGCTCCGCACTAATACCACCCCATCCGGATAATGCACAATGCCCGTGCAGTAAATTTTAAACATCCGGTGATCCTCCTTTAATGTTGTGTATACCCAATATATATACACAAGGTTTGTGTAAGTTTCTATATTGATTTTTTATGATTTTGGTGTTTTTATAAAATATATGATTGTTCATTTTGTTGCACCAACTCCTCAATTTGAGAAAAACCAAGCGAGTTATCAAAAAATTATTGATGCAATTATCGCCAGCGGTTACGAACCGTCGAGCGAATTTTCCCAGAGAGTTCCCACTGAAATTGAAATGGGCCTGAGTATGCTTGACCAGGAGGATTGGGAAACGATTTGCAGGCGCGAGCTAGCCAGAATTGATGCGTGTGACGCGCTCATTGCTGACGCTACTAATAAGTCGACATTTGGGGTCGGGTACGAGGTGGCGATTGCTCTCGCGCAGGAGAAGCCGGTTTTACTATTGCTGCGTGACGGGAGCATGGGCGGTTCTTTTATAAGCGGACTTATGCACCCCTTATTGACCCGACAGCAATTTAATGACGCCGCTATTAAACGGGTCGTGCGGGACTTTTGTCTAACCATCAGGAAAGAGAAGTAATGATTGTATATTTTTCAGCCTCTAGCAGGAATATAAAGGAAGATATTGTTACGTATAAGCGCATACTTCATGCAATACGGGCCGCTGGGCACAATGTAAGTAATGATTGGACGGAGAGCGCGCTTATTCGTTCTGACTTCACGGATATAGTTGGTATTGTTAATGATGCCGTACGCTCTATTGATTCTGCCGAGGTGCTTATTGCAGAGGCTTCAGATGTAAGCACTTTTGGCGTGGGATATGAAGTGGCCCATGCTCTGCAACGTAAGAAGCCGGTACTTTTATTAATAAACAAAAATGTTGAGAAGAGTTCGTATGCTACGGGCTTAAATGACGAGCTAATAACTCTTCGACAATATGACGACTTAACTATTGAAGAGGTGGTCACCGGTTTTCTTGCCGACAATGAAGTTAAGACAAAAGATTTACGTTTTAATTTCGTTATTGATCGGAGGATTTATAACCATCTAAGACTAAAGTCTTTCAAGTCGGGTAAAACGAAGGCTGAAGTAGTCCGAGATTTACTACTGAAGGATCTTCAAGAGGGTGAAAATTAATTTTTAGTCTTGCGGGCAGTGATAAGTATCCAGGTGTGTGTAGGTAGGTCGCCGGGAATATCATGGTTCATATAGATGATTTCAAATCCAGCTTCTTGTACGACTTTTCTAAGTTCGTGCGGCTGCCAATGATGAACATAGCGTTTGTCGCCTAATTTTTCATCAATCCAAATCTCACCCTCGCCTTGTTTTGCGCTAAATGCGAATGTGCCTCCTGCCGCTAACCCGGAATGTACTTTACCTAAAACAAGTTGTAAGTCCTCGGCCGTAAAATGAGGCACTACTGCATTCGCAAAGATTAAATGGTACGGCTTTGAGATTTCATCCCGCAGTGGATTAAATAGAAAGGCGCGTTCACCATTGTGGTTGAGATGGCTAACGAAGGCGTACGAGGCGTCGCTACAGATGACATGATATCCTTTTTCTTTCATATATTTCGCATCACGCCCAGGGCCACTGCCAATTTCCAGGATTTTACCATCCCGAGGTATAGTGCCAAGAGTAAAATCTATCCAATTTAATAAGGGCCTGTGACTTTCGTTGTACCAGGCGGGAGTGTGCTTTAGATATTTGCCGAACCTACGGTTGTAGGCCTCTATAGTTTCATCGTTGGGATTAGGGCCGTGCATGAGGGAGGTAAGCCTGTGGGCAGTTTTAATAATTGACATAGCGTATTGTAGGTATTGTAGTAAATTATTGGATATATTATGATAGATGATAAAATTGCCTGTAGGCAACCCAAAGAACCATAATATACGAGAACAGCATTTAATGAAAGTCCATCTTATTACTTCCCGGCCCACACTCGAGAAAGATATTATCACCTTACGTAAGATGATATCAATTATTCAACAGACTGGCCATAGCTTGGCTTATGACTGGATTGAGGGCGCGTATGAAAGAAGCCAGAAGCCAGGCGTGCAATATGCGGATTGGTCAAAAGTATATAAAGAGAATCTTGAGGTAATCAACAAAGCGGATGTAGTGATTGCCGAGACTAGTCATGAGAACTTTGGCGTGGGGTATCAGGTGGCCTTTGCAGTCCAGCAAAAAAAGCCGGTGCTTTTGCTGCTTCACGAACAAGCCGACAAAAACGCCTTCGCCACCGGCGTAGAAGAGGGCTGGGTCAAGCGCGAAGAGTATACTGAGGAAAATCTTGAGGGTATCATGCAAAAATTCCTCGCCGACAACGACATCCAAGCCAAAGACATGCGCTTCAACTTCTTTATTGACCGCCCAATCTACAACTATCTGCGCTGGGCCGCTTACAAAACGGGCAAGACTAAGGCAGAGATTCTGCGTGACTTAGTCAGCAAAGAGATCGAAAAGTCTAACGATATTAATCAGCTTTAGTTGATTGTTTTTTCACCTTAAGCCGCTCGAGTAAAATCTGGCGGCTTTTTGGATCCTTCCAAATGTGGTAGAGGGGTGAGGCAATGCTCAGCAACACCGCAAGGCCCACTATTGGCAGCACTAACATTTCGACATCAATTCCTTTAGAGTGTAAGAATTCGCCACCAAAGTACCCAAGATAGGTAATGCTTGTGGCCCACAGGAAGCCGCCGATAAGGTCATACATAAGGAACGAGCGGTAGCTCATGCTGCTAAGGCCTGCTACTACTGGCCCAAAGGTGCGCAGGATTGGCACAAAGCGGGCGATCATGACCACGATAGCGCCGTATTTTTCGTAGAACCCTTCGGCTTTTGCCAGGTTCTCTTTATTGAAAATAAGGGATTTCGGTTTGCTGAACAGCTTACGGCCGTATCTGTGGCCAATAAGGTAGCCTAGGTTATCGCCCGCCACAGCCGCCAGGAAAATTAAGAAAACAAGCAGGTGAACGTTTACGGTAAGGGTGCCAGTTTGCGCTAAGAAGCCGGCGGTGAATAGCAAGGTGTCACCGGGCAGAAAGAATCCGACCATCATGCCGGATTCGGCAAATACAATCGCCAAAATGCCGATGAGACCGATTGCCTGTATGGCTTCCTCGAGGCCGATACCAAATAACATAGGTTCATTCTAGCACGCCATACCGCTTGTGCTGACGCGAGATTTTTATCATAATGAATGCAAATGACGAAACGGTGGGCGCTAGGTGCAGTGGTGCATGCTGGTGGCGTACACTTTAGAGTGTGGGCGCCTTTTGCTGAGAGCGTGCATATTACGGGGGATTTTAATAACTGGGACTACAAGGCCCATGCATTAGAGAGGGCCGAGGACGGCACATGGTCGCTCAACATTGAAGATGCAAAGGTGGGCGAAGAATACCAGTATGTTATTGACTATAAGGGCAAGCAATTGTTGCGCAACGATCCGAGGGCGCGCCAACTTACGGCAAGTGGTGACAAAACAATCATTGTTGATCCGGCGTTCGATTGGGGTGATGACAACTTTACGTTGCCTAGTGTGCAAAAACTCCTTATTTATGAATTGCATGTCGGTACTTTTAACCGGCCAGACCCAGAGGTACCAGGTACGTTTACTGAAGCGATTGAAAGACTCGACTATTTAGCAAGCCTAGGCGTCAACGCTGTTGAAGTCATGCCCATTAATTCAGTCTGGGAGGACAAGTGGTGGGGTTACACTCCCATCAACCTCTACGCCATAGATGCAGCGTATGGCGGCCGTCATGCCTTTATGCATTTTGTAAGAGAAGCACACAAGCGTGGCATTGGGGTGATCGCCGACGTTGTTTACAACCACCTCAGCACCGACCAAACCCAGAACCTCTGGCAATTCGACGGCTGGAACGAAGACGGCAAAGGTGGCATTTATTTCTATAACGACTGGCGCTCGCAGACCCCTTGGGGCGACACGCGCCTTGACTACGGCCGCCAAGAAGTGCGCGATTTTATTACCGACCACGCCCGCCAACTGCTCGACGAGTGCAACGTAGACGGGCTGCGGCTCGACGCTGTTCTGGCCATCAGAAAAGTAGTGACCACCGAATTCACCGAAAAAGCGCCTGACATTCCGGAGGGCTGGCAAGTATTGCAAGACGTAACTAAGCTGGTGGCCGATAAACCGCATGGCATATCGATTGCCGAAGATCTGCAAGGCAACGAATGGATAACAAAACCTGCCAGTGACGGCGGCGCTGGTTTTAACGCCCAGTGGGATGTATCGTTTGCGGCCTGTGTGCGGGAGGTGCTTGATCCTATAGCCGATGAGTCGCGTGATATGGAGAAAATCCGCTATATCCTAAATGGCCAATACAATAACGATCCGTTCCAACGGGTTATATTTACGGAGTCACACGACACCGACGCAGCAGGCAATGGCCATGCCCGCCTCGACGAAGAAATAGCTCCAGGGGACGCGACAAACATTTATGCTCGCAAACGCTCCACATTGGCGGCCGGGTTGCTATTGACCGCTCCCGGGGTTCCTATGCTCTTCCAGGGCCAGGAATGCATGGAAACTGGTGCGTTTAATCATTGGCAGCCACTAAATTGGGAAAATGTCGACCGGTTTGAGGGTGTGGTAACGCTTTATCGCCATCTCATAAAATTGCGCCAAAACACGTATGGTAACAGCGCAGGGTTGCTTGGCCCCCATATACATGTCTTTGCTTGTGATACTGACGCAAAATGGCTCGCTTATCATCGCTGGGATAAGGGCGGCGCAGGCGACGACGTAGTGGTTGTCGCCAATATTAGCAACAACAAGCACGACGCTATTGAACTTACTTTCCCGCAGCCTGGCGTGTGGCGCCCACGGTTTAACAGCGACTGGAAGGGCTACAGTGAGGATTTTAACGGGGTAGACTGCCCCGAGGTAACGGTCGGGGAGAACAATAAGGGCCTGGTTACCATTGGTCCTTATAGCCTGATTATCTTTTCACAAGACGCTTAATGGTATAATAGGGGCACAGAAACAGGAGTTTCAGTTATGGGAGATAAGGTTGTATTGACTGTCGAAGAACGCGAAATCTTAGGCAAAAAAGTAAAACAGTTACGCAAGCGGGGCTTTGTGCCTGGCGTTGTGTACGGTAGCGACATGAAAGCCAAGCCCGTCACTCTGCAGGCTCAGGAAGCGACAAAAGCATGGCACAAAGCCGGTAAGCATCAGCCAATTGAGCTAACACTTGGCAAGAGTAAGAAGTTGGCCATGATTAAATCGGCCGACCTCGACCCGGTTAAGCGGCATTTGCGGCACCTTAGTTTGCATGTCGTGAAGCAAAACGAGAAAGTTGAAACCGAAGTTGCCTTACGCATCGCAAATGAGGGCGAAACAGAAGCCGAGAAGGCTGGCCTAGTTATTTTGCAAACCACCGAGAACGTAGCAATTGCAGCACTGCCCAAAAACCTCCCAGACTTCATGGAAGTGGATAGCAGTAGGTTGGTTGGCGCTGGCGACCACGTGACTATTGCGGATATTGTTCCAGCAGAAGGCGTGGAGGTTCTAGCCGAGCCAGAACTGCTCATTGCAACGGTCTATGAGCCTGCTGCGTTGGCTGCCCAGAACGAGGCTGCTGCTGGCACTGCTGAAGATGAATCAGATGTTGAGTCAGAGAACGGTTCCAACGAAGGCGAAGCCGAAAGTACTGGCGAGACAGAGGGCGACACGCCAGCCGGACCGAAAGAATAACAGGTTATTCTTCTATAAAACCGCCCGACTGATGGGCCCACAACTCGGCGTAGATCCCGCCCCTTGCAAGCAATTGATCGTGGCTGCCCTGTTCAACAATAGCGCCGTCGTCCAGTACAATAATGCGGTCCATGCGCTGAATGGTGCTGAGGCGGTGGGCTATCACAATCGCCGTGCGGCCTTCCATGAGCTCCCATAATGCAGCTTGAATGTGTTTCTCGCTCTGGCTATCCAGGGCGCTGGTGGCTTCGTCTAGCAAGAGAATGGGTGCGTCTTTTAGGATAGCGCGGGCAATGGCAATACGCTGGCGTTGTCCGCCGCTAAGTTTGATGCCGCGTTCGCCAACTTCGGTTGCATACCCCCTAGGCAGCTTGGCAATAAATTTGGCAGCATGGGCGCGGCGGGCTGCTTCTTCGATTTCTTCCCGCGTCGCATTTGGCTTACCGTAGGCAATATTCTCTGTAATGGTGCGATGGAACAGTAGTGGTTCTTGGGGAACGTAAGCAATATTGCGTCGCAGGTCTTCTTGCGTAATCTTGGCGATGTTCTGGCCGTCTATAGTTATGGTGCCGGCATCTATGTCAGAAAAACGCAGCAATAGTTTGGTGAGCGTTGTCTTGCCGGATCCGGAGTGGCCCACAAGGCCGATTTTTTCGCCTGCCTGTATGTGCAGTGATAGGTCGGTAAACAGGGCGTCTTTGCGTGAGTCGGCGTGGGCGTAGGTGACATGCTGGAGGGCAATATCGCCTTTGTTTATACGTACATCTTCTGGCTTCACCGGGTCGCGCACGAGCGGTTTTTTACCAAGGATTTCTACCATGGACTTGGCGTTGCCGAGCGCTGTGTTGTATTCGCGCATTGCCGAGTTGCTAAAATCCCAGAGCTTCCAGAGGACATTGCCGGTGTAAGAGAGGACTAAGAATACCGTTGCAATATCTGCCTTAAAAACAACCACTGATGCAACGGCCAGGCCAAGCGCCGACACATCCATAACTGTGCCGACACCGGCGAATTGCGTCTGGCGTTTGAGCGTTTCAACCATGACGTTGCGTTCACTTTGTGCCCAGTGCCGGTTGGCTTTGGCAAACCGTTTATCTTCGGTGGCGCTAGCGGCAAAGCTCTTCACGGCCATGATGTTGGCTATAGTATCGGCTAATTGGCCGGTGCGCGTGTTGCCCGCTTCAGTCACAATGGCATTTAGGGTGCGTAACTTCTTGGTGGTCAAGATGGCCACAACTATGTAGATAGCGCTGATGACAAACAGTACTCCCACAAACAACGGTGCGCGGGGCAACAAAATAATTGCTGTGAACGCAAGGCTCACCACTAGAGGTATGAGTTGAAAGATAGTTGTGTTGGCGAATTGGCCATAGGCGTTCGCCAGGTTATTGGCTTGACTGACGAGGGAGCCGCCAAAGCGGTTGGCGTGGAAGGTGGCGCTCATGGTCAAGAGGTGGCCAAAAATTCGCTGGTGTATGTCCCGGGAAACGCGGATATATAGCGACCAGAGGAAGTAAATGACCAGGCGCCAGCCCATCATGCCGCCTAGGAACGAAATGATGGCATACCAAATAAGGCTGTCGCCAAAGCTACTCCACAGATCGCCCGGTACAAAATTGCCCGTACTTAAACGATTCAGTATGTCAGCAGAAATAAGTGGCGGCAAAAATTGGTGCAGGAATATGGTGGCAGGTACCAAAATCAGCAGCCCGTACGCGCGGAAGGGGTAGCGGCTGGCGTGCTCCCAAAAGAGCCTGATTGATTGTTTGTTGATGTTTTTTTTCATAGTTATTCCTCTATGAACCCACCCGACTGATGCTTCCAAAGGTCGGCGTACGTGCCATCTTTTTTAAGCAATTCGTCATGGCTTCCTTGCTCGATTATACGACCTTCATGCAGTACAACGATACGGTCCATTTTTTGAATTGTGCTTAGCCGGTGGGCGATAACAATGGTGGTTCGCCCTTTCATCAACTTTTTAAGGGCGTCTTGGATGAGTTTTTCGCTTTCACTGTCGAGCGCGCTAGTTGCCTCATCTAACAACAGAATCGGTGCGTCTTTTAATATGGCGCGGGCAATGGCAATACGCTGGCGTTGTCCGCCGCTCAGCTTAACGCCGCGCTCGCCAACCATCGTGCTGTAGCCTTTAGGGAGCTTGTGTATGAATTCTTCCGCGTGTGCCAGCCTGGCGGCCCGGGCCACCTCTTCGTCGGTTGCATCTGGCCTGCCGTAGGCGATGTTGTCACGCAGGCTCCGGTGGAACAGGACTGGCTCTTGTGGGACGTACGCAATATACCGGCGCAGGTCAGCCTGCGCTACTTTACGGATATCTTGTCCATCAATGGTGATACTGCCAGCGTCCACATCGATAAACCGCAGCAGCAGACGCGTCAGACTAGTTTTGCCAGATCCGGAGTGGCCCACAAGGCCAATCTTTTCGCCGGCCGCTACCCGCAAGGTGAAGCCGCTAAATAATGTATCCTCGTTGCCGTCGTGCGCGAACGTAATGTCGTTGAACCCAATAGCGCCCTTGGAGATGGTAAGTGGTTTGGGATGGCGCGGGTCTTCGACGCCAAGTGGCTCCTCTAAAATCTCAGTCATTTCCGAGGCGTCGCTCACTGCCTGCTCAATATTGCGGGTGATGCCGCTCAGCCCCCATAATAGAGTGATGATTTGGGTAAGATATACCTGTACAAGCAGGAAGACGCCAATATCGATTTTGCCTTCCATAACCGACCAGACCGATAGGCCAAGAATAGTCAACTGCAGAAAACCAATGAGGAGGCCAAACACAAAGCCGTTTTTAGTTGCTCTAATCCACGAGATGTATTTTTTGTTGGCGCGGTCATATGCTTTGATGCTGTGGGTCTGCTTTTCGTGCTCCTCGCGGCCAAAGGCTTTAATGGCGGAGACATTGCCCACCGCGTCTGCCAGGTGGGCGGTAAGGGCGCTGTCTGCCTTGGTGGCGATGCGCGAAAGGTACATGCGCCGTTTGGTCAGCATCATGTTTATCCACACAAAGAAAATCGTCCAGCATAACATAGCCACGCCAATCACGGGCGTAAAGAAGGTAATGACCCCTATAGCTACTACGATACTCACTAAGAATTCCAGCACATTAATAAGCAACAGATCGGTCAGGCTAATGTAGGAGCCGGTAAATTTATTGGTTTGGTTAACAAGCGCGCCGCTAAAGTTGTTGGCGTGGAAGGCCATACTTTGATTCATGAACATATCAAAAATGCGGTTTTGTAATGCGGGCCGAGCTTTAGTTTCAAGTTTTGAAAGCAATACAAACGCGCCCTCAGTGATTGTCCGGGCTATCACCATGACAACGCCAAAAGTAATAAGAATCGGCACAAAGACGTCCCAATAATTTGCATGGGGTTGGCCGTTCAGCTCAACCAATTTGTTAATTGTATGCGCGGCAATAAGGGGTAAGACAATGCGTGATGCGATTAAACCAGCGCTAAAGAGAAAGGCCGTCCCCCAAAACAAGCCAGGCCAGCGCATGTTAACACGCCAGAAAATAGCCAAACTTTTACGTGTGGTTCCCATGTAAGATCCTCGGGTTAGATAATGAGCGTTGTTGGTGTTATTGAGTAATGTCGTGCCTGTCTGGTGCGCTGACCAGACGTTTACAGAATAGCGGACCGGCTCGTCCGGTCGTATTATTACTTATGATACCGTTAAAGCTATATCTGTTGCAACCGTTTTCTGGTATAATAACCAGCCGAATATGCAAAAAATCCTTTTGTATTACAAATTTGCGCCGATAGCCGATCCAGAAGCTGTCAGGTTATGGCAACGGACACTATGCGAGTCCCTTAACCTAAAAGGACGCATTTTGCTGGCCGGCCATGGCATAAATGGTACGGTGGGTGGTGATATTGAAAATCTAAAAGCCTATGTTAAGGCAACAAAATCCTACGCACCATTCAAGGGTATTGTTTTTAAATGGTCTGAGGGCGGTCGGGACGATTTTCCCCGGCTGAGCGTGCGTGTTCGTCCCGAGATTGTCACCTTTGGCGCACCGGCCGAAATAAAAGTAGACGAACAGGGCATTATTGGCGGCGGCAAGCACCTCAAGCCTGAGCAAGTGCACAAGCTTGTCGAAGAGCGCGACGACGTCGTCTTCTTTGATGGCCGCAACGCCTACGAAGCTAAAGTGGGTAAATTTAAAGATGCCGTCATTCCCAATACCACCACCACGCGCGATTTTCTGGAAGAGCTCGAAAGCGACAAATATGCCGACATTAAGCATAAGCCGGTCGTCACCTATTGCACCGGCGGCATTCGTTGCGAAGTGCTCAGCATGCTCATGAAAAATCGTGGGTTTAAAGAGGTGTATCAAATTGATGGTGGCATTGTAAAATATGGCGAGACATATGGCGACGACGGATTATGGGAAGGCAAACTTTATGTCTTCGACCGCCGTCTTGTTACCGCCTTTAGCGAGAAGGCCAAAGACATCGGTCATTGCATTCATTGTGACGCCAAAACAAGTAACTTCGAAAATTGTGCAAATATGGCGTGCAACAACCTTGTCCTTATCTGTGAGAATTGTGCGATCAAGACAACAACGTGTTCTGCCGCATGTGAGCAGATTGCCGTAACCTCTACGCTCAAGTAGTTAAGCGCACAAGTTATGGCCAGCTTTCACGTATCTGGCAAAGAGGCCCTCGGCCTACAACGGACCCTATCCCGGGCCGGTTAGAGAGCGGCAAGGACGACACTGGTGTCCCGTCGCTTGCGCAGGAGTTTCTCGCCCAAGCCGCCCATCAGGTAGACCAGGCACCCACGGTACTGGTGTCGCGCGTCACCGTTCGTCTGCGCGGAACGGATGGCGAGCTTGCATAGTTGCCGTCGTGCGTTGGCATTACCATGGCGGCTTTGCGCCAGCGCCTGCATGATCAGGTGCGTGCGGTAGGCCGTTTCGCGGTCCGGCGAGTTCATCGCCTCCAGGTCGAAGTACTCCAGTGCGTCGGCGCTGGACTGGACGGCGCGGGCATGCGCCACACTTTTCCGGAAACCCAGGGCGCTGCCCCAGCAGAGCCGGGACTTGAACCCGTGCGTGATGGCCAGTTGGTGGATGGCGGCTGCGCGCAGGTCGCCCGGGGCACCCGTGAGCGTGACGGTCAGTCCACTGATGATGTCGTCCAGCTCGTTGAGCGCCGTCCATGGCAGGTGAGTATCGGATTGGCGATTACCTCTGACGAGCGCCATGGCTCTGTCGGTGCGGATGGCGAGGGCTGGTACCAGACTGCCTGCCGGAACGCGCGCGAGTGCCTCGTCGAAGCGCTCAACTGCGAACTGGCCAAACAGGGCCGCTGCCCGCCACCAGCCTTCCATGCGGAGCCACCAGGCCGATTCGGCCAGTTCGCTCCAGCCGACGCCAGCTTGGTGATAGTCATCCCATGTGGCAGTGCCGTCGGCGATGCGGTTTTCGCGCTCGCGTAGAAAGCGGGGAGCCATCTTTGCGAGTTGCTCTTTGGTTACCTCTTCCACAAATCCTCCCGGTGGGGTCTTGGGTATGCATATTATACAATAAAAAATATAATCTTGAAACTGCCGGCGTTAACGTAGCCGGGTAATGCAAGGCCCCCAGGCCTTTACGGGCTCTTCCCGAGCAGGGTATTATAAGCCACCTCTGGAGAACTAGCCCTGGGCGTAGACATCGTCTGGCATATCGGCGTTGCGCTCCAGTACGAGGCGATTCATCGCTTCTACGCCGCCTTTGAGCAGCGCTTGTGCGTTTTCCATCGAGACCTCATCGTTGCAGCCCCTTGCCAGTGTGATAACGCTTGTCGCGTATTTGGTTAGCCGAGCATGATCGCCGGCATGAGCCTCCAAGATGGCTCTCGCCAGCCAGACGACTACCAGGCCTTGTGGGTGGCTCCCGCCTTTATGGGCATCGTTGATGGTTCGGTGGGCCAGCTGAAGGCTTTGGCGTGCAACAGTTAGACGGGGTGGGCATGGGTAGCCCAAGAGGCTCCCTGCCAGGAAGTTGCTCTGGATTACGCGGGCCGCTGTGAGTGCGTTTACTACTGTCGGGTCGGTTTTCGCCATACCTTTCAAGAGTTGCAGTGGGCCCTGAATTTGATCGCCTGCTTGTACGGCTAGGGCGTTGTCGTCTCGCAGGCGGGCTCGGTACAGGAGCAGCAGCCCGAGCGAGCTGTGGACCTGCATGAGCGTGACTCCCTGCAAAAACACAGCCCGCTCCTCGGCCTGGCGTAAGGCTTTTTCGGCTGCCTCAAGGCAGTCAAGCGCCCAGACGGGATTATTGGGATGGCGTAGTCGCAGAATCAGACTAGCGCTCAACAGTGTGTCGCCCCGCAGGTGATAGCCCGCCGGGTTTGCACTGTTCGCTTCAGTGGCTAGGCGGGCTTGCCGAAGCGCCGCCTTGACCATGTCACCCCAAGACGCGTTGCCATCTTCTAGTGCCATGTCTCCTCCAGATGTCGGTGGCCGGTTCTTATTATATAATGACTGATCATTAAGGCAATGGCGGCTGACACCGCGCGTAAGCTATAATTATTACTGCATGAACAAGAAGTTAGAGGAAAAACTTAAAACGCTTCCTGGCCAACCTGGCGTATATTTTCACAAAAATACCAAAGGCCAGATTATTTACGTTGGCAAGGCGGCGATTCTTAAAAATCGGGTGCGGCAATATTTTCAAGATAGCCGTGTGCGCGATGCCAAGACTGATGCCCTTGTCGCGGAAATCGCCGACACCGATTGGGTAATAACCGAGTCCGAAATTGACGCCCTCTTTCTAGAGAGCGAGATGGTCAAGCGGTACAAGCCCCGCTACAACATTTTGCTTCAAGATGATAAATCGCAGCTATTCGTGCGCATCACCATGCAAGACGCGTACCCATACATAAGCTTCACTCGCCAGCCCCTCGACGACGGCGCTGAATATTTCGGCCCTTATTACAATGGTTTTGCTGTTAAGAAAGCGCTGCGTTATCTGCGCAAGATTTTCCCGTATTCTACGCACGTCACTATGCCTGCGCGCGTGTGCCTGCAGTATCACTTGGGTCTGTGCCCGGGGGTAGAAGAGCAAAAAATCAGCAGCAGCGATTATAAAAAGACACTGCGTAAACTCATGCTGTACTTAAAAGGCGAGCGAGTCAAACTTATCCGCCAACTTGAAGCAGAAATGAAAGTAGCCGCCGCGCACCAGGAGTTCGAGTTGGCGGCAAAGCGTCGCAACCAAATCTACAACCTGAAGCAGTTACAAAAGCAGATTTTGTTTAGCGACAGAGAATTCATGGATATTAGCAAGGACCAAGCACTCACTGGCCTTAGTAGGCTGTTGGGCTTGAAGGGAGTGCCACGGCGGATCGAGGGGTACGACATTAGTCATATGTCCGGCACTAATAATGTGGCTAGTATGGTAGTGGCGAGCAACGGGGTGGCCGACAAAGCCGAATACCGCAAATTCAAAATGCGTATTCCTGGCAATAACGATTTTGCGCATATGAACGAGGTTATTAGCCGCCGGTTTAGCGGCAAACACTTGGATTGGCCCAAGCCAGATCTGTTACTTATTGATGGTGGCAAGGGACAGCTCGGTGCAGCCCTCGACGCGCTTGAAGAACGCGGGGTCAGCCTGCCGGCGGTTGGCTTGGCAAAACGGCTGGAGGAAATTGTAATCCATAAAACACGGTCTAATGTCACTCTAGATACAACCGCCTATCCGGAGGCATTTGTAAGTGAATTTGACGATTTTTATGTGGTGCTTCTGCCGAAGGACTCGCATATTGTTAAGTTGCTGCAACGCATTCGCGACGAGTCGCACCGCTTTGCCGTGAGCTACCATACGGTGCTTAAACGGCAAAAACAAACAGCCAGCGAGCTAGATGAAGTTACTGGTATTGGCCAGGCCACTCGCAAGAAACTTATACAATCGTTCGGCAGCTTGCGAGCAGTTAAGAATGCGCAGCGCGCACAAATTGTGGCAGTGATAGGCGAGGGAAAAACAAAGCTGCTTTGGCCGACAATCGCTGCCGCACGCGTCAAGAAGGCTACGGCCGACGCGGCAGAGGATGTGTCTTAGCAAAAGTGGCGAGCAGTGCCCAGGCATTTGCCGAGTATAAGTACGGGTCTGCACCGAACGCCGGGTCGGTTGCGCGTAGTGTTGTGTATGTCATAATGGGTTTTTCGCGAGCTGGATTGCCCGCCATTTTGCCCAGGTAGTAGAGGGCCTGACGGTAGCTCGCCACTGACTCATCATCTTCGCTTATGGCGTCATCGGCGAATAGCTCTGCAATAGCAGTGATATATCGTCGGACATACGGCAGGGCGGTACGTAGAAGCATTTGGTGTGGCTTGCCTGTTGGGGAAAAATGGTTTGCAACTGCTTGGGCCTCGGCTGCGGAGCGGCCAAATACTTTGAGAATGGTATGTGCGTAAGTGCCGCTGAGCCAGCGCTGTATTCTGGTGGCAGGGTCTTCAGCTTCTGCCTGCCGGATGAGATGATGGAGGGGCGTGTCGGTAAACCGCTCTGGGCCCAGTGCCCCCTCTTCTGTTTCGGCCGCGCCATCGTCGGGCGTCACGGTCTCGCGCAATGGGGCATCCCGCAGAGCAGCCAGGGCACGACTCTCAAGTGCGCCATACCGGCGATGCACATGGAACACTTCCTTCAGAGTTATTTTAGGGTTGAGCTTGCCGGGGTGCATGATTGCAAGCAGGGTGTCATAGGATACTTCATATAGATCATCTATGACAGTAGATGTACCGCGCAGCTCATCCAGAACAACGCCGTAGCGTAGGCTGGCGAAGTACAAATCCTGTAGCGGTATGCCGCTAAGGTCGCGCTCTGAAAACAGCCGGTGGACAGTATCTGCCATGGTCTGGGTGTTTATCGTTGCTTTCATACGTTCAAACTCTTCGCGTACCGTATTGAGGGCGGGGATGCTAACGTTGGCCGGCAGCCGCGTATCAACGATTTTAAGATTGCGTTCTAGCATGACCGTCGAACTGTCAATAATGCCGAAATGTTGGCTTAAGAAGGGGTTCTCTTCTGTATCGCCTGCTATACGGTTGAGCACATTGACGGTGAGGGAGATTGCACGCCTGGCAGCTTCTTCATGGTTCGCGTAGGGGTGAAAGCCAAGGTGGAACATTGCTTCGTGCGTCATTTCGCTGCCGTTATTCAGCATGAGTAAATGCAGGAGCGCCCGGCGGTTGTGACTGATTATATGGGCAACATTATGTACGACAATAGTGTCATCATCTCGAATAATAATCTCCAGCGGTTCGGCATCGTCTCCCTCGGCACTGATAAACACGGGCTCTTCAAGCCGCATGAGCGGGCCATTGATTTTTTGCGCGTATTCATACCAACCTTCAGGGCGCTGCTCGGGCTGCTCGGCAAGCTGGACTTCTAGGTTCGGGTGCACATGATACCGTACCTGCTTGGTCCTGCCGGAACGGGTAATAATATTCATACCGGCGGCAGAGTTCACTTTATCCATCAGGTATTTGACATTTATTTTCCAGAGGTTCGTTTTAGTTACCTCGACATTTGCATCTTCTGCAAAACCAAGTGCAATGACATCCGAGCGAGAGATGCCATCCTCGTTGTGCCGCAGAAAAAGCAGACTATTCCAGATGAATAACTGGTGGCCGCGCAGCATGACCGGTGCGCCGTTTATTTCGAAGGTGACGGCGTCGGTAATGGTGGCGATGACCGGCTCGTCGTCACTCTCTATTGGCGCAGGCAACATATCTGGCGTTGCTAGCTCACGGTAAAAATATGCGGCGCGTGTCGCTGGGGCTAGTTCGCGTTCTGGTTGGGGCGGGAGCTGGCGCGTTGCCTCGATATGCCCCTTGGATTCAGGCGAGACATACATTACTACTTATTGTTGACGATAATTCAACTTTGTGCAAGATAATATTAAAACAACTCCGTAGAAGCGGTTTCGAGTAACTGTTGGATCGGGCCCTAATTGTGCAGCTAGAGTTGTTCTTCGATGCGGAGCAGCTCGTTGTATTTGGCCAGGCGTTCGCTACGGCTGAGTGAGCCGGTTTTAATCTGTGCGCAGCCTAGACCGACGGCAAGGTGGGCAATGGTCGTGTCTTCAGTTTCACCAGAGCGGTGGCTCATGATGCTATTCCAGTGGTTTTCGTGCGCCATGCCCACCGCTTTGAAGGTCTCCGTAAGGGTACCGATTTGATTTGGCTTAATAAGGATGGCGTTAGCGGCGTGGTGATCGATGCCTTTTTTAAGGAGCTTAGTGTTGGTAACGAACAGGTCGTCGCCAACAAGTTGGATATCGCCGCCCAGTTCGCGGTTAAGATGTTGCCAGCCTTCCCAGTCGTTTTCGCCCAAGCCATCTTCTATGGACATAATCGGGTAGCGGCTGGCAAGGTCCTTATACCAGGCCACCATTTCGCTCGCACTGAGCGTTTTACCCTCTGTTTTTAAGACATAATCGCCCTTTTCATCTTGCAGTTCGGTTGAAGCGACGTCGAGAGCAAACCTAACATCGCGCCCAAGCTCGAATTTTGTGCGGCCAACGGCGGCAACCAACAATTCCAGCGCCTCTTCATTGCCTTTTTTAACGGCCGGGGCAAAACCGCCTTCGTCGCCAACAGTAGTGCTATAGCCGCGGCTTTCGAGTTCTTTTTTGAGTGCCATAAACACCTCGGCACCAATTGCCATGCGGTCGACAAACAGCTTGCCGCCAACCGGTACAATCATAAATTCCTGGATATCGGTCGAACCGGCAGCGTGCTTGCCGCCGTTAATGAGGTTCATGAGCGGCATTGGCATGCTGAAGGTAGGGGTATTAGTCAGTTCTGCAATGTATTTGTAAAGCGGCTTCTTTTGGCTGTTGGCTATCGCTTTAGCAACGGCCATGCTGACCGCCAAAATGGCGTTAGCGCCGAGCTTGCTTTTGTTTTCGGTACTGTCTAGCTCAATCATTCTAGTGTCGATGCCAAGCTGGTCAGTAGCGTCCTGGCCGACCAACGCAGGCGCAATCACCTCTACGACATTGGCAACCGCTTTGCCAACCCCCTTGCCGCCAAACGCGTCACCGCCATCGCGAAGCTCCAACGCTTCACCGCTGCCGGTACTTGCGCCAGATGGCACGGCGGCACGGCCGAGCGTGCCGTCCTCTAGGATTACATCTGCCTCAACGGTTGGAACACCGCGGGAGTCTAGTATTGGTCGGGCGAGTATGTTTGTAATCTTCATAACGTGCCTTATGTTACTCCGTTTTCATCTAAAAACAAAGTACAATAAGGACACATGCAAGCATCTTTCTTTACCCAGAACCGTAAACGACTGTTAAAAAAACTGAAACCAAGCAGCCTGGTTGTCTTAACAGCCTTCACAAGCATGCAACGCGACGTCGACCAGGCATTTGAATTCCAGCAAGAAAGCAATTTTTGGTACCTTACTGGCATTGAAGAACCAGACTGGCTCTTAGTTATAGACGCCGATACTGGCGATGAATGGCTTATCTCTCCGCAACTCAATAGATATCAGAAAAACTTTTTGGGCGGCCTCACGCCAGATAGGGCAACTAGTGTCAGCGGCGTGCCCAAGGTGCTTGAGCAGCGGGAGGGCATGATCTTCCTGAACAAACTGCGCGCCAATAAAAAGCAGGTATATACTGTTGTGCCCGAGTCGCTACGGGTGTATAAGTTCCAGCCCAATCCTGCACCGCGCAAGCTGGTTACGAAGCTGAAGGGTAGCAAGATAGAAGATGTGAGACCGATTATTGCCAAACTCCGTGCCATAAAAGGCCCCGAAGAATTAGAAATGATACAAAGGGCAGTCGATATAACTATTGACGGGCTGGCCGCCGTGTATGCCGAGCTTAAAAACTACACGCACGAAAACGAAATCGACGCCAAACTCTATTACGAATTTCGCCGCCGCGGTGCTGTTCATGGGTTTGATCCGATCATTGCGAGCGGGCAGAAGACGTGCGTGTTGCATTCGCCTGCCATGAACGATCCGCTTGGACACTCGTTGCTGCTCGATGTTGGTGCGCGCGTTAGCAATTACACGGCGGATATTACGCGCACTATACCAATTGGCACGCCGAGCGACCGCTGGCTGCAGGTATATGAGGCGGTCGTTCGTATGCATGATCATTTTCTTGCGCTGCTCACGCCCGGCGCCTCAGTAAAAGATGTCATCATGAAAAACGCCTATCCGTTTGTGGGCGAAGAAATGCGTAAGCTTGGCCTTGTAGACAAAGTGAAGCTCGATCACACATCTGTCTTTAAATTTATGCCGCATGCTATTGCGCACGGCCTCGGTATAGATACGCATGACCCGCTCGGCCGGCCGGAAACGTTTGAAGAAGGTATGGTGCTCACCGATGAGGTCGGCGTGTATATTCCAGATGAAGGTTTTGGTGTCCGCATAGAAAATGACATTGTCATTACTAAAGATGGCGCCCGGAATATGGCTGCAAAGCTCCCGATTACACTCCCCGAGCTCCAGAAAATGCTACAATAAACGTAAGTATGCAACGCCAATTTATTTTTTTTCTGCTGCGCTGGGTATTTAACAGTTTAGGCCTATGGGTCGCAGCGCGCATTTTGAACGGTAACGGCATAACGTATCCAGATGACGCGGGGATAGCGTTCTTTTTGTCGGCCGGCCTTATATTGTCGATTTTAAACGCGGTGCTCAAGCCGATCATCATTATATTGTCACTGCCAGCCATTTTGCTGACGCTCGGTCTGTTTACGCTGGTGGTTAATGGTGTTACGGTGTATCTTGCCGGCTTGTTCGTGCCAGGGCTGTACATTGGCTTCTGGGCTGCCGTTCTTGCCGGTATGATCATCAGCTTGATAAACTATGTATTAACGAGTCTTGTTGACTCAAGTCAGGAACAACGTAAAGTATGAATATTTTTGGCATCATTACCATTGCTTCAGGCGTACTGATGACGCTTTGCATTCTGTTGCAATCGCGGGGCGCAAGTTTGGGCGCTGGCTTCGGTAGTTCGGGTGAGCTTTTCACTACCCGCCGCGGCGTCGATAAGAACCTCTTTGAAGCAACAATCGTTTTGGCAGTGTTATTTGTGGGCTCTTTGGTGGTTGGCTTAATTGTTACGTAAGCAAAAGGTAGGGGATGATCCGCTCTAAGATCAGCCAGCTACAAGAGATCGCGCCAAGCAAGCGCACCATTAAAGGTCACTTGCGCAAGATGGAGCGGGTAACGCTCCGTCATGCGCACAAATTTATTATTAGGCGCCTAGACAACTTGCGTGAGGTTCGCCGCCATGCGCTTGGCTGGATTGTGCTAGTGGGGCTATTGAGCGGTGTCGCTTGGTGGCAGTCTGGCGTGTCAGCGACGCAGTATAGCACCGATATTCCTGCCGAGGGCGGCATCTACACCGAAGGTGTGGTCGGCTCTATAGACAACCTCAATCCTATTTTTGCGGCCACGCCTGCTGAGCGTTCAGCCTCGCGCCTATTATTTGCCAGTTTGCTGACTTATGATGATCAAGGTGATCTAGTGGGCGAGCTCGCCCAGCATTGGTCATTCGACGACACTGGCAAAGTATTTACGCTCTCATTGCGGCCGCAAGCCCGCTGGCAAGACGGCGCTCCTATTACGGCAGACGACGTCATCTTTACCTTTGCGCTTATTAAGAATGCCGATACGCGTTCGCCCCTCTATGCGAGCTGGCGTAACATTGGCGTAGAAAAAATAGATGCGCAAACGGTCCGGTTTATTCTACCCGCCGTCTATGCCGGATTCCCTAACTCCCTGAATGTCGGCATGCTGCCGCAACACACGCTGAAAGAGGTAAAACCAAGCGAACTGCGTACCGAGCCCTTTAACCGCGCACCCGCAGTAGGGAGCGGCCCGTTTGCATTCCAAGGGCTAAGCGCTGTAGATGCCGCCCAAACCCACTACTTGGTACGTATGGCTGCAAACCCTATGTATGTACTTGGCGCGCCCAAACTTAACGGCTTCCAACTACATGCCTATAAAGACCGCGAAGAACTGCCAAAAGCACTCCGCAACCAAGAGGTGGCAAGCATTAGTGATACGGTAGTTAGCCACCTTCCAGATTTCGATCAGGATACATTCCAAACAACCTATGCACCGCTTAACAACGGCGTATATGCGTTTCTGCGCACGGATTCGGCATTCCTTGGCGACGGACGTATTCGCCAGGCCCTGCAACTCGCCACTGATCACACGGCTATTGCCAAGTTATTTAAGGGCGCGGTGACTACTCTAGACGGTCCCTTGTTGCCCGGCCAGCTCGGCTATCGGTCGGACTTGCGGCAGGCAAACACTAACCTTACGCGTGCTAAGCAATTGCTCGACGAAGCTGGTTGGACGCAAGCCGGCCCTGGTTCGCGCCGTGTCAAGAACGGCGAACCACTTAAGCTGCGGCTAGTTACCGTAAGTAGCGGGGACTATCCGGCCCTTGCACAAACACTTATGGACCAGTGGAGTAAAATTGGCGTTGAGTTTGAATCCGCGCTTATAAAAGCCGAGGATATCCAACAGAATATTATTTTGCCCCGCGCCTATGATGTGCTGATTTACGAAATCGCTATTGGCCGCGACCCCGATGTCTATGCCTACTGGCACTCCTCACAGGCAACTTCGCGCGGGTTTAACCTGTCAGATTACAAATCGCCCAAGGTAGATGACGCACTCGACAGCGCCCGCACCCGTCTTGACCCCCACTTGCGTACGGCAAAATACAGCCTATTTACACAGCAGTGGCTTGCCGATGTGCCGGCCATTGGGCTGTACCGTCCGTCGCTGGTGTATATTCAGAATAAAGACGTTGTGACCTTTAACGCCCATTCGCTGATTGACCCTGTGGACCGCTATTTTAACGTGCGCTATTGGGCCGCTGGCAAAACGCAGCGGTACAGCACGCGCTGAGCTTGAATTTTATCTGTTAACCTTGTATGCTACTTGATGTCACGCGCGAGTGGCGGAACTGGCAGTAATTGCCTGCGGCAATTACTGTTTTCCGAGCTTGGCCCCGTATAGAGCAGCTTGCTGCGAATGAGGGCAAAAGTGGAGACGCGCGTCATAGTAGTATAGCCTGACGTACCTTATATTATTTTTTGCGCGAGTGGCGGAATGGTAGACGCGCTAGTTTCAGGTACTAGTGTCCGTAAGGATGTGGAGGTTCAAGTCCTCTCTCGCGCACCATGCAATTATCAGATAAGAATGGCTCCATAATTTTATTTTGTTGGACCATTCTTTTTGTTTTTAAGTCGGTTGTTTTGGGCCGATCTCCTTTCTGGCTTTAAGGACGATCGTAGTAGGTTGTTTTGCAATAGGCTAGGAGTTCGCTAAATATTTCTTTGCAGTGGGGTGATGCCTTCCCCAGATGTTCAGTAACTTTTTGCTCAAATTGCTCGTAGGTAATGTTGATTTTCCGATAGGGGCGCCAATTATCCATGTCGCCCAATATGAGCTGCTGCATTTTATCGACTGTCCAAACAAACAGGGCTTCGTCATCGGCTTTGGCTTCATAGGCTTGCATAATTTCAACCAAATTTTCAAAATCAGAAAATTCACGGCTTAATCGTTCCAGTGCAACTTTCTCTAACTTAGTCTTACGCTGACGCTCACTGTCACTGGCGTAGGTATTTGTATCGCCGGCATAACGCTCAACAAAGTCGTGAGCCATAGCATATTTGAGTATTTTCGCTTGATCGAGGTTAAGCTTATGATGTTCGCAAATAAACCAACAGAGGAGACCAACAGTAAAACTGTGTTCAATGTCGTTTTCGTGCCGCTCGCTGCCGACGTGCATGTGGTCCCTGTGTATAGCCGCCAGATCCAGGATCATTTGTTGTAAGGAGAAAAGAGTGTTGTGGGGTCTCATATTCATGATTATAGCTCCTGGCAGCGGGGCAACCTCCCCTAATAAAGGACTACTGACGACGGTATGCTCTATTGTTAGCGGACGGCAGGCGAGGGTTTTTCTTACATAAGCATATTGCTATACTAGCCAAGTTGTGCCGCTAATAGTGTAACGTCCAGGCGGTGCAACTCACCGAGTGGCCCAATTTGCTTGGGCCAGAAGGGAGCTCTCCAATGAGAGCAAAAGCAACATTCCGGGCGGCTGCTACATCATTGATTGCCGTGCTTGCGGCAGTCCTGATGGTTGGCGGTCCGGCAGCCCCGGCTGCGGCGGCTGGCAGTAGCAACACGCTGTGCATTAGCCAGGATGCTAGTGGGCGGATCTCGATCTTGGCTGGGGCCGTGCTTCAGGCGGGCCCGGTTGTCAAGGTCAAGGTGGCCAGTGCCTACAGTCAGGCTGACCCTGAGATCTTCCAGCTCCGCAACGGTGCCACGCTGGCGCAGATGGATGTCAAGATCACCGAGGCCGGCCAGGGCGGTCAGGTCGCCGCCGATGCCATGAAGTGGTTCCTTCAGAACACCACCTTCTACGGTGGACTCAGCGCGCAGGGCTCGGTCAGGTTCGACCTGGTCATGCCGCCGGGCAACTACTATGTGGCGCAACTGCGGCCGGTGCCGGCGAACAACATCTGGCCGTCGACAACGGCACGGTCGTTCAAGGTGAGCGGTACGCCGCGGGCAATTCAGCCGTACGCGGATCAGAAGCTCACTATGACCGATGCGGGCGGTGTGGACCGCTTCTCGTGGCTCAGTACGACGGGTTCGCTCCACAACGGTCCCATCACCATCGCCAACAGGACCGGTGGTATCGGCAATCCGCTCGGTGAGCTGCACTTCGCACAGTTCACGCAGGTAGCGGGCAGCACGACCGACGCACAGATTCAGGCGTGGCTTGCTGGCGGTCCGCCTCCGGTGTTCGTGGGCGGTGCGTACAACTTCGGCACGCTGTCGCCTCAGCGGCCGGCGCACGTGTACCTGAACGTTCCGCCGGGCCGGTATGCGGTCCTGAGCTGGATCCCCGACAAGGACACCGGCACCCCACACGCACTGGAGGGCATGTACCTCCTGGTGGACATCGTCTGATGTTCACTGCAATGCTGCGCAGAATGCTCTGACCGCGGCACACGAGTGGCCGGCATGCAAGTGCCGCCGGCCACTCGTGGTAGTAATAGTTTTATTTTCTGTTTTTTATGCTATGATATTTTCCACCAACAACCATGTTGGTGGATTGCAAGGAGGTACGTCATGGACAAGCCCACACTCGGTCTTGGGCCTGCATTTTGGGCCTACAAGACCGCCTACGACGAGCTGCACCGGTGGCAGGAGCAGCGCGAGCAGCTGAGGCGTCCCATGTTGGCCGGTCCCAACGACCCCGGTGACGGTGACGCCGACTATACCGCGCTCCTGACGGCCAGGGCCGAGGCTGCTAGCAACCTCAGCAAGGTGCTGGTTGGACTCGGACTGAACGAAGCTGTCAAGGCGCTGAACGCCCTCCAAGACACACGCGGCGAGGAGGCCAAGAAACACTGGCTGGCTCTCGAGGGCCACGTGCAGCGCCTGGTCGCCTGAACCCCTTCGCACAAACGCCGTTCACCCTCTCCCCAGGGTGAACGGCGTGCAGAAACTCACACCCGTATGGGTGTTTTTTGATTACCTTACACTGCTATGATGGGTGCATGAGCAACCTTACCCTCCCAAAGCACCCTACTATTGCTGATTTGCAGCAGTATGTACGCGATATGGTCATTGAACGGGGCTTTACTGATCAGACTGTCCTGCAGGAATACCTAATGCTTACCGAAGAAGTGGGCGAACTAGCGAAATGCATTCGCAAATCCCACGCCAACATGCGCATTGACGCTAAAAAGAAGTACGAGCTCGATGCCGCCGGCGAAATTGCTGACATTCTTATTGTATTAACCACAATCGCCAACAAAATGGGCATAGATATGGAAAAAGCGTTTCGAGAAAAAGAAGAAATCAACAAACAGCGCGTGTGGCAATAATCGCACCAATACCGGCCAAACACGTGATACTATAGTGGTAAGCATAAGGACAAACCAAGTGGGGGTTTGAGTGAATAAGGTTGCCAGTTACTTACAAGAACATGTTTTAGGCGAAGTATTAGCCAGCCCGGACGTACGAAAATATTTCTCGACCGACGGCAGTGTCTTTGAGGTCACGCCAAGTTTAGTTGTGTATCCAAAAAACACCCAGGACGTGCGCAAGGTGACGCGCTTTTCTTGGCAGTTAGCAGAAAAAGGCCACTTACTACCCATTACTGCGCGTGGCCGCGGCAGCGACCAAGGCGGTGCGGCGATTGGCCAGGGTATCGTGTTGGTTTTTCCGGCGCACATGAACCGGTTGCTTGAGCTCGACGTTAAGCAACAGATGGCTCGCATACAGCCCGGTATTATTTTCAGGACATTTCAAGAGGCTGTTCAAAGCCACGGATTGTTCTTGCCGCCCTATCCTAGTTCAATAGATTACGCCACCGTTGGCGGCGCCATTGCCAACAACACTGCTGGCGAGAAAACCGTAAAATACGGCGATATGCGCCGCTATGTGCAAAGCGTAGAAGTGGTGCTGGCAAACGGCGAGGTTATTCAAACAGAGCGTATCAGCAAAAAAGAACTTCAGCGCCGCAAGGGCATCACTAGCTTTGAAGGCGAAATTTACCGGCAGCTAGACGGTCTTATTATTGATAACTGGGATCTTATAAGTCAGTACGCTAACGCTCGTGACGTGACTAAAAATTCAGCCGGGTACGCGCTAAGCCAGGTAAAACTAAAAGACGGGTCGTTTGATTTGACGCCGCTTTTGGTTGGCTCGCAGGGTACGCTCGGGATTATAACCGAGGCAATTGTTGGCCTTACGCCACACAATCCTCGCACGACCTTGTTCAAAATTAGCTTGCCAGATCTAGAAGACGCAACGGGCATTGTCGCCCAGCTGTTGCAACTTGGCCCAAGTGCGCTCGAAGTAGTCGACCGCAACCTCCTTGAGTTTTTGGGTCGTGTCAGCCCTACTCGTCTTAAGGGGCTAGTGGAACAGCCTTACCCAGCGCTCATTTTGCTGGCAGAATTCGACGACACCAAAGACAGCGCGCAAGTCAAAAAAGCTAAGAAGGCCGAGAAGCTTTTACGTCAACTTGGTGTTGAATACATTGGTACGCAAAACGAAGAAGAGCAGGAGCGGCTGTGGACGATTCGCCACAGTGCCGCGGCCGTACTCTGGCACAATGAAGGCGCGGCGAAAGCGCTGCCTATTATAGAAGACGGCATTGTACCGCGCGACCGTTTCCCTGAGTTTGTGCGTAAAACCTACGAACTATTCGAAAAGTACGGCCTGCAAGCGGCTGTTTGGGGTCACGCCGGCGACGCCAATTTGCACATGCAGCCCTTCCTTGACCTTGGTAAAATGAGCGACCGCCAAAAAGTCTTTAAACTCATGGAAGAGTACTATGACATGGTCTTAGCCCTGGGCGGTAGTACTAGCGGCGAGCACAATGACGGCCGTCTGCGGGCGCCTTTCTTGCCAAAAGTGTACGGCCAGCAGATGTACGAAATATTCGCACAGGTAAAGAAGATTTTCGACCCGTACAACACACTAAATCCTGGCGTAAAAGTCGGCGTGACGCTCAAAGATGTTGCGCCCTTGCTGAGGCATGATTACACGCTTGAGCACATTGCCGATCATCTGCCCCGCACATAAAACCACTTGCGTTATATCTGTTAACCCTGTAGAATAACGGTTGTCACGCGCGAGTGGCGGAATGGTAGACGCGCTACCTTGAGGTGGTAGTGTCCGTAAGGATGTGGAGGTTCAAGTCCTCTCTCGCGCACCAAGTAATAATACGCTTCCTAAGCTTTGAAACGGTTCCAGGCAATATGTTGTCTCGGGGCCGTTTTGATGTTTACGGCGCAGAGAAGCACTAATTATGAAGTTTTATCCATTCATGGTTTAACTGTTCTTCTTTGTCAGTAATACTAATCTCAAAATTGACAAAATATAGCATGGGTACTATGGTAATAAAACACCAGTTATATCGGCCCCACTCCATAGATTGGAGTAAATTTTGTACGACACAGTGGAGATCATTCTATGCGCGTTTGGCGCTGGGCTGCTCGTCGCCTTTCTCACGGCTCTCATACCGGGCCGCAAGAAGGCAGTGAGACTCCCCGGTGGCTCACTTGTAGCGGGGATAGTGGTGGGTGCTCTATTCGCACCCGGCCGTCCTCTGATCTGGGGCCTCGGAGCCGCTTGCGGGGTGGCTGGATGGGTCTGCGCTTGTCTTGTCTTCTCCAAGAAGAACTGACACGGCCAGACAGACACGACAATCCACCGCGGTCTAAGCCGCGGTGGAAATAATTGAAATAAATTATGTTTTATGTTATAAAAGCAAACATCAATGCCCGCATATTATCTTCGAAGGGAGGTGTGCTGTGGCACTGACGTTATTTGCTGTGACTACTGCCAGGGAACGACATAGCCGGGCCTAACCGTCTATCTTTTCCTGCACCAGACGGTTATGGCTAGCTTCTTCGAGGTGCAGGGGTTTCCCGCACCATATTCGAAGGAGTAGTCATGACCGAGCACGACCGCACCACCGAGCCCGAGACCGTCGAGGCCGAGTTGCTTCACTACGACGCCGCGCGCGGCTTCGGGTTCGCGACCAGCATGGCCTACCGGGACGCAGACCGCGTGCCGATCAGGATTTTCTTCCACCGCAGTGCCTGCCGCAAGGTGGGCGGTACGCCGAAGAAGCCCATCCTGACCGGACAGCGTGCTACTCACGACCTCAAACCCGACCCCTACCAGCGTCAGCGTATGCTGGTGCGGGTGGTAAAGGGGGAGCGTGGCCTCAAGGCGGTTGCCTGGGGGGTTCCGCCTAAGCGCACAATCCTTACCGACCTCGTGGAGGACGGTGGTGTGCGGCGTTTCGTGGGCGGTACGGTGAGCGTGATGCACTACCGGCAGCGAGATTGCTTCCTGAGCGGCACGGTTCAGTCGGCCGAATTGGCCCCGGGTTGCCTTTGGCTGGGCGTTTCCGACGCGTATGTCAACGGGCGGTCCACGACCCACCCAATGCTGCTGGAACTGCAGCTGGGGGAAGGATACGGTGCGCCGCAGGGCGACACCGCGTACGTCCTTTCTGTCGACGGCTTCGGCTTCGACACGCGGGCGACCTTCTACCTGCCGGAGCGGCAGTCGCAGTGACGACGCTGGCCGCACCCACCACGGGTGCGGCCAGCAAGACGCCGTAATGGCGTCTTTTTTGTATGTATGCGATTGAATGCTGCAGCGTGGGGTTATTTACTTTTGTTCAAAATATGATTAAATATTACAGCGTCAAGAGCTGACGTTCACGTACTCGTAAGGAGCATGGTGATGGCAATCGTTACCTACGAGACCCCGTTTGGTGGGGGTTATCCCGCCGACGTGGTCGAGACTGCCAAGCTGTTCACTGAACTGCTGTTCAGTCCCCGCCGGCTGGGCGAGGTCACGCACCCGGACTTCGTGGACCTCACCCCCAGCGGCGAAAAGTTCCTCGAGGGGCTGCCCGCCCTTCAGGAATACCGCGCGAAGTTCGGGCATCCCGAGCTGGTGAGCGTGCGGATGGTCGCCGTGCCGCCCGAAAAGGCGGCGCTCATTCCGGGCACCAATACCCCCTACACCATCGACCACTTCTTCGACCTGACCTTCTGGCTGTCGGTCGAGGACCTGCCGCCCGGTGTGGAGGTTGACCTGCCACCCGCCACGCAAATCCTGACGGTGGTTCGGATGCGGGAGCCGTACCTGATCCGGGCGATCACGCCTGAGGAAGCCGAGAGGTTCGGCCTCGAACCCGGCAAGCTGATGGTCTGCGGCAGGACCCACTGGCCGGTCGGCGAAGTGACCATGTCGGAACCGCGTGGCCAGTTTGGGCTGGTGGCACGCCAGGCTGCCTACTGCGCTCGGCACTACGGCGCCACGATGGTCGAGGATGGCCTCATGCGGCCGCTCGAAGACATCATGGCTAGGGAACTTCGGCTCTCCTGATGGCGCACCCCGCGCAGCCTGTACTCAGGGCTGCGCGGGGCCAGTCCCTGATTTTGCTGCTATACTCGTTCACGGGTTATACTGACCGTAAGCGTTATGGGCGTAAAATATTCGGCATACAACTCGGTGGCGGCGGTGCGCCGCGCGTTTGGCGTGTGGGCTGCCACACTCTTTGCTATTACGTGCCTTGCCGTCTTGTATCTCAATATAACCAATGTCAATCCAGATACCGGCTTTTCGCCGGCTATTGTTATTATGGCGTATTCACCATCGCTCGCGGCAGTGATGGTGGCCGGATTAGTGCCAGGATCGCTTAGTGCCAGTGCGCTTTTTAGGCAGGTACTTGTATGGAAAGTGCCTATAAAATGGTACGCCCTTGCCTTGGCGGGGCCGGCGCTATTGGTGCTCGTAGCTACTCTTATATATGCGTTTACGGGCGGTAGATCAAGCGAGTGGCTCAGAGTACCCGCCCCAGAAACTATGCTTGCTATGCTCGGCCCGCTCCTTGCTGGTTCGGTAGGTGAGGAGTTTGGGTGGCGCGGTTTTGGCCAACGTCTTTTGCAAAAACGGTACAGTGTGCTGCTGACGAGCCTTGCTATTGGTTTCTTGTGGGCGACCTGGCATTCCTGGCCAATTTTGGCACCGGGCGGCGAGGTCTATGCCGAACCGCTGCCCATTGCCGAAGGGTATATCCGGCTTATTGCTACCTCAATTATTTACGGCTGGATGTTCGCCCGCACTGGCAGTTTGCTCGTGGTCATGCTAGCGCATGCCGGGCATAGCTTGGCGATTAGCCTCGTGCCACCGTCGCTATTTGCAGATACGCCGTTTCCACTAGTAATAGCCGGGCTGTACAGTATTGCGGCTGCAACGCTTGTAGTAGCCCGGCCAGATTTACACAAAAAACGCGCTTAGTAGGACTTGCGGTTTGCGCGGCCCACTTTAAGTGTTTCGCCCCACCACTTAAGTTCGTCGAGCAACGTCTGGAGCTGCTTGTGGTGATGCTCGTCTGCTTTAACCTTGCCCTCCTCGGTAAAGTTGTTGAACAGGCTAAAGCTGACTTGTGCGTTCATTGGTACAGTGTCGACTTGGATCATGACTGTCTTGAGGTGCTCCACGCCGCGCACGCCCTCGGCTACGCCGTAAGACACAAAGCCAACTGGCTTGTGGCGCCATTCTGCATACAAAAAGTCAATGGCGTTCTTAAGGACTGGCGAGTAACTGTGGTTGTACTCTGGCGAGATAAACACATAGCCGTCTGCCGGCCCGATTACTTCGGCCCATTTTTTGGTGTGCTCTTGGTGGTACTGGCCCATCATTGGTGGCATTGGCTCGTCTAAGAAGGGGAGATTTACTTCTGCTAGGTCAATAAGTTCAAACTCAAAATCGTCTTTGTGGCTTTTGGCTGCCTCTAGAAACCATTCGGCGACAGCCAGGCTCTTGCGGTTAGGCCGGGTACTGCCGGTAATGACAAGTATTTTTTGCATATGACATCTCCTGTTATGTACTTTATTGTAGACAGTACAATCCAAATAGGGAAGTACCAACAAAAATGTGCTATACTAACCTTATGGTACGTGAAGAAACAACATCTGGCTCTGTTTGCCAGTGGCGCGAAGTCATTGAACTTATTGGTGATAAGTGGACGGTGCTTATCTTAAAAGCGTTGGGCCACCAACAAATGCGCTACAGTGAGCTCCATCGGCAGATTCCGGGCATCTCGCAAAAAGTATTAACCGCAAGCTTGCGCCAGCTTGAGCGCGACGGATTTGTGAAGCGCACTGTGTATCCTATTATTCCGCCAAAGGTTGAGTACGAAATGACGCCGCTTGGTTTCTCGGTCTTTGATGCCGTAAAGGCGCTGGACCATTGGGCAACCGACCACCTGAGCGACATACAAACCGCTCGTGAACAATATGATAAGAAGTTGCTCGTTGTGCAAACTGCCTAGGAGTGCTACCATGCTGTTCGTGCGGATCTGTAGCTCAGCCGGCTAGAGCGCTGCATTCACACTGCAGAGGTCACAGGTTCGAGTCCTGCCAGATCCACCATGTTAGGTTTTTGATGATGGCCGAGCTGAAATAGTTCGGCTATCCCTGTTAATAAGGCCTTGTTTTTAAGTTCAGTTTTTAATTCTTCGCCTCCACAACTAGCGTCCCAGCATCGGCGTCAAGCACTGCTTGCGTACCAATTGGCAGAGCAATAGGATTTTTACCGTGGCCAATTGGCAGCCCGCCTAAAATCGGCACGCCGAGCAACCCAAACCTATCCCGCAATATATCAATCTCGGAACATTTTGAGCTTCCTGTCGGATCGGTGGCATTGCCGCAATCCGTATATTGCCCGATGGCGATACCTGCGACATTTTAAATATTGCAGATCTGTAGTATTTTTCGTAGAATAAACAGCGCAAAATCCTTGTAAGGTTGAGCGCGGCATATGCCACTATTCAAGCTCCCTTCCCATGATCGCGCGGCCCCCGTGTAGCTTAGCCTCTGCGTCCGGGGGCCGCGCCCCATTTTTGCGTGCGGCACGACCTCAGCTCGTGCTGTTTTTTACGCATACCAAAGTACATGTAGTTTATTTGACGGCATAATTTATGAAGTAAGTGTTGAACGCCGAGGGAGCCTATGTTTTGATTATCCTCGTTGCCAAAATTACCTGGCGATGCACTACAAGTTGCGCGGCGACCGCCGCGCGGCTAGGCATTCGAGACGCAGAGGCTAAGATGCACATCAAGCAAATAGTGAGGCGGCTACTGGTTGCGGCCGCCCTGACCGCAGTGGTCGCTGGCGGCACTGTCGCTGTCGCCGAGTCGCCCGCGCTGGCGGCTCCCACGTACTGCAAGACGCTGGACCTGAACGGTGACCTGTTGGGACTCGCCATCCGCCCCCGCATGTCGGTGGGATCTGCTACAACGGTTCTAGCGTGTGGCGGAGTGGCGGCGTCACGCCCGGCGTGAGCACGTGGGGCTACTACGTCCCCGGCTTCGACTGGTACGGCACCTACGGGAGCGGCGGCTGGCTGGGCGTCGGCGAGAACTTCAGCGCAACCGCCTGGACGAACTTCGCCACCTTCTACTGCACGCCTCGCTGGGGGATCAACGCGTGGGGGAACGTGATCAGCTACAGCCGCAACTGCTGACCGGATGACCCGGTAGCAAGAGGGCGGCCACGGGAGACCGTGGCCGCCCTCGACCGACAATATGTATAATGGAGATAGCATGAATAAGCCTATTTT
>DATIBT010000043.1:0-7459 GCA_035457345.1 Saccharimonadales bacterium (SeqCode) | reverse complement strand
AGGGCAGGTGGGTTGCTCCATACCTGTGAGTACGCTCAATCTGTTATAAGTAGACATATTGCATGTGCTAACAGGGGTAGAGTAGAGTACTACATCTGTTGGAGATAGGGGGAGGGTAGGGGAGGCAGCTCGGTGGCTAGCTGGAATTCGCAAAAATATATATTTTGATATTTATTTCACAAAATGCAAATATGTCAAAAACAGAGAAGGGGGAGTGGCTGTGGAAAACTTCAGACATTTTGGCGCAGATTTGGCGCTAACAGATTGACAGGTGTTGCGAGTCAAAAATGATGTATTGAGCTACGCATGTTGTATTTTTATACATCACCCTACTCCCCTGCGCCCTATGTCCTATTTTTGGGCTAACAGTAGTCAATCTGTTTTTAGATGTTTTGGTCTAAAACCTGCTTATATACAACGAGTGTTTGTTCGGCCATGCGCCGCCAGCTGTAACTGCCATGCACTTGTATACCCCGCTCGCTTAAATGATCCCGCAGGCCTTCATCTTCAAATACGTCGGTTATGGCACGGGCCATGTCGCCAGGTTTGTGCGGGTCAAAATAATACGCGCCGCCCTTATAAATTTCGGGTAAACACGTGGCGTTGCTGCTAATGACCGGCGCGCCGTAGCCCATAGCCTCGAGTCCGGGCAGGCCGAATCCTTCCATAAACGAGGGAACAATGTAGGCGAGGCAATTCTTGTACAGCCACGCAGCTTCTTCGTCGCTAATAAAGCCGGCAAAATCTACTTGTTTGTAGGCGTTATCACTCACCCATTTCATATCGGCCTTGCGTTGCTTGTCTATGGCGCCAGCAATAACTAGCCGCAAATCCGGGTAGGTAGCAAGTAATTCTTGGTGGGCGAGGATGAGTCCGCGGTTGTTCTTGTACGGCTCTGCCCTACCCAGGTACATAATAAAGCGCTTGCCTTGCAGGTCGGCGATGGGTTTGGGCTCGGCGTCTGCTTTCTCGGCACCTTCTAATGTTACTGTTACCTTATCGGATGAGATGTTACTAAAGGCTACGAGGTCCTTTTTGCTGAATTCACTAGGCGTAATGATTTGTTTGGCCCGGCGGGCAACAAGCCAAAGCAGGCCGGCAAAGATACCTTTTTTAATACGTAATTCTAGCCAGTTCATATCGTCGTTTGCGGTGATGCGTAGTAAGTTGAGATCGTGCACCGTGGTAACGGCTGGCCGGGTATATAACAGAGGTTGCTGGGGCATACAAAAGTGCACAAGGTCGGGCTTGAGTGAACGGAGCAGACGATTAAAACCAAGCTGCTCACCAAAACTGTAATCCGCAAATTCCGCCTCAATGACTTTAAAGTTAGGGTTTTTGGGCTGGTAGTAATGCAGGTCTTTGCGGCGAACTAGTACGAGGTATATATTGTCACTGTCAATGCCCTCAAGGTTTTGGAGTAGACCGCGAATGTAGCGGCCAGTACCAGAACTTATAATGCGGGCATCGACAGCGATGGTACTCACCCCTTCTGCTCCATGAGCGCTTGGGCTACCTGGTGGAGGGCGGGGTGCAGGAGCTCGTTGTTGGCCACGCCGGCGAAGTCTGTCCAGCCGTGGTCGGAGTATTCATCGTTAAAGACCAGGCCCTCGGCTTCGTGGTCGCTTACCTCAAGGTGCATAACGATTGAGACGGTATGGGTGCCGTTGCTGACTGGCTCGAATGCGCGTTGGTTCCAGGCGGCCGAAAAGACGGTCAGTGGCACCAGGCGTTCGGGTGTGACGGCAAGGCCAAGCTCTTTCTTTAGTAACCGCGCTGCCGATGCGGCGAATGTTTCCCCTGCCCGCATACGACCGCCAACGACCCACCAATCTGGCTGCGGATGACGCGTACGCTTGCCGAGCAGCAGTTGCCCATTTTTAGTGAGGGCAATGTCGGTGCAAGTAAGTACAATCGCATCAAGCGCTTTGGCGTACGTGGCGTCATCCATGAATAATTGGTCTGGTTTTGGCGCGTAGCCGGGTTCTAGGTATTCTCCAACAGATTGCATCGCGTGCGCTCCTTTCTTATCCATGGTAAGATAATACCTGATTCTATTAAAGGAGCGATATGGCAAAACGCGCATTAATTACTGGCATTACTGGACAAGACGGATCGTACCTCGCCGAACTTTTGCTGAGAAAAGGCTATGAAGTGTACGGCATTATTCGCCGCGCAAGTACGTTTAACACTCCAAGGCTTGAGCCGATTTACCAAAGCCCGCACGACCGCGGAGCACGGCTGCATCTTATCTACGGCGACCTTTCAGACGCCGGTTCGCTGCATAGTGTCCTCAACGATATAAAACCTGACGAAATCTACAACTTGGCTGCCCAAAGCCATGTGCGTGTATCGTTTGATATTCCCGAGTACACCACCGATGTTACCGCCACGGGCGCCATCCGCCTGCTCGACGCTATTCACCGCCTGAAATTAAAGACCCGTTTTTACCAGGCGTCTTCTAGCGAGATGTACGGCATGGTGCAGGCTATTCCGCAAAACGAAACCACGCCATTTTACCCTCGCTCCCCTTACGCGGTCGCTAAGCTTTATGGGCACTGGATTACCAAAAACTACCGCGAAAGTTACGACATGTTCGCAGTAAGCGGTATTCTGTTTAATCACGAAAGTCCGCGCCGCGGCGAAACGTTCGTGACCCGCAAAGTGACCAAAGCTGTGGCCAATATTAAGCACGGCCTGCAGGACAAATTGTTCATGGGCAACCTTGACTCCAAGCGTGACTGGGGCTATGCCAAAGAATACGTGAAGGCTATGTGGCTCATGCTTCAGCAAGATAAGCCAGAAGACTTTGTTATTGCTACGGGCGAGACGCACACGGTAAAAGAGTTTGTGCAAGAAGCCTTCCAGCACGTTGGCCTAGACTGGGAAAAATACGTGGAGATTGATCCCCGTTACTTCCGTCCGGCCGAAGTCGACCTGTTAATTGGTGACGCCAGCAAAGCCAAAACCGTACTTGGCTGGGAGCCAAAAGTTACCTTTAAGGAACTGGTTAAAATTATGGTCGACGCCGACATGCAGGCGCTTGAAGACCAGCTTAAAGGTAATATACCAAAGCCACGCCACCACCGCGGGTAGACTATTCACCGACCAGCTTTTTGAACTCCGCCAGGGCAATCCGGGCGGAGTTTTCCCATGTTGACTTGCTTGCTTGTTTGAGGCCTTTTTTGCGGAGCTCGGCGGCAAGCGTGGGGGTGGTCAACACCTTTTTTATGCCAGCGGCAATACTTTTGACACTATTCGGATCAACAGTGAGTGCGGCGTCGCCAACGGACTCAGGCAGGGCAGACGTATTACTGCACACAACTGGCGTGCCACAAGCCATGGCTTCGAGCGGTGGCATGCCGAATCCTTCATAAAAAGAAGGGAAGACAAAGAGCGAGGCGGCAGTAAACACAGCGGCAATATCTTCATCCGGTACGTACCCAAGCCAGCGGATTGGCAGGCCTTTGTAGCGTTCCAGGCGTTCTTTAATTTCGCCGTCGGCCCAGCCCTTATCCCCTACCATCATGAGTGGGAATTCGTCTTGGAGCTTGGCGGGCAGGGAAGCAAAAGCATCGAGCAAGCCGACCAGGTTCTTGCGAGGCTCCATGGTGCTCACAAATAATACGAAGTTTTGAGGCAGCTCGTATTTTTTGCGTACATGGGCTACCTCTTTGTCTGATCGCACGTAAAACTGGTCGTGGTCGAGGGCGGGTGAAACTACCGAGATACGCTTTGGGTCTACTTTATAAACGTTAGCAATTTCTTGTTTGCTGAATGCTGATACCGCGAAAATGTGATCAGTGCGCTCAATGGAATATGGTACGTATTTGCGCATGTATTCCCGGTTCTTAGGGTCGGCATGTTGGCCAAATTGCAAGAATGAGCCAATGTCGTGGATTACAATCACTGATTTAGCTTTAGTGGCTAGTGGCCAACGCACAAAGTTAGGGTAGAGGACGATCTCAGGTTTGGTTCCTAGGAGTAAATCGATAGGAATGCGAATCCCCTTCTTAAACAAAAAACTGTAGCCGCGGCCTGGCAAAAAGCGGATAAACCGATACCTAATACTGGGGTGTTCAAGCGGCAGATATGGCTTAGAGCGTTTTGCTAAAAAGTGAAAGCCGAAGATGGTGTATTCGTTTTTTGGCTCAAGCTTAGCCATAGCCTCGATGAGGCGTTTCGTATACTGCCCCACTCCCCAGCGCTTAGGAGTGAAAACAGGAGTGCCTTCAATGTAAATCTTCATAAAGCGGGATAACCTTCTCTTTTACAATTTTTGTAAAGTCAAACTCTGTAGCAGCCTTCATTTTAGCGCGTTCCCCTAGTGTTTGGCGACGGACCGGATCGGAAAGCAGGGCGTCTAGGGCAGTAGTGATAGATACCGCGTCTTTAGGGGGGATGAGTATACCTGTTTCCTCTGTAATAATTTCTGCGGCGCCACCTACGTTTGTGGCTATGATAGCGCGGCCGAGCATGGCTGCTTCTATAATCGCCAAGCTAAAGGCCTCGTGATGGCTGGCATGCACGAATACATCGGCAGCCGCTACGTAGTCATTGGGATTGCTTACATAACCTACAAACCGCACATGGCCGCTTATGCGAAGCTCGGCAGCTTTTTGTTGGTACAAGCCTGTATTGCCGCTGTCGGCGCCGAGCAGCCAGAGCTTGGCGCGAGTTTTGTATGTACTGGCTGCGAAGGCTTCGAGCAGTTCGCCAATGCCCTTATCTGGTACTAGGCGGGCATTGGTGACAATTACAAACTCGGCGTCTTTTTCTGCTGGCTGTACATGTTCTGGTAAAAACACGCCGTTATGCACAAGCACCAGTTTACTCTCCAGCTCTGGTGCGACGGCTTTGATTTCTTCCAGCTCAGCCCGGCTCACGCACATAACGGCATGGACGTAATGGCTGGCGCCCACAATCCATTTGCGTAGCCAGGGAAACGGGTGGCGGTCCAGATTCATAACTACCTTCAGATCAGCGTGATCAGTCCAAACGATTCGCTTCCCTAATAGTTTGGCGGCGTAGGTGGCAAAAATAAAATCATCCCTCCCCTGTGCGTGCACTACTTGTATGCGGTTTACTATAATGAACCAGACGTACCATAAAACAGTAGCGGGGAAGCGCCAAAAGTAGTGTTTTCCCCATTCTTGGGTGGCGTGCCACATACCTCGCTTTACTGGTATGCCTGCGGCCTGAGCTTTGGCGACAATATTAGGCACGCGGGTCATAAGAAGGGGCTGGTGGCCCTGTGTCTCGAGCGCAAGGCAGAGATTGAGGGCAAACTGCTCGGCCCCGCCAGCGTCTTGGTCGTAGGCGTTGCGGATAACCAGCACGCGGGTCATGTTAAATCCTTACCCACCTCTCGGGGACAATTTGGGTCTTGCTGTTGGCATCTTGATCCTGGAACCAGACTTTTGGCGCAATGACTACCTTGCCTTTGTTTTCGTTCAACCACGCGCCCCACCAGCTAAAGGAGCTGTTGGCTATGATGTTGTGCTTACAGGCTTGTTGGAGGCGGATGTCCTCGTACGCTTGCTTCCCACCGTTGCCTTCTATAAACACGGCGTCGTTGCCGAGCGGCAGGTTCTCGCGGCACCAGGCAATATCGTCGGAGAAGACAAAAAAGCGAGGGGTGTCGGTGTGCTCCTGCATATATTTGATCGACTCTTTATAGTAGTCGATGGGGGCTAGCCCGTGGAATACATTGGCATTCTGGTTGGTTACGTAGTCGCCGCGGCGGACGTGAATGGCAACGGCGTTTGATTTAGTAATTTGGTCCAGGTACTTTTGGTTAGGCTCGCTTGGTGGGGCCTTGGGCGTGAATTCGTCTAAAATAACGTCCCGAATGTCTTCAAAGTACTTCTCATTTTGCCACCACCCAATAAGGTAGGTGTTATTGGGAGCTGTCATAACATACGGGTTGAGGACGGGGTCGCCCTCGCCCATTGTCCAGACTTTGCCTATGCCGAACTTGCGCATGACTTTATCAGTAAATGAACGTGCTGCCTCGGGCGGCTGCACGAGGACAAGTTGTTCTGGAGTAGCGACGGTGCCGGTAATGGCATAGACGTCTAATTCAAATTCGCGCGGTGTGTCACCGGCGGCCATGTTGGCATACCCTGTTGTATCTAGCAGAAGTTTGGTGTTATTTTTGGCTGCCATGCGGCGGGCTGTGGCATATTGGAACATCTGGTTGCCCAGGCCGCCCATCATTTTGACGATGATCATTATCCTACCCTTTCTTTACCAATGTTTCGTACAGGTCAATATAGTCCCGTGTGAGCTTGTCCCAGGTGTACGATTTACGCCACGCCTCGTGGCCGGCGCGGCCCATCGCCTTACGCTTGGTCTTATTGTAAGCCAGTTTGGTTAGTTGGCGAACGGCATCCTTAGCGCTTACCTTAACGCGGCCATTTGGCATGTTGTGAGATTGGACAATAACACCGCCACCGGTCCATGCTGCAATTTCGCGGTCGTTCCCTGCGGCGGATGCCACAAATGGTACGCCGGCCGCCACGGCTTCAAAGAGTGCTAGTGGGCTGCATTCAATGTTAGAGAAGAAGCCAAAGATGTCACTTGCTTTTAGAAGGGCGCGGACATCTTCGCGGTTGCTGCCATCCATAAGTATGATGCGTTTGCCTAGGAACTTGCGGCCGTTGTTGCAGCTGTCTGCGCCTAGCTGGCAAAGATCGTAGCAGCCGTCGTGCGGTTTGATAGTGCCAACAATTACCAGGGTGGCTGGAGTAGCTGGCAGCATTTTGAAGGCGCGCATCAGTTCGTGATGGCCTTTTTCGTTCGTGTGGTTACCGATGGTCGTGATGACCAAACCACCCAGCCCGTAGCGGGCGCGGATGAATTGTTTTTCTTCTTCGGTCGCGAGTTTGCCGAATTCGGTCTCGTCGGCGCCATTAGGGATGACGATGCTTTTGCCGCCAAGGCCGTGCTCGCGCGCAAAGTTGATGTCGCGATAGTCGTTTGCCAGGAAAACGAGCTGGTCATATTTGGCGAGCTTTTCTGGCATCTTGGCAAAGTACTTCTCATAGTCTGGGTCATACAACGCCGAAAAACCACAGGGGACAAATACCTTCTTGGCTTTGACATCGTCCATGACATCTAGGAAAAGATCGGTCGCCCACTGCTGGGCGGCATAATTCATGGTTACGTCAAACCTCTCTTTTATCAGGAAGTCTTTGTACTTTTGCACGTCTGGGCCTTTGATGCCGTTGACGCTGTTGCCTTTTAGGTCGAACTCGACAATGTGGACACCGTTCCATTCAGTAAAGTCGCGCTCAGGTAACTTTGTGGTAGCAACGTATACTTCGTGGCCTGCTTTTACCATGCGCTCACTTAGGTGGCGGATAACTTCCTGCGTGCCGCCAATTGAAGGGTAATAAAATTCTACAGTGTGCAGTATCTTCATTTTTTTACTCCAATTTTACGAAGGAAGCCCGCC
>DATIBT010000042.1:0-36051 GCA_035457345.1 Saccharimonadales bacterium (SeqCode) | reverse complement strand
AACGTCCGAGGCTTAGGTGGTGGCGTTAAGGGCCTGCGCGCCCCCATTAAATTTGCGCTCGTTACACTGGTGGGCCTTGTGCTTGCCTGGTTCTTCTTTTATAAGCTCGGTTATGACACCGTTCATCTCCCATGGGGCGATTGGAATATCGGGTGGTTTATGATTCCGCTGTTTGCCTTTGTGGTAGTGGCTACGGGTAACGCTGTTAACATAACCGATGGGCTAGACGGTTTGGCCGGGGGCTTAGCTGCCATGGCGTTTGGCTTCTTTGGGGTCATTGCGTTGCTGCAAGGGAACCTTGGGGTTGCCGGTTTCTGTTTTACCGTTGTGGGAGCGTTACTTTCGTACACTTGGTTCAACTTATATCCGGCACGGTTCTTTATGAGCGATATAGGTTCGTTTAGCCTGGGTGCGAGCCTTGGGGTGGTAGCCATGATGACTAACACACTATTCCTACTTCCCATTATTGGCTTCGTCTTTGTTGCTGACGCCGGCACAAGTATGCTCCAAATCCTTAGTAAGAAGATACTCCATCGCAAGATATTTCTGAGCGCACCGGTACATCATCACTTTGAAGCTATTGGTTGGCCTGAAACTAAAGTGACAATGCGTTTTTGGATCATCGGCCAAGTCTGTGGCGTTGCCGGTCTGGTCATTGCGCTCGCAGGTGGCTACATTAGGTGATAAGTCAGAGGGCGGGCACACGAGCATCGGCATTTATTCGCCGTCACCGGCCAGATATGCTGATGCTTTTGTTTATGTGCATTTTGGTGCTGCTTGGTCTTATAATCATCTACGCCATCAGTCCGCCGCTTGCGGCGCGCTCTGCACAAGATCTCGACCCGAACCATTTTATGTACCGGCAAGTACTCTACTTACTGCTCGGGGCAGGGGCCTTTGTGACAGCCTACGTGGTACCGGCTGATTGGTGGCGAAAAGTACAAGGCAAACTTTTGATAGGGGCAATGTTGCTGGGCGTTGCGCCGTTTATTTTGCAGGCGACTCCTATCGGCCTTTGTGCAAACGATGCGTGCCGCTGGCTCGATTTTGGCTTTATCAGTTTCCAGCCCGCAGAGGTTATGAAGTTTGCTCTTGTAGTCTTCCTGGCTAGCTTTTTGTCTGTGCGCATGCAGCAGGGCAAAACAAACGATATACAAGCCACGCTAGTACCGGTGGGCATTACTTTGGTGACACTCGCGGTGATTGTTATTGGTCTGCAGAAGGATCTTGGCACCGGCATTACGTTTTTTGGGATTGTTATTACCATGCTTTTTGTGTCTGGATTGAGTTGGCGGTTGTTGGGTCTAGCGCTTGCAGCAAGCCTCCTGGTAGGCGTGGCATTCACAATCATCGCGCCGCACCGTATTGAACGTGTCATGACGTTTTTTAACCATAGCAGTGTTACTGACGACAAAGAAGGTTACCACATTGACCAAGCGCTGATTGCTGTGGGGAGCGGGGGAGTAACGGGCAGGGGACTTGGACAGAGCATTCAAGCATTCGGTTACCTGCCAGAGGCGGCAAACGATTCAATCTTTGCAATTCTTGCCGAAATTTTCGGGTTTTTGGGAACCGTGGCAGTGCTTGCTATCTTTGCGGCGCTTCTCATGCGATTACTGCGGATTATGGACGGCAGCGCAAATCCGTACTACCGTCTGCTTATGGCGGGTATATTCGGTTGGGTATTATCTCATACGGTGGTGAATGTAGGTGCTATGCTTGGCATATTCCCGCTCACCGGTATTACACTGCCATTTGTGAGTTTTGGCGGTACGAGTTTGCTATTTATTTTAGCTGCAATGGGCTTGGCTTTGCAGATTTCGCGTTATACTGGACATCAAGCCCAATCAGAAGTAACAGGAGGTCCCAATGAAGATCGTCGCCGCGGGCGGGGGTTCGGGCGGTCACGTGACGCCAATTTTGGCCGTACTGGCCGAGCTTAAACGTCTCGATCCCGAACTAAAATCATACGTCATCACCGATCGCAAGTTTGGTATACAGGCGAGCGATATCATTAAACGTTCGCCGCTTGAAGTGAAGCTTAAAAAGATTTACGCTGGCAAACTCCGTAGGTACCACAAGGTAAGCATTTTTAAACAGTTGTTAGATGTGCCAATGATGGCTAAAAATTTCCGTGATGTGTTTCTGGTTGGCGTTGGCCTATTGCAGAGCATTGCGTACTTGCAAAAAGTGAAGCCTGATGTCGTGTTTACCAAAGGCGGTTTTGTGTGCTTGCCGGTAGGCCTGGCCGCAAGGCTGCTCCGTATACCTATTGTCATTCATGACTCAGATGCACACCCAGGCCTCACAAACCGCATTTTGTCGCGGTATGCGAAGGTTATTGCAACTGGTGCACCTGCCGAGCATTATCCATATCCAGCAGGCCGCACGCATTATGTGGGTATTCCTGTAAGACGTGAATTTAAACCGCTCACCGTCAAACAGCAGCAGGCCTGCAAGGCTGAGCTCGGTTTACATGACACTACCAAGCCCTTGCTTGTAGTGACCGGAGGAGGTTTGGGCGCGCGTAATATCAACCGTGCCGTAGTGACCATAGCTCCTCAGCTGCTCGACAAGGTGGCTATTTTGCATATCACTGGCCAAGCCAACTACCAAGAGGTGTCAGAAAAGGCGCCTGACCACATTGATTACCTTGTTAAGCCGTTCTTGCCCGAAGGGTTGGCGGTGGCATTTGGCGCTGCGGATGTTGTTATAACTCGCGCTGGCGCCACGACAATGGTTGAGCTAGCCAGTATGGCGAAGCCCATAATTATTATCCCGCACCCGCATCTTACTGGAGGTCATCAGATTAAAAACGCCGAAGTCTATGAGAAGGCCGACGCTGCAGTTATCCTGCAGGAAGAAGACATTATTTTAGACCAACGCATCTTGCTTAAGACACTGGCTGGACTATTTGTGCACCCGGACAAGCGGCGTGTTTTGGCGCGCAATCTGCATAAGTTTAGCAGGCCCGAAGCTGCACTTGATCTCGCTGCGCTTATTGTTGAGGCGGCGGCGACAAATACAAAGAAGGCTGACTAGAAATAGCATCTGACCTCAAGGCTCCTCCCACTGTGTCCTCGGCGGAGTGCCGCCTTGCGGGCCAGCGGAGTACCCTCCTTTCGGCCACCCGCGGCTGACGTAGTTGTGGGGAGCTAGACAGAGGTAAATCTGCTACAATAACCATAAATGCTTTGGTTTAAGAAAAAGAACGAGCCCACGCGTCAGCCGCGGTTACTTGAAGGGCAGAACGACTATGTTTTTAGACGCAGCCGCACGCTTACCGGTAGTATCTCTAATGAAGTTACCGCAAGCGTTGAACATCGCGGTCATCTTAAAACAGACCGGCTTAAACTACATGAACTCAAGGCTCATCGCCGCAGCTTACTTCGTTTACTCGGCGTCGTATTGCTTATAATTGCAGGGCTGACGTTCCTTGTCGCTAATTTTGTCATAACACCGAGTGTTGTTGCTGGCCAGCCAGGCAATCAACCGGACACACATACATATCAGCAAACCATACTCCATTATTTTGATGATCACCCAATGCAACGGTTCGGTTTCATGCTCGAGGCGTCAGCGCTGCAGACTAAGCTAAAAAGCGACCATCCAGAAATTGCCAACACTACCGTAAGCCGCAGCTGGTACGGCGGTAATGTGCAGGTAAGCTTGTTCTTTCGACAGCCTCTCCTCGTGTGGCGTACGGGCGCCAAGCAGTTTTATGTTGATGCGCAGGGTATAGCTTTTAGCTACAATCATTTCTCGGAGCCCACAGTGTCAGTAACTGATCAAACTGGCCTACCGCCTAATCACTCTGGGGCGGTGGCTTCCACGCGCTTTATACGCTTCCTGGGCCGTATGGTGGGCGCATTGAATGACTACAAGAAAGGTAATGTGGCCGCAATTATCATTCCGCCCTCAACCCGCGAGATCGATCTTAAGTTAGAGGGTCGCGATTACCCCATAAAAACCAACAGTGATCGTGACCCTTTGCAGCAGGCCGAAGATATTGCAAATGCTCTTACATTTCTCGACACTCATACTATAAAACCCCAGTACGTCGACGCCCGTGTGGCACATAAAGCTTTTTATAAGTAGTAGGGCGGGGGAGAAGGCTGCGTTTTAACAGATATGGGTTAGGGGAGCGAAGCCGCGGACGGCCCGGAGGGAGGGCTTCCCGCGGGCACGGAGCCAGGTACTCCTGGCGAGTAGGGATGGAGGGCACCTGAGGAACAGAGCCCTCAAGGTGACGGCGCGCAGGCAGACTACTCCACTATCCCCTTACTAAGTTCGAATTTTGTTCTTATATTAAGTACGAACAGGCTGACTGAAAACAAAAGACTATACAAAAATACAAAAAAATAAAAAAGCAAACCCCTAAGCAGGGAGGTGGTGGGGAGGTGTGAAAAACAGCATGAAAACACACAAAATCGAACAAATGCAAACAAACCTGTGGAAAAGTCGCACGATTAGGCCATAAAGTTAATAATCAATGCAAACGACTTAGGGCCGGAATACAAATTAACAGATGCAAACGTGGCATAAAATAAACAAAATAAAATTATCTATTCCTGTCATGGGAAAGTATGGGCGAAAAGTCCCCTAGCAACGTGATACGTTAACCGCAGGTCTTTTATATATAGAATGTCGTAAAAGATATATTGTGCGACATAACGTCTATATTCATATTATGTATACTTTTACGTTTGCGTCTGGCTCTTTTTGCCTATTGGTTGTCGCTTTCTTTGTATGCCCCCGCTCTCCCCGCCTATTGTTCGTTGGCTTTTAGCTGCCGCACACATGCATGTGGCCTCAGCTAAGCCATGAATTCCATATGAATGTTCTATTTTTGTTTATATTCAAAAATAACAAAAGATATTTAAGTATTATCGCAAACGAATAACCGTTTCGCCACCCGCGAGGTCATGCGATTTTGGCGCTGCCTGCTGAGCGGCTGGATTAACGACTGGGGGAGTAGGGCTTGCAGTAGGAGGCTGGGGGGCCTGTGGACGCGACTGCTCCCCTTCGCTACCGCTACCCTTTCCTTTGCCACCACGGCGACGGCGACGTTTCTTTTTGCCTGTGCCCTCTCCTGCGGGCTGGTGAGGGGCTTGGGGCTGTGGTGAAGGCTCACTACCCTTCCCCTTCTCCCCTGCTTCACTGGTAGGCTTAGGTGTAATAACGCTGGCTAGCTTTTTAACGACTTCTGGTTCAGGAGGGGTAGCGGCTGGCGTTTTGGGCTCTGTCGCTGTTTTATCTTTGCTTGCGACGGGGGTATTGCTACTGGGAATCGGATGCTGCTTGGCTTGAGTGGCCGACTTCGGCGCGTTAGATGGCTGCTGTGCCGCGGTTGGCTGGAGTAACTGTCCCTGGGATTGGTTTGGAGCAATGAGCTGGCCAATCTCTTCTTCAATATCCGCACGGGGCCGGGCAAAGTATAGCCGCGTATGCTCAACGATTTGTTGCAAAAAGTCATTCTGATTCGGGGGCAGAGTGAGCGTGGTTGCAGAGAACGCGGGTACCTTCTCGCCTTTAATGACCATGCTAATAATGAAGTGGCGGTTTGCCATCTCCATAATGTCCTGGGGGGTGAAAGTTGGCTCAAACTGTTTGGCGAGCGTGGCAGAATCTTCTGGACTAATACGGAAACAGATGGTTGTACCGACGTTACCGAACACGGCGGCGCGCACGGTGTCGGTCATCTGACTGACATACTGGTTGGCAACGGTTAGGTTAAGGCCGTATTTACGCGCCTCAGACAGAATAGTTGCGAATGAATCGGTGGCGAAGTTCTGGAATTCGTCCACGTACAAATAGAAGGGGCGGCGGTCATCGACGTTCGGGATATCAGAACGGCTCATTGCTGCCAGCTGAATTTTGGTGACAATGAATGAACCCAGGATAGCGGCGTTGTCTTCGCCGATTAGACCTTTAGAAAGGTTAACCACCAGGATCTTCCCTTCATCCATAATCTGGCGAATATTGAATGTACTCTTTGGCTGACCGACGATGTTACGAATAATCGGGTTGGCGGTGAAGGCACCCACCTTGTTCAGTACTGGGGCGATGGCTTCGGCAGCGAACTTCTCAGTCCAGCTAGCAAACTCGACGTTCCAGAACTGGCGAACAACGGCATCTTGGCAATTCTCTACTACCTTTTTGCGGAATTTTTTGTCGGTCAGCATTGGAGCGATATCTAAAAGTGTCGTGTTGGGATAATCGAGCAGCGCCAAAATGGTATAGCGCAAGATGTATTCCAGGCGTGGGCCCCAACTCTCGCCAAACATGCGCTTAAGCACACCAATGATTTCAGAGCTAATATTGTTTTTCATGTTGGGGTCGATGACTTCCATCGGGTTGAATCCAACGGGGTACGCGGTATCTGCCGGGTTAAAGTACACCACATCTTTAATACGGCTACTTGGCACAAATTTGAGGTTGTTGATAGCAAAATCCCCGTGAGGGTCAATGATTGCATACCCCTGACGGTGAAAGACATCACTCAAGGCAAACAGCTCAAGCAAACCGGACTTACCCGTGCCGGTCTGGCCAATGATATACACATGCCTGCCTCGGTCGGAACGATACATGCCAAATTGTTGGTTAATGCCCCGGAAGTTGGTTAGGCCGAATGCGCTGATGCCCTTATCCGCCTCTTCACCTGTAATGACTGGCAGCTTAGCGGGCGGTTCGGCAGTTTTAGAGCTTGCCCACACAATACTGGGCGTTTCTACGTTGGTGTGGGGCAAGTGGAAGACGGAGGCGAGCTCCTCTATGTTTAAGATGTAGCCCCGATCAATAAAGAACCTGGCGCGGTACTGCGCGACCCCATCAACAGAGAAGCTAGGGTTCTTCATGACAAACCCGTTCAGGTTGGTGCTGTTGAACTGCTTAAAGGTGCCCACAATGGCCTGCATGCGCAGCTTGGCAGTTTGTTCACTGTGGCCAAGGTAAGTAATGCGAACCTTAACTTGGTAGCCCAACTTCACACTTTTCTTCTCTACTTCACTTATACGGCCTTTATCGCGTTCGCTGATTTCCGGTGATTTGCCTGCTTCTTCTGGCGGTTTGGCCAGGGCGCTCAGAGCCTGCATAATGTAGTATCCCGGTGAGGCGTTACTGCTGGCCATGCCAAAAGCACCGCTTTTAACGCGGGCTGTATACTTGCTTGATTTACGGTGCCATTCGTCGGAGATGGGCCTGGCCAATACTTGAATCCACATTTCTTCCCCGGGCTCTTCTAATTTGGCAAGCGTGGCGGTAATGGCGGCCAAGGGGTCAACCTCAAAGCTTTGGAAGGTTTTAATGGGCAAAACTTCGTTGTCCATAAGACCGAGTTCGGCGGTATAGGTTACCGCGTGGGAGATATCACGGGCGGCGTAGTCATTGTCTGCCTTAAAGATTTGTACCGTGGGGTACTGGGCGTAGATTTGTCCTTCTACAAAGTTTTGCAGATAACTTGGTACCCACACGTAAAATCGGATGCGCTTTTCGATGGCGGCAAACTCAAAACTGATATGCTCCTGCAGCCCACCCTGCATGGCGAGCTCACGTTTTGAGCGTAGGATGCCATGAAGGCTCGCGAACATTTGCTCGGCCGCAAGTTCTTGCTTGTCGTTCGTGCGGGGGATTTCCAGAATTAATAGGACGTGCTCTAGTTCTTGGACCACTTTTGCTCGGCGATTATTGCGCACAGCCAAGTAACCCAACACGAGCGCGATGGGCAGCCAGATGTACCACTTGCCTAGCAAGCTGAATAAAAACGATAGCATGTCCATATGCTTTATCTTTTATTGTCCCGCAAATAGCTTCAGGTTGCAATGCGGGGCTCTCCTTTGCGTATGTTTGTAATTACTGGTGACAAAAAAGTGCGCTTTATCTTGCGCACCTTCTTGCTCTCTAGTCGGTTTAATCTTCGGCAAGAGTGTATGTGGCTTTTGCTACTCGCTTAAAGCGAGGCTTACCCTGCAAGTTGAGCAGGATGGTCGTCTCTTTTACCTGTCGGTGCTTGAGTACGCGGCGGACAATTTCGTCACGGTGCAGTGCGCCACCTTCCTTCTTTAGGATGTCGGTAATGATGTCGGCAACCGTGCCTTTACTGTAACCCCAATCTTTCAGGGCGTAAATGCCGCGGCCGATCAGGACGAAGCGGCTGTCTTTGATCAACTCGTTGTGGATAGCCTGAGTGGTAACGTCTTTGCGGCGGAAGTCGGAGCTCTTGATAGATTTAGCGATGTCGCTAAAGTGCATTGGCTTGCCGTTTTCTTGCAGAATAACGTAGATTTTGTCGCGGATATTCTTTGGGTTGACAGTTGGCCACTTGGTAAGGCCCCAGCGGTCCTTCAAGTTGGCAAGGTCTTTGCTGACACTGGCGAGAGCGCGAACGTGGTCCGGGTGTTCGTGGTTAACCTGTGAGTGCAGGTCTTCAATGCTGATAGGCTCGCCGTGCTTTTTGATAGTGTCGACAATGCCGTCGACGTTCTTTTTGATCTGAGATTCATCGCCGTGTTCTTTAATGCCAACCGCGTGGTGATAGCGGTCGTTTTCGTCTACAACGCTCAGGCGCGGCGCAATCTCGGCCAGGAAGGCTACATGGGCGCGAGAACGCTCGTCGGCGTCAGCGTTGACGCGAGCGGTCAGGTCTTGGACTTTGGCAACGCGGCCGAGGTCGTGCAGATGGCGAATGAACTGCTTCTCAAGGCCTGCAATGTGCGGCAGATTATCTTCTGCGGCAATTTTAAGACGAATCATGATCGCCTTCTCTAACTGGCGTACACGCTCGCGGGTGATGCCTAAGAGTTCACCAATTTGTTCTAGAGTTTCCTTGCGGTCGTATAAACCAAAACGGCGCGCAATAATTTCGCGTTCGCGTTCGCGTTCTACGGTAGCCAGAATGTCTTTGACTGCTGTTTGTAAATCAACGGCGGCGGCAGTCTCGGCGATGTCGCTCATAACAAAAAGCCTTCCTTATCTAATCTTTAGCTTGAATGTTAATATTACTGTAACACAAATAGATTTGTGTGTCAAACATATTCCCTGCTCTTATTATAGCATCTTTTTGGCGGGCTTAGTAGTCTCTGCTATGAGACTTTTCGGTTGTGGATAAATATGTAGTCATTAGTTCACAGAATAAATAAAAAGCCCTTTCGGGCTAGGGTTACGGCACCCCGTCCCACCGGTTTGTCGGGCTAGCTCTCAGCAATATGCGGGGAGAGCGCGCGAGCACGCGGAAGGACGGGGGCCTCTCGTGACGCCCGTTAGGGCGAGACGGGCAGAGGTTTCGAGACGGAGAGGCCTCCGGGCATCAAGGCGCCCGCGCCGGCGGTTGTTTCTTGTCGCAACGCCGATGGCTTCCGGAGGCGGCCCAAGATAGGGTCTCTCTCCGCTCGATCCACGCGTAGAGTCAGCGTGGATATGGGTGTAGTCTGCCAGCTACACATGGGTGAACGTTGGGGCAGAGGCGCCGCAGCGAGGACTCTGGCGGATTGCTATCCTTGGCATGCGGCGCCTCCGTGTGCGCAGGGGGCGGCCGGCGCACATCACGACTGTTCGTCGTGACCTATATGTTGGTGATGGGCAGGGGGCCATCACCTTTGGGGCGCGCACCGCGGAGGCGGAGGCGGCGCGCTTGGGTAAGGTATAGGGCCGGGGGTTGGCTACTTGCTCGCCGTAGCGAGCGTTCCAGCTGCCAACCCCCGGTTCTTTCCCCCCGGAGCCGGGTGGCTCAAGAGCACACCCGGCAAGGTTATCATCCGTCCCGAAAGGCCGCCGGAGAACGGAGATAACCCAGCTTGTCGCAAACAATTGCGCATGTCGATCGCCATACGCTAGCAACCCGCATACGCAATTGCTACGCACAAGTCTACTTCTACTTACTACGCCCTTTTGCCTAAAAATGCAAGCGATTATTTAGATGCCCGCACACGTCGCTTGCGTGCTGCGCGTGCTGGCGCCTTGGCTAGGAGGTCCTGGCATTCCTGTAGCGTGAGCTTCGCAGGATCTTGATCTTTAGGAATTTTGACGTTTTTCTTGCCGTCTGTAATGTAAGGGCCAAAGCGGCCGTTGAGCACTTTAATGCCAGCCTCGGTGAAGTCGTGGATGGTCATTTTAGCCCGTTTTTCGGCGTCAGCTTTGACAAGCTCCTGGGCTGTTTCTAGAGTAACAGTGTAGGGATCCTCTTTGCCAAGGCTGACGTAGTGTTTGCCAATTTTTACGTAAGGTCCGAAGCGGCCAATACTAACCTCTATTGGTTCCCCGGTATCTGTCTGGCCAAGCGTACGAGGCAACTTGAAGAGCTCAAGCGCCTCTTCTAGCGTGATGGTATCAATGGACTTGCCCGTTGGAATACCAGCGAACTTTGGCTTTTCTTCGTCTTCGGCGTCGCCAAGCTGCACCATTGCACCGTAGCGCCCAAACCTGGCACTGACAGGGCGGCCGGTCTTGGGGTCGATGCCAAGTGGACGACTTTGCATAGCCTCGGCACGGCTTATATCTTCGGCCTTTTCTACGATACCGTGGAAGGGGTCGTAGAATTTTTTAAGCATGGCTTGCCAGGCGATTTTGCCTTCGGCGATGTCGTCGAAGTCTTGTTCGACATCTTTCGTGAAATCGTAATCGATAACTGCTGGGAAGTGCTGCACTAGGAAATCAGTCACCACCTTGCCAATATCCGTAGGAACAAGCTTGCCTTTGTCATCGGGGATTGGCTCAATGGCATGCGTGCGCTCTGGCGACGTGCCTGGCTTTACTACCTTGAGACGGACAATATCGCGTTCACCGCCTGTGACATCTGCTTTTTCAACATAGCCGCGGTCTTGAACCGTACTAATGGTTGGCGCGTAGGTGCTTGGCCGGCCAATGCCGAGTTCTTCGAGTTTGCGGACTAAGCTGGCCTCGGTGTAGCGGCTTGGGGCGCGGCTGTATACTTGCTCGGCTTCGGCATTCTGCAGGGTAAGGAGATCACCCTTGGCTACCTCTGGCAGCAGGCCTGCCTCGGCGTTTTTGGCGCCGTCGCCATAGACTTTCAAGAATCCCGGGAACTGAACGACCTCGCCCTTAGCCTCAAGAACGTCCTTACTTTCGCTTAGGCCGATGGTAATGGTTGTCTTTTCTATTTTGGCGGGAGCCATTTGGCTGGCCATGGCGCGTTGCCAAATGAGCGTATAGAGCTTTTGCTGTTGAGCGTCGGCGCCTGCGGTGCGGTTACTAAACTGAGTAGGGCGGATAGCCTCGTGAGCTTCTTGGGCGCCGGCGGTTTTGGTGGTGAATTTGCGAGCTTGGTGATATTCGGGGCCGAATTCTTTTTTAATTTCTTCTGCCATGGCGGCAACGGCTAGACTGCTTAGGTTAAACGAATCAGTACGCATATAAGTGATGTTGCCCTCTTCGTACAGGCGCTGGGCAAGCATCATGGTTTGCTTTGGACTAAATCCTAGCCGGCGAGCGGCCTCCTGTTGCAATGTACTTGTCGTAAAGGGCGCACTAGGACTACGGGTACCAGGGGCTTTTTGTACTTCGGCAATCGTGGCAGTACTTTTGCTGAGCGCTTCTAAGAATGCATGGGCGGTTTGCTCGGTTGCATACTTTATTGGTGCTTCGGCTTTAAGTTCGGTGCCATCTTTAAGAGTGAAGAGCGCGCTTACTTTAAAGGTGGCAACAGCCTCGAAGTTTTCAATCTCGCGTTCGCGTTCCACAATAAGGCGTACCGCAACAGATTGTACGCGCCCGGCGCTAAGACCGGTTCGAACCTTTTTCCAAAGGACAGGGCTGAGTTCGTAGCCAACAATGCGGTCAAGAATACGGCGAGCTTGTTGCGCATCGACCAATTTAATGTCGATGGTGCGTGGGTTTTCGACTGCATGTTCTATTGCGGGCTTAGTTATTTCATGGAATACGATTCGTTTGGTGTTTTCGGGTTTAAGCTTGAGCACCTCGGACAGGTGCCAGGCAATGGCCTCTCCTTCGCGGTCTTCATCGGAAGCGAGCCAGACGATATCCGCGCCCTTTGTGGCGGCGCGGAGTTCGGCTACGGTTTTCTTTTTGTCGGGACTAATTTCGTAGGCAGGGGCAAAGTCATTGGCAATATCAACGCTCATGCCCTTTTTGGGAAGGTCGCGGACGTGTCCAAAACTGCTTTTAACGGTAAAATCTTTTCCCAAATATTTAGCAATTGTCTTTGCTTTTGCTGGTGACTCAACGATGACTAGGTTTTTGCTCATGCTTTCTCGTGTCTAATGGTTTCAGTGGCCTATGCTACTGGATAGTGGCCAGGTAATGCAAGTATTGGCGTGTAAAATGTGTAAGCAAGTACTTGAATAATATATGATACGAGTTTATAGTATGTGCTTACGCGCGGGCGGCGGTGCTTACAAGCACCTGTCCCCGTGTTTTTTGTCCCTTTGTGTCACGGCACAGGTAAGAAATGGAAGGTATGCGCTCATGAGCGACACCGACCCGGGCGCCAATCAGGCGCCACCCCCCGATGCCGAGCCGCACGAATTGATCTGCGGCACGGCTACGTATGGCGTTACGACTAGCGACAAGGCAAGGGCAAGTGTGTCCGAAGAAGCCTGGGACATGCTAGGTCCTATCGTAACGACTCAGTCGGCACGGAAGCCGGACAAAGACTGAGGGACATCGCCCAGCGGTTACAGGAGTTCATGGAAGAACTCCTGTACGCTGGCCTTCATTGCCCTATTGTCCACTGATTTGCGCCTAACGCACGAATTTTACCCCTAATTTCCAACATGGTTAAGGTTTGCCCAAACAGAGCCGGTGCAAGGCCGCTCTGTTTTTGTATAGTGTCGCCGTCGCGCAAGCCATCGGTGAGTAGGCGCAAAATGATTTGCTCCTCTGGGCTGTCCCCGAGGGGCACGCTTGTTGGTTGCTCTGCGAGGCCTAATTCTTGTAGTATGTCAGCTACCTCTGTTACGGGTGCTGCGCCAGTTTTAATGAGCGTATTGCAGCCGGCACTCGCGGGGCTGGTTATGTTGCCGGGCACGGCCATGACCGTTCTTCCCTGCTCCAGGGCAAAACTGGCGGTATGAATGGTGCCGCTGCGTTTGCTCGCTTCTATAACGACTACGACGTCGCTGATACCTGAAACAATCCTGTTGCGGGCAATAAAGTTTTGTTTGTAAGCCGGCTCGCCTGCCCCGTATTCACTTATAAGCGCACCGCCATTAGTAATTATGTCGACGGCCAGGCTACGGTGAGTTCGTGGGTGGATAGCGTCTAGGCCTCCGGCCATAACAGCGATGGTTATACCACCAGCCTCGAGCGCTGCACGATGCGCAATGCCATCTATACCGAGTGCCAGCCCGCTCACAATAACGACACCCCGGGTGGCGAGTTCGTAAGACAGCCGGTGTGCCATCTCTCTGCCGTAGCTGGTCGGCTTGCGGGTGCCAACAATAGCCACTGTCGGCCATCGTTTTTCCGGCAAGTTGCCAACAAACCATAACCTTTTTGGTTTTTGCGCAATACTACTTATAATCTTAAGATATTTTGATTCATCTGGCGAGGTTTTATTGATTTTCATATTATTTATGCGTTAAAGTATTGACATAAAACACTCAGTGTGTTAAATTATTGCATGGTAAGCCTGAAAGGGCGAAACCGCACCTTATACCCCCAAATTTCTAGCATTGGTTCCTTCGGGAATCAATAGTTAGATTGCGTGCAACGTGCGTCAAAGTTTCTACCCTCCACTTTTACGCTTTGAGGTTGAAATAAATCTCTTATCAGCGTTGCATGCAAACTAACCCCTTTAACCGGCGGACCTCTTATTACTGTGAGGTGGGTCACGCTAATGCCCGAAATGGGTGGGTTGAAGGGTGAAATGGCCCCAGGTGATGCCCACCCTTACCTGGGGCTTTTTTGTACCTTCATATATATTGACTTTTTTTAGTTTTTAGTTTATTATATAAGCCTTGACAGTAGTCATTAGCACATTCACAGAGTGAGCTCCGGAGTCATTTTTAGGGAGTTGCAAAGCTATGCATGTCGTAGCTTGCCATCTCCCAAAAAATTGACGTTGATGTAGATCTTGGAGGATTCCGATGTCTGTTCAGTTTCTTCTCGCCGCCGTCGCCACGGCGCTGTCTATCGAAATGCTTCTCCTCACCCTTTGGGGAGTGCGTGCCGATCAGCTCAGTGCCAACGCTGCCGTGGTGAGTTCCACGGCGGGCATCGCTCTCACCTCCTATTCGGTCCAGCTTTTCTTTACGCTGGAACCGGCAATGGTGTTGATTGGCGGTTCGCTGGTCATTCTCTCATTCGTCGGTCTCCTGGTGGCCGGGTACATCGTTATGACGGTGCTGCAGTGGTTCGCCGCTGCATGCCGCTTTGTGGTGTTCCTGGTTACGCCCGTGGGGAGGGCGTTGAGCTCGACTATCGAGTTTGTCCTGCCCCGCTACCGCCACCACGGACGTCACGTTCGTGTCTGATCTAATCGATAGGTTAACCGCGCATACACGCGAAACAACCCTGACCGGGGCTCACTCTGCCCCACCATGCAATTATTCTGAAATTCGAACACTCGTGTGTTCGAATTTTTGTTCTGGGTCAATGAAGCGCGTAGTTAATTGTGCGGCTTCATGAAGAACGCGTCCAAGCGCGCCAGCCTCTTCTCTGGTAAAACGTGACAGCACAAAGTCTGCGGCATCGCTTGCTGCCAGATGCTCGTTAGCGATACCAATGCGCAGCCTGGCCACATCTTCACCAATATGTTGGGTGATGCTTTTAACGCCATTGTTACCGGCGTCACTGCCGCCAAAACGGGTGCGCACAATGCCAAAGGCGAGGTCGAGCTCGTCGTGCGCTACAAGTATGTCGGTATTTTCTAATTTATAAAAATCTTTTATTGCCCGTGCGGCCTCGCCAGATAGGTTGTAAAACGTTGTTGGCTTGGCAAGCATGACCTTTTCGCCTGCAATAAATCCTTCGGCTGTAACAGCCTTATATTTGTCTTTGGTAAGCCACTCAAGATGATGTGCTGCAGCAAAGGCGTCAAGCACGCTAAAGCCCACATTGTGCCGAGTGCCCACATAATGCGGGCCAACATTGCCGAGGCCAATAATAAGTTTCATGACTTTAGTATGTGCAAGAAGTGGTCAAGGCGCAAGTTTGACGATACGGCCTTTGTGTTGGATAATGGCCTGCAGCACGCACGGCATGTCTCTACCGAAGGAGGTTTTCTTCATGCCGTTAAGTTTTCCGCACACGCTCGCGGGACGGTACTATGTGCGAGTGCACGGCAAGACTGTACTTCGCAGCGACGGCGGATTCATCACCTTCGATTGTGGCACGACACTGCAAGTCGTCGAGCCGGCATCGGAGGGCGAACCCATCCGTATTACCGGTCAGTTCAGGGGTATCGGCGGCATTATTATCGCCGATACCCCTGACTGTGACGACTTCGGAAGGTGTGATGCACGGCACGAACTGGGGACACTCAGCGTGTGCTGGCTCGGCAAGGGAACACCGGAATGCCAGCTCACGGGAGTAAGGTTCAGCGACAGCAGCACGGTCAGGGTGACCAGCGCAGACGGAGCGGCCGAGATCACCTACGTGGGCATGGGCGTCCTGGGTATCGAGCGCACCGACAAGGCGCCCGATCCAGGCCCGGTGCGCCATGGTGGTCGTTTCGGCCAGACGGCCCATCAGCACGCCCTTGCGGGCAAGTTGGGAGCGCCTCTACCCGTCATGGCGTAAGAAACGCCGCGTGTAGTGGCAGGATCTGAGTACTACGGGCTCAGGTCCTGCCACGTCGAACGACTACCCCTAGTCGTTTTCTTTTTCTTCTTTAGGACTAAACTTAAAACTAAATTTAATCGGGGTGCCTATGTAGTCGAACTGCTCGCGCATGGTGCGCTCTAAGTAGCGTTTATATCCCCAGTGTAACTGTTGCAGGTTACTGCCGAACACCACAAACCATGGTGGGTTGGTATCTGTTTGTACCATGTAGCGGAGTTTGGGGTGTGTGTTTTTGAGGCCGGCTGGCGGGTGGTCAGCAATGGCCTTTTGTAATACCTTGTTGAGCTCGGCGGTTTTTAGTTGCTGTTTGCGGCGGGTATCTATTTCGCTGGTTATGTCGAATAGCTTGGCAACGTTTTGGCCTGTGACGGCACTGGTAAAAATAAGCGGTGCCCAAGGGACATGGTGGAAACTTTGCATGAGCCTTGCGGCAATTTCATCGCGGCTGAACGGCGTCTTGTCTTCCAAGCTGTCCCATTTGCTTACCACGAGCACTAGGCCCTTACCGGCCTCTTTAATAATGCCAGCGAGCTTTTGGTCGAGTGCCACGTTAAGCTCGTTGGCATCCATGAGCAGCAGACATACATCGGCCTCTTCAATGGCTTGCAGGCTGCGAAGCACGCTGAATTTTTCTATCCCCACTTCTATCTTACCGCTGCGGCGAATACCGGCAGTGTCCAGAATTTCGATGTCGCGGTTGTGGTAGCGCACGCGTACGCGGTTGATGTCACGCGTGGTACCAGCAACATTGGCGACAATAGCTTCTTGTTTGCCGGCCAAAGTATTTACTAGGTACGACTTGCCCACGTTTGGACGGCCGACAAGCGCAATGCGCAGCGTGTTGTCTGCCGGTATGTCTCTCGCAGGCGGGATAAACTGGGCCAATGCATCAAGCAATTCCATGACGCCGCGCGACTGCTCGGCGCTGGTGCGATAGATATGCTTGATGCCAAGGCGCAGGTAATCCTCGCTGGGGAGTGCCCCGCCCTTATCCGTTTTGTTAACAACGAGCAGGACAGGCTTTCTAGACTTGAGCGCTTTTTTTGCAATGGCGCGGTCTTCGTCTGTTGGGATAACGGTTGCATCGACGATCATCATAATGACGTCTGCAGCGCCGACGGCGTCTTCGATTTGTTCCTGGATGGTTGCCTCAAATTCGTCTTCTGCTTCTTTGAGGCCGGCGGTGTCCACGAGCCAGAAGGCGTGATCTTTGTGAACAACCTTACCGACTACCCGGTCGCGAGTGGTGCCGGCCTCGCGGGCGACAATCGCCTGCTGAAAGCCAACAAGCCTGTTAAACAGGCTGGATTTTCCGACATTGGTTTGGCCGACGATGGCCACGGTAGGTAGTTTCTTGGTGCTCATTGTTCTTGATTATATCAGTTACTTGGGTCGTGCGGCCCGGGCAGCATCGCCACCCGGGTCCGCATGACACGGTAGTGCTTCAGCAACCTTCGGGTACGGCGCGCAGCGCTTCTTCTTCGATGAGCAGGCGCTCCAGGTGCATTGGGAGGTACAGTTGCCAGCGGACGTAGATGAGCCGATCAAGGTCTGAGAGCCTCTTGACCTCGTCCGGGCTCAACTCCGGGTATGCCACCTCCACTGCTATGTCGCTCAGGAAGAGGCCCGGGAAGATGCTGATGATGCGTGCCGTCGTGGTGGGGTCAATGAATAGGAATTCCAACGGGCCCCAGGTGACAGTTGCCGTAAAGGCGTTGTGGTCGTTGTAGATGCGGTTCACCCGCATACCTTCACGCCCAAGGCGCACGAGCACCCTGCCCAGACCCTCGGCCGAAACTTCCGTTCCGGGCGTAGTGCGGCTCTGGTGGAGGCTAATCGTCTTGGTTCGAAGCGGCGGTAGTTCCGCAGCGTCTTTGTTGCTCAACCCACTCGGCTCCTTCCGTGTCTGCCGTTGTTGGCTGCTAAATTATACAACAAACAGATGATAATTTCAAGTTATGCTTGCAATATCGAGTTCGCCCAGCCGTTTACCGCGCAGATTATCTATATGCCATTCACCAAATTGCACGCGGCGTAAGCGAGTAACGTCATAGTCAAGTGCGGCAAATGTACGGCGAATTTGGCGGTTGCGACCTTCGCTCATAATAACGAGCCACTGCGTATCGTCGCCCTCCACTAGACGTTCAAGCGCAAATTGGCTTTTCCCGTCTGGTAGGTTAATACCGTGGTCGGCAATCATTTGGTGGTGGAGTGGTTGCAACGGTTTATCTAACGTCACTTCGTACTTTTTAACTTTAGCGAACTTGGGGTGAGTAAGGCGGTGCGCCAGGTCGCCGTCGTTGGTGAGAAGTATGAGACCTGACGAGTTCTTGTCTAACCGCCCCACCGTTTTAAGGTGCTGATACTTCTGTGGGAGCAGGCTGTAAATAGTATGCGCGTCCCCTTGTTGGCGGCGGCTGCAGACATAGCCAGTTGGTTTGTCCATAAGAAGATACGTGAACTGATGGCTTTCGTCCCAGTCAAGCAATTTGCCTTCGGCAACGATTTCGTCCCCAGGAACGACACGGTCACCGAGTTCCGCTTGCTTGCCATTCACCCACACTTGGCCGCTGGCAATAAGCAAGTCAGCGGCACGCCGTCCGACATTCAAGCGGCTGGCTAAGTATTTATTAAGCCGAGTTGGATCGTTGCTGTCCATGACAGCATTGTACCTTATTTATCCTGAGGCGGCTGTGGACGTTCAGGTACTTGCACGTTTACATGTTGTGTTGGTGGCTGTGGTGCTGGCGGCACAACAGGGCGCGGAGGCTGCTGGCCAGGTTGATTAAGGGAGTTGAGCTGGTTCTGGATGGCTGCTTTTTCTTGGGCGGCCGTTGGCGGCGTTACCCCTGCCTCGCGGGCGAGCTCTTTGTTTAGTAGCTCGTTAATGTCGACTTGAGGAGCTGGGTTGGCAATTGGCTGGATAACACGCTGGCGTGCTGAGGGCGGCGCGGCTGTAGTAGAGCTGACTGGTGGCATTGGGTGAGGTGCTGGTGCTGGCGCAGGAGAAAATTGCGTTTGCTGATGGGGTGCGGCAGTTGTTGCAGAGGCGGGAGGTGTGGGTGCACGTGGCGCAGCAGGGGCTACTGGTGCTGCAGGGGCAGCGGGAGCTGCTGGCGCAACTGGTGTCGTCGGTGTAGCAGCAGGTGGAGCCGCAGGGGCAGCGGGAGGTTTTGCCGTACCGTCGCCAAGCACTTCGTGCACAACACGTACCACGTCTTCGATCCCAACTTGCGATTTGACCAAATAGCGGTCTGCGCCCATTTGCTCGCCCCGCTGGCGTTGGTCCTCTGAGCTTAGCGCGGTCATCATAATCACTTTAATGTCGCGGGTTTCTGTGGTAGAGCGCAAAATATCGAGCATGTCGAAACCGCTAATTTTGGGCATCATAACGTCGCTAATAATGAGCTTGGGGCGTTCTTTGATTGCCATGGCAAGCGCTTCTTCACCATCGCCAGCCGAGACAATGTCGTACCCCTCCGCTAGTAAGCGTACGCCATAAATTTCACGCAGGCTTTTATCATCTTCAACGAGCATTATCTTGGTCATATTAACTCCTATTGTACGAGGACTTACTAAAAAAATCTATACCGCTTGTGGTTGGCTCGGTGACTGTGGTGTCGTTGGCTGTGTAGGGGTGGCGGACGAGGCCGGCTGGGCAGCTGTGGTGGTGACAGGCTGTGGCGCATTTAGAATTGCATTTGCCTGGTCATGGCTGATACGGGGCATTTGAACGTAAAAGGTGCTTCCTTTGCCATAGGTGCTATTGACGCCAATATGTCCATTGTTCGCTTCAATGAGACGGCGCGAAATATAGAGCCCTAACCCTGTGCCGCCGATTTCACGAGTGTCACTGTTGTCAACGCGGTAGAATTTCTGGAATAAGTGCGGTACATCCTCTGGTGGTATGCCTATGCCGCTGTCGGTGACGCTGATGGTAACTGATTCGTTATTACCTGTAACATCTACGGTGGCCGTCCCTTGTTTAGTGTATTTGACGGCATTATCTACAAGGTTGTTTAGGACTTCTCGCAGTTGGTCTTGGTCGGCATAGGTGTAATACATAGGAGTAATATGTTTGTTGCCGTCCATGTCTGACTCGCCCGGGGCAAAGCTTAGGAAGATATTTTTGTTTTTGGCTTTTGGTTGGAGGCTGGCGACAATCTCACGGGTTAATGAGATAACATCGATGACAACCGGCCGGGGAATAAGGCGGGCATCCTCTGACTTAGACACGGTGAGCAGGTCTTGAAACAGCCGCCCCAAGTGCTGTGTCGATTCGTGAGCTTTTTGAAGGTATGAGCGGGCTTTATCATCAATGGTCGCGGTTGCCGGGTTCATGGCAAGGCCCAGGTACCCTTCAATAGCGGCGACCGGGGTGCGCATTTCGTGGCTGGCCGTGCTAATAAACTCAGCCTTTTGCCGCTCCTCTTCCCTTTCGCGCGTTATGTCGCGGAATACAGCAATTGCCCCCCCATTTGCCGCGCCCTCTCCGACTGGCGATACGGCGAGCGAAATAAGCACTACTTTGCCTGACTTTGTTTTAAGCTCTAGATCGTTATTAGTTACTTCTTTGTGCGTCATAAGAACCTGGCGGATTGGCGAAAAATCCTCGGGCACGGGGTTGCCCTTGGCGTCGGTCAGTTTGATGACTGAACGGTAATCGAGGCCCATGGCATCTTTGCCTGGCCAGCCTAGCAGCGTTTGCGCCGCTGGGTTAATAAGTTGTATAAGTCCGCTCTGGTCAATGGCTACAACGCCGTCGGCGATGGCATTGATGACAATGTCAGATTTATTGGCGATATCCGAAAGTTGTGTTTTTAGCTGGTTTACTTGGTCGCCATCTTTAGCGATATCATGTTTGCTGCGGCTATGCCACATTATGTAGCTGGCAATCAAAGGCGCTTCGGTCAGTAGTAAAAGTTGTACAATGCGGTCAATCCCAAGAACCTTGCCGGCAAAGAATAATTGATACGCCAGGTAGCCATTTGCGATGATTGCCAACGCTATAATTGCCCACCACCCAAACACGCCAGAAAATACCCCAATGAGCAGCCAAAGCGCGATAAATGGCGACCAACCGCCCCCTGTTAGCAATATGAGCACAGAGATGGTCATGAAGGTGGACATATAAGCGGCCAGCGCCATATAAAATGAAATCTGCTTGCGAGCCAAATAGTATGCCGCCATACTGAGAGCGGCATTAAACGCCGCAAATACCGCAACAACAAAGGGCACATGCAGCACTGGGTCTCCCCCGCTTGTCGAAAAACGCCCAGCAACAAAAAGCACCACGATCACAACAGAAATGAGCAGTGCGATCTCGCAGATGCGGCGATACCAAAATGGCGATATAGTCCTGTCGAAGGAAATATGCCCCCCTTTGTTTGTTTACGCTTATGGCTATTATCTTACGCTGCCCCGTAGGAGTCAACTGGGCTACGGAACGAGTTCTATCCAAGGAATTTGTTGCGTATTGCCACTGCCCAAACTTGGAAGAGTGCCGCCAGCATAGGCGGTTGCTTTTGAAATAACCGGTGAAAGCCCTGGCATGCCCGTTGTCAGGCTTACGCCGCGTACCGACAATGAGGTACCGGTGTACCCAATGGCTAACCATAATTGCTGTCCTGCGGTGACTATTACAGAGGTGTCGAGGGCAAGGTTGTCATACAGTGTAGATGCAGCGGTAACGGTACCCGATAGGTTAACGGTTGACGCAAGCAGTGTGTTGGCCGAGTTATATACTCCCAACCTAAGGTCGGTGGCTGACTGCGTGCCGCTTGCTGTGGCAAAACGTATCTTGGTGAATGTGCCGCCGGTCTTGGCATATGCAATGGCGCCAAAAAGGTTGCTGGCGGTCAGGGTAAGGCTACTGCTAGCCAGTAGCCTGTTAAGACTGGATACATTAGACGATCGGCGCAATTCAAATTCGTCGAATAAGTTGTTGGCCGTTATGTTACCGCTCACGTTTAAGTCGCCAGTAACGGTAACATCACCTGTGCCTGCATTGACGACAAAGCTGTCGGTGTTCGTGCCGTCTCCTTTTAATATGCGGAAGCTGCGTGTTTGGCTAGTATTTGTGTTGCGGAAAACGCGGTAGGTGGCGTTGTGGCTGGCATCTTGGGTCATGACGTCGTTGTCTACAATAGTGTGGCCGGAGCCGTCTATAATCGGCGTTTGGTTGAACATGACAATATTGCCTGTTGTCTTGTACTGCAGGCGGCCTGCCTGGGTGACACCACCGGTTTTAGCGTCTATGAAGAATGTTGTGGTCGAGGTGCCGTCTGCGGCGTACAGCGCTAGGTTTGCGGTCGGCACGTTGGAATCGCGGAACATGCGAATGTGGGCGCCGGTGGTGTTGTCTAGCCCTACCCCCAGGTCCATTGTGGCCTCGCCGGTGCTATCGACGTTGAACGTCAGCTTGCCGAGCTCATAAATGCCGCTTGAGGTACCGAGCGCCACTGACCCGCTCTGCGGCGTGTTAAAGGTTATGCCAAATTGTGTGTCTGGACTGTAAATGCCGTTCTCTATATAGAGCATTTGGCAGGAATAAAAGGCGGCTTGGGTTTGATCGGCATCTGATTTTAATCTGAACCGGGTAACGAGATTGTTCGGGGCGCCGCCGCTCGGATCAGAGGCCGTTTTTACCTCGACGCCATGGTGTGACGACCCGCCTGGAATTTGATCGTGCCACCCCAACCACGCCTGGACACGGCCTGCTGCATCTATCCACACCGGTCCGCCGCGGCTAAGAACGCCTTCATCTTGGAAAACAATATTCTTTTGCACGAATCCGCCAGGATCGTTGACCGAGTGCATAATGAGCTGGCCGGTTCGCGCGGGCTGCTCCGGAAAGGTAAGGGCACCGGCTAGTGTTTCGTTGCGATCATTGTGCACTACTTTGCTGTCATCGGCCTTGCCAGACACATCTGCCTGCGAGAGCTTACTGTTGAGTGAGGCGTTAATGCTATCAATGGCAGCAGACAGGTTTTTAACCTGGGACATATCTATAGGGCGGATAGTCCCATCGGCATTGTGGGCGCGTAGCAAAAAATCGTTGAGAACAAGTCCCCAAACGCCGTCATCCGCCCCTGATATCGGTAATCTCGACATTACTTAAAGTATACCCCCTAAAACATAACCATGATACGCACAGTTGCCTCGGTATACAACCCTGTTTATTTACCAAACCGTCGTTGCAGCTGGTCTTTCAGCGCTTGTGTTTTTGCGTCGCGGCGCAGACTTAGTACAAGAGCGCTGGCTATGATAGCAAAAACAAAAAAGACGTAGATTCCCGGCGGCAAAATGCCGGTTTCTAACCCTACCCAAATACCTACAAATATAACAGCAGACAGGCCGCCCCACATTTTTTTATGCGAAACAAGCCGCACGCCCTGCGCATTGGCGCTACTGGCGTGGACTCGTGCCTGCTCCTTGGTGGCATAGATGTCTGCGGTAGTAAGCTTGCTGCCAATTTCTTTTAATACGCCATTTATAGTGTTGAAGATAGTCTCGTACTCGCTTCTGCTGTTGGCGGTGTGCGGCCAGTAAAAGTATAGGTTATTATCGATTATTTCTATGTCGCAGGCCGCGGCGTGCTCCATGAGCGCCCACATGGCGTCTGGTCCGATGATGGTTAACAAGCTGACCCCGTAGGTATCGGGCGCGTAGCACGAAAAGTATTTATTGAAATCGCCCTCAAGTTCTATGCGCTGCGAACGATCAAACGCTATAGGAAGTACAGAGCTATTATTGGCGCCACCCTCGACGTGAGAATCGATAACCATATGCGGCAATATGCGGCGCAGCGTTATGCGCACTACCGTCGCCTGGTGGGTGGTGCGGCTTTTGCCGCTGCCGGTGTCATAGTGATGGTGAAATAGGCAGAAGGCAAGGCCGTCTGGACGGGTTCCGGTGATAACATCACTGGTTTTTGGCGAGTGGCCGTGGATAAATAGAGTGCCCGGGCCGTGGTCATCTTTGCTCCCATCCTCTTTGTAGGTGAAGTGATTGGCATCGGCAAAGGCCTGGTAGGCAGTTTTATTGTGGGCTTTCATGCTAGAGCCGTACCAGAAGAAGCCAATCACGGCTGCGGCAAAAATAAGAAAAGGAGAAAATGCAAATGCGTCCCCCCCTATTAAACTCAGGAGGCAGGCTACGCCAAAAGCCACCCAAACCCAAGCGGGAGCGTCCTTTTTAAGCCCGTCCAGTGCAGAGAAATCTAGCATGTTGCTTGTAGTATAGCATTGCTATAGTACTGCGGGCGCTTGGACACTGCACTCAAATATAGCTCTAGTAGCCGGTTGGCCTACGCCACCAGTGGCTAGAAGCGCCGATGACAACGGCACCGATCATACCATAGATAGCGAGAGCAATTAATGTCGTCCAATCGAACACACTCTGCGTTACTACCCCTACTCCTGGCGCTGTCGTCACGGCTTGGCCAAAGATTCCGGCAAATGGCGCTGTAAAAATGCCGCTCCAGGCATACACCCCACCTACAATGGCGCTTTCTGGATTAGCGCCGAGCAGTAAGAACACAAAACGAAATCCAAGTAGCAACTCTATAAAACCCAAGATGACGTAAATGATGCCCATACTTTTTCCCTGTTACTTATTCATAGTAGCGTCGATTCCGATTCACTGCCGTAAACTTTTTTACCCCAGCGGAGTATCATGAAGTAAATGAATGAACCAGCCGAAATGCCACTTCTTCCCTGCGCCGAAAAACTCGCTTTTCCTACCCGTAAACAAGCGCAAGCCGCCGCAACTGTAGACGCTTATCGTTATGGTGGCAAACTTAAGGCCTATAAATGCAAATACTGTCCAATGTGGCATTTGAGCAGCCATTAGCATATGGGCAGTTTATTGTCCGTCTTGTGGCGGACGTTGTTTTTAGTCATAATGCTTATAATTTATGGAATACAAACAAAAAGATCAGTTAGGGCAGCAATCCATAGCTGAACCGCAGCCTGCTTCGCGCAGGCCACTTAAAAAATATATGTTTTTTGGCGTCGTGGCTCTGCTTGCTCTTGTTGGAGCGATTTGTATTGGTTGGTGGCTTGGTCAAAGCAATAAAAAAGCGACCCAAACCCCCGCGCAAGCAAATAGCACCAGTCTGCCTGCCCAAGAGAACATAGCCCCGGTGCCGAACGGCCTCGCCCTTGATCCAACGAAAGACTACGGCAACAAATACGCTAATGGCATATTGCCCGTTGGCGATAACAAGTACACTACGGCTGGCGCAGAAAAGGGCAAAGTGTACGTCTGCAACGCTAACTTTGTATCAGCCAGTCAGGCAGGCGCACAAACGCGCGGTCCGTGGTTTGTCGGCACTACCCAGTGGGACGTCAATAAAAAAGCTAAGGTCGGCGGATCTGTTGATTGGCAGGAGCGACTGAGTGTGGCAGTAAAAAATGGCAAACGGGTGCTCGACACAAACAACCTGCCCAACCATGTAACCGGCGTTTACCCGGTGCGGTCTAGCGATAGCGCATATGCGTACGACCGCAATCCAAACGTTATTAGCGGGCAATCATTGGTGTATACGCTTGAAGCGTCACCTGCCTACGGCGCCCCCAACTGTATGGGCGGCGAGGTGGGAGTGATGCTCACTGGCGTCGCGCTCTTTAATGGGTTCGATGCTGGCGGTCGCGACGCTGGCGCGTGGGAAGTGCAAGACAACTGCGACGGCCACCCCCAAGGCAGCGGCATCTACCACTACCACACCCTCAGCCGGTGCATTAGTGAGGTGAGTGTTTCGACTGTTATTGGCTATGCGCTAGACGGTTTCCCTATCACCGGGCCCAGGGCGCCCAAAGGAACGCTCACTACAGACGATTTAGATGAATGCCATGGCATTATAAGTTCGTTCACTCAAGACGGCAAAGGAGTGACCGGCTACCATTATGTCATGACGCAGGATTTCCCCTACTCCGTTAGTTGTTTCCGCGCCAAGCCCATTACGTCACCGGGCCAACACGCGGGCGGCCAGCAGTCTGGGCAGCAATTACAGCAAGGCGCGCCCGCTGGCTCACCAATGCAGGGTTCTGGCATGCCGCCAAAAAACGCGCCCCCTCCCCCGCTGTAGGAGTGTAGTTGGTTGAGCGTTAATCCGGCTACAGCCGGTAGTTGCAGTTTTATTTACCGTTAAAGGCTTGCTCTAAATCTGCAACATTTAGCTTTTTCATTTGTAGCATGGCTCGCATAACTCGGCCGGATTGTTCAGGCGTGCCCTTGTGCATGAGCTCGTTTAGGGTCTTCGGGATAATCTGCCACGACAGGCCATATGTATCTTTGAGCCAGCCGCATGCTTCGGCTTCTGGTACGGCGCTTAATTTTTCCCAGAAGTAATCGACTTCTTCTTGGCTCTCGCAATCAACATACAATGATGCGGCTTCGTTGAATGTAAACGCAGGGCCGCCATCAAACATATATATGCGCTGGCCTTCAAGCTCTACGACGCCTTGCGCCACCTTGCCTTCTAATCCGGCTAATGGTCCGTCGAGTGGTCCGTCTGGATAGTGGTCGGCGGTTACAATCCTCGATTCTTGTTTTTTAGCTGGCGAGCCATTGAATACGTCAACATAAAACTTCATCGCCTCTTCGGCGTTCTTGTTGAACCATAAAAATGTCGTTACTTTTTGCATGCATATCCCCTTGTCACGCTAATGTATATCTTTATTAAACCATGGTTGGGCTTGGCCTGGTGCTTGCGCCTGTGCTGTTAAATGTCACTCTTAATGAGATCAATTGCCAGAGCTGCTGTCCATGAGAATGTATCTGCCCCTGCTTTCGACATGTCAATTGGCGAAAAGTATTCATGGAATCCTCCCTTTTGTACCATGGCGATCGTCGCTTCGCTTATGCGGTGGGCTTCAGCTTTTTGACCGTTATGCAGCAAGCCTTGTATAACAAGCCAGTTTGTTGGCATCCAGCTCGGTCCCTGCCAGTAGCAATGCGGCTTAAAATATGACGAGTTAAGTGGCGTGCTTGGTACGGGGTATGGCGCGCCAAACGTGTCTGGGTTATGTAAATGAGCGACGAGTTTTTCCACCCGGTCTTTTGGCAACTGTAAACCATAAAGCGGCAGAAAGGTCAGAAGGCTAGATTCTTTTATAAGTTTACCGCTTATGGCATCCCGGTTATAATATTGTTCGGTTTCGTCGTCCCAGAGCGTTTCGAGCGCATGGGGCGCCACACGCATCGCTTTTTTAATGTCCGCAGGCAGGGTTTCGCCTATTTCATCTGCCATCATCTTTAAATGCTCATTGGCACGGATAAGTACGCAGCTTAGCATTAGGTCGATAATTTGAAACGGGTGGCTTTGTAGAATTTTGGCATGGTCATACTTTACGCGGCGCAATTTTTGGATGAGAGTATATACCGCGTAAAGATCGAGTGTTGAAATACGTTCTTCGGCGGGTACCACGGCGGTATCCTTGCGGAACCGTTTTAGGAAGTTCTCCAGGCCGAGATTTTTAACCAACCGTAGCCGTTTAGAGATGGCGTATTTATGAAGCATTTCCATTTGGGGCGGCGAGTTATCCATGCCGTTTTCCCAAGGATGCACGGTAATAATCAGCCCATCACCCCGCGGATCGCGTTCACGATAAAACCATTGGTGGTAAGCCACGATTTTGGGATACATTTCTTTGTACCATTCACGCCGCTCTTTGGCGTTCAAAAAGGCGCCAATGCGCACGGTGGCTTCTGCTGCCAGCGGTGTCTGAGTGATGCCAGTCGTGCTGATGTGATCAGGTGCCTGCCTGCTTACTTCTGAGCACCACATTTCTGGCCCGGCGTGGTAGCCTTTAGCCTTACCGAAAATAATATGCGGCAGCATACCGTTCTTCCACTGGGCACGGAATGGCGAACGCACCTCTTGTTTGGCGCGCTTAACATCATAGTGCCGTTGGCCCATAGAAATAAAAAAGGTGTCCCACAGCCATTGGTGCGGGTAGAGGCCGTTGCTTGTAGGCATTGTCCAGTCACCCCGGTCATTTTTAGCAAGAATTGATTTTGCGGCTTCAATAAGGTGCTGTTTATTTGTGCTCATACGTATAGTATACGCCGGCCGCGAGGGCAAAGCATGCCTATTATTTGTATTTCATCATCTCTTATGAGAAAATGGCGGGGCTAGATTGCCGCCCAATGAAGTGCGGCATTGCACATCCCTGTTTTTAGAAGGAGTGACGAACCGTGCGCAGATTGCGTATGCTCGCTGTCGCCGCCACTGGTGTGGTGGCCGTCCTGTCCACTCAGGTGGCTGGCGTGACGCCGGTCGCCGCTGACACGCACGCCGAGATCAACATCGTTGGCAACGTGAACCTGCGTCCGTCGCCGGACACGTCCCAGACGCCGCTGACGGTCATCCAGAAGGGTGACAAGCCCGACTACATCTGCTTTACCTACGGTGAGCAGGTCGACGACGTCAACGTCTGGTTCAAGGTGAACTACAACGGCTTCACGGGGTTCTACTCGACCCGCTGGGACGACATTCCGCCGGCTCAGTTGAATGACATCCCCGGCAACTTCGGCATTTCTGCCTGTGGTATGGGCGCAGACATGAACCAGACGCCGGCCGAGGGTGCGACCATCGATATCGGTCCGCCCGCCCCCAAGCCCAGCTACGATCGGGGTAAAGCGGCGGCTTGGGCCTACGACCACGCCACCGCCAACCAGCCCATCCTGTGGAGCGGCTGCACCTGGTTCGCCAGCATGGCGTTGTGGCAGGGCGGTCTGCCCATGACCGACGACTGGAACGATCGCGGCACGCACAGTGGCCGTCGCGTGCAAGGCACGGTCACTGCGACCGCCGCCCCGGATTTCGTGAACTACCTGACCGACATTGGGTGGATCGAGCAGATTCCGCTCGACGGCCGGTTCGCGACCAATGCCGTGCCTGAGGCACGGGTGGGCGACATCATTGCCTACAGCTGGAACGGCGACGGGTACATCAACCACCTGGCGGTCATCGTCAACATCGCGCCCGGCGACTACCCCGAGGTGGCCGAGTGGGGCACCGCCGACGTCCCTCATCGCTCCGTGAGCTATCACAAGCGTGGCTGGACCTACAGCGAGAAGCATCACCGCTGGCTGCAAGAGGACAACCCCAACGTCACCGCCATACTCCTCCGCGTGGCTCCCTGGAGCTGACACGGAGAGCAGGGATGAACCGGCGCTGCGCATCAACGACGCTGCGCAGCGCCGGTCATCGGAACGCATATTGTAAAATGATTTTATGAACACCAACCCTCGTGCCACTACCATTCTCTGCTACGGCGATTCCAATACTTGGGGGCAAAAGCCTGATAAATCTGGCCGCTATCCTGCCAACGAACGCTGGACCGGCCGCCTACAGGCCGCACTTGGGCCTACCTATTACGTTATAGAAGAAGGCCTCAGTAGCCGCACGACCGATCTAGATTACGATAAAAAACCAGGCCGCAACGGCAAAACGTATCTCGTCCCCTGTTTAGCTAGCCATAATCCGCTTGATGTTGTGGTGCTCATGTTGGGTACGAATGATCTCAAGATCGAATTTAATCGCAGTGCGCATGCTATTGCCCAGGCGATTGCAGGCTTAGTAAAAGATATACAACAGAACGCCCTCACCCGTCAGGGCACAGTACCAAAGATTGTGCTAGTTAGCCCTATTTTGGTAGATGCCAAAGCGCGTGAGTTTACCAAGCTGTACGCGGACATATATTACAATGCCGAGTCGGCCGAGAAGTCTAAACTCCTTGCAGGCGAAATTAAAGAAGCCGCTAACGCAAGCGGTTGCGCCTTTGTCGATGCCAGCCAGTACGGCGGTCCAGGGGTAGACGGCATTCATTTCAGCCCCGAAGCGCATATTGGTCTGGCAGAAGCCCTCAAAAACACCATTCTTAGCCTTGAGCACTAGGGGCACAAAACGGTATGATAGATCTACATGAAAATTAGTCTTCCGTTTGTCAAGAAACCTCAGATTTTAGCCGCTATCCTTGCAGTAGTCGCACTCGCCTATACTTTTCTTTACCCAGACTCCACCCATAAAGTCCTAAGCGAAGCAACGACTGCCAGGCCAACTCGAACTATAAAAATCATGCCGCTGGGCGATTCGATAATTGCCGGCGGTAACGCTGAGTATAAGAACGGTTTCCGGCCTGATCTTTTAAAAAATTTGCACGAGTACAAGATTGATTATGTCGGCAGCTACAAAGAAGGCTTACCCGGCCTAGACGACTGGGACACGCAGGCGCAGGCTGGCGCCTGTATCCGCGCCACTCCTTGCACTACCAGTATGTTCGAGCAAACGCATAGTTGGGTCGATGCCTTTAAGCCTGACATTGTGATTATGCAAGGCGGCACCAACGATTTTAGCCGCGGCCGCGAGAACCAAGATCCGCAAATTGTGCGCAATGCCCTACGCGATTGGGTGAACGAAGTGTGGCGAGCAAAGCCAGACGCCTACATTGTGGTCATTGGGGCGCCGCATGAATTCTTGCCGTACAAACAGTGGATTCCGGGTTATGTGGCGTTTGAGCAGGCGCTTGGCAAGAGAATAAGCTACGTACCGCTCGACGGGGTTGAGAAAGATGACATAATTCATCCAAACTTAGCTGGCTATAAGACGTTGGCGGGCCGGTTAGCCACAACGCTTCGCCCCATTTTGGAACGTCTCGCCGCGCAGTAACAGAGTTTTTTTGGCCAGTCGCAGACTAGGCTTAGTTGCCGTCGTGCGCCCAGTTGTACACGGTCTGACCGCTGAAGGTGGGCCCGTAGCGGACATATAACACGCCGGTGTTCGGGTTGCGCAGGCCAAGGTCAACAATATTATCCCCGTTCACGTCGGCCATCATAGACTGATATTTGCTTATACTGTTGTCCCAGGAAAACACCGTTTGGCCTGAAAAGTCGGGGCCATAGCGCACGTAAAAAGTGCCTGAGGTGGGGCTTCGAAGGCCAAGATCGACAATATTATCGCCATTTACATCATTCATGAACGATTGGTAATTGACGTCGCTATTGTCCCAGTTTAAGACGGTCTGACCGCTGAAGGTGGGCCCATAGCGCACATAGAAAGTGCCGGTATTTGGGTTGCGTAGGCCGAGGTCCACCACGTTGTCGCCATTTACGTCGGCCACGAAAGACTGATAGGCGCTGACGCTATTATCCCAGGTATATGTCGTCTGTGCGGTGTAGGTTGGCCCGTACCGTACAAAGAAGGTGCCAGTGTAGGGATCGCGCAAGCCAACATCTACGTTGTTGTCGCCGTTGTAGTCACCCATGAATGATTGATAGTTGCTGACACTATGGTCCCAAGTGTAGGTTGTTTGATAACTGAAATCGGGCCCGTAGCGGGTAAAGAAAGTGCCTGTGGCGTTGTTGCGCAGGCCGAGGTCAACAATATTATCGCCATTAAAATCACCCATGAATGACTGGTATATCTGTTCGTATGCTTCGAAGTGGACAAACGATGAAAAGCAAAGCGGCCGGCGTGCCGGTGCGTGTGTCGTAATTGCCGTTGCCCTGCTTGTTATATTCTGACACGCTGATAATATTGTTACCGCCGACGGATTCCACAAACGCAATATGGCCAAAAGTGCCGCTTTCGTCGACCGCAATTGCCCCAACCGCTGGTGTTGTATTGGCGACAAGACCATGTGAGGCTGCATTATCGTTCCAGTATTTGGCATTGTTTAATCCGCCATACTGCGCAGAAGTGACGCCAAGCGAGGCGACCTTCCATGCAGCATAATCTACGCAATTACGGTATCCATAGCCGCGCGACGACAGCCAGGTGCCACCTTTGCACCACGAATAAATACCATACGTACCAGAGCAATCAGTAGCGTTCCAATCCGGATAGCCGCCAGTCTCTGCTGCAGCCGGCAGCGAAGGTATACATCCAACCGCCACCACCAGAGCAGCAAGAAACAAACTTACTTTTTTATAGAGCTTCCCGATGATTGCTATTTTTTTCACACACCACCCTTATCGTTTATGCTTACGCTAGTTATAGCATGCCAGGATAGGTTCATTCAATGTGACGTTCGGGCGGCTAGCTGCGTGTCGCTCCAACTAGCCGCCCTGTTCAGCCCACCTCCTCACCACTTCCCTGCTTGGTGAACGACTTGCATGTCTGTTATTACCAGCGGGGCGTCATTGAGGAGGACATTGACGACTACTCTGGCGACATCTGCTGCATCGGCGTGCACAGGATCGGTGTACTGTGCGCCTACTCGGTTCTGAAGCTCGGTCAGCATGCCGCCGGGGTGAACCACGCTGATCCTAATACCTTCAGGGCCATACATCTGGGCCAGTGATAGCGCCAGCTGCCGCACGCCCGCTTTTTGGGCGGCATACAGCGCAATGCCCGGTCCCGGCCGAACCGCTGCCATGGCGGCCACTAGTACAAGGCTTCCCCCTGCACCTTGCTCAAGCAGCTGGTTGATGGCAGTGTGGGCCGCATAGGCGGTGCCGAGGAAGTTCACCTCGGTCGAAGCCCGAAGTGTATCGGGCGGCAACTCATGGAAGGGGCCCGCATGCACCCACATGGCAGCACAGTTCACTACTCCGGCGATTGGGCCCATGGTGTTGAAGATGTGCTTGAGAGTTGCCTCCAGCTTCTCGTGGTTCGACACATCACACACGAAGCCGGCGTACGCGACGTCTCGCTCGGCATCGCGGACTTCCTCTTCGACGTTTCCAATGACAACAGGGTGCTGTTCACACTGGTCTAGTTGTGCAGCTATTTCTAGTCCAAGGCCACTTGTACCGCCAATAATTACGAAGGTTTTGCGCGTCATGCAAACTCCTGCCGATCATTTTCGGAACCGCTGCCAAGCCGGCATGCCGTGCATATCATACCATAAGCGTTTTTTATTCTGTATTAGGTTGCTATCGTCCGGTAATCAAAGGTATAATACATAACAATGAATAACTTTTGGCAAGATTTACCGCGGCCATTCTTTGCGTTGGCCCCAATGGACGGCGTAACAGATGTAACGTTTCGCCACGTTGTAGCCCGGGCGGTTCGCCCCGATGTGTTTTTTAGTGAGTTCACAAGCACCGCTACTTTTTTTAGTGAAAGAGGCCGCAGCAGTACAGACGGCCGGCTTGCTTTCATGCCAGAAGAGCAGCCCATGGTCGCTCAAATATGGGGGACTGACCCAGAAAAGTTTGCCTTTATGGCACGCGAACTTGCAGCACGCGGTTTTGCGGGCATTGATATTAATATGGGTTGCCCAATTAAGAACGTGGTTAAGATTGGCGCATGTTCTGCACTTATAAATACACCGTCGCTTGCCGCCGAGATTATCACCGCCACAAAAGAAGGCGGCATTCCCGTGAGTGTTAAAACACGCATTGGGTTCAAAACAATCCAGACTGAGGAATGGCTGGGGTTTCTACTTAACCAAGATATTGCCGCTCTTACCGTCCATGGTCGCACGCAGCGCGAGCAAAGCCGGGTGCCAGCACATTGGGATGAGATCGCAAAAGTGGTGGCGCTGCGGGATCAGCTTGCGCCACGCACTATCGTCATGGGCAACGGCGATGTTGCTAACCGCACCGAAGGCCTGCAGCGTATAAAAGAAACTGGCGTTGATGGCATTATGATTGGGCGCGGTGTTTTTCACGATGTGTTTTGCTTTGAGCCCGAACCACGCCAACATACGCATAAAGAGCTCATGGATCTTCTTGCTTATCATCTCGATTTATGGGAAGCGAGCCCCCACGCCCTCCCTTTTTCACCGCTCAAACGATTCTTTAAGATATATGTGCGCGACCAGCACGATGCTACTACCTTGCGTGCCCAGCTCATGCAAACGGAAAGTATAGCCGAAGTCCGTCAGCTTCTTCACCTGTAACCTCCCCGCTATTTTGCGGTATGATATGGTTGCACGACCACCGTACAGAGGAATGAGGTAGAAACATGAGCGCTAGCACTCCAGGAAATGGGGCTGCTTCGCCCACTCAGATTGGGCCGGAGCTGCAAGTGCAGGTTACCTTGCAACGATTTATCGTAACGAGGTCGGAGATTCAGTGGCGCGGTATTCAGCGCGACGCCATGGTCATCTTCGCTTTCACGCTTATGGGCGTGATCATGGGGAGTATCGACAAAGTTGGCGTGTGGGTATTGCTAACGCCTTTTCCGTTGGTGTATCTGGCTGCCCTGTGGCTGCAACATGACCGTCGGATTGGTTCGCTGTCGCAGTATTTGCGTAGCGTGATCGAGCCAGCCCTGAAAGCATACGACGGCCTTGAGGGGCTGGAGGAGTATCTCAATGCCAACGAAAGGGCGCGTTCGTACGCACAACGCCACCACTTTACGGCCGTTATGGCGCGACTGCTCTTCCCTAGTCTCCAAAGTCTCGCGTTGGCTGCGGGTCTGGGCATTTTTGTGCACCGCGGCTCGTTTGGACTGCTGCAGAACACCTTAATGGCAGTGGGGGCGCTAATTATTCTCGGGAGTATCGCACTCACTTTCAGCAAGGTGAAGCATGTGCGGATCCGGTAGTGCCGGGAGGGGCTACGGCCCCTCCCTCATCTTAGCAACTTTCTAAACGCCGGCGTGGCCTGCTGACGGATTTCTTCTTTAGTGAGGTCACGCAGTGAATCCTTAGTGGTGAGGTATTCCTCTAGGCGTCGGTAGACATTCAGCAATCTTTTGTGGTCCTCGGCGCTTAATTGTTTTGTGGTAATAAGTTTGGCGGTTACGAAGCGGAAATCGTCTAGAATTGTGTCGATATCTTGTGGCCGTGACGCAAGCCTTGAGACGCGAGTAATACTCTCTATATAGTCCTCATCGGTTATTGTTGTTGCTGTTATTGGACTGGTGACATCTGCTTGGTCAATGAGCTGGCGGAATTTATACCCTGCCACCACTGCTATGGCACCAGTTACAATAAACGGCCACAAGTACCAGCCCCAATCCACATAGCCAAAACCGTTGTTTACAAAGAAAGAGCTAAATGTTTCGTGCAGGCCGCTTATGCCAATGCCGAGTAGCGTAACCTCAAGCCACCGCATAGCCGGGCGATAATATTCGCCAATCGCATTCGTAATTTTGCGCGCTAGTAAACCAGTGACGAGGGCGGAGTAGCCGAGCGCGCCAATAATCGCAATGTACGTATCGATACCTTCGTACCGCTCAGTTACTTCGTACTGCACTAAGTTGAGCGCTGCGATGTACATTATTATCGTAAATATGGCGGTCGTAATAATGACGAATGGCCACGACCGCAATATGGTACGCACATCTAGCAGTTTGGCAAACTTTCGCACGCCAATATACATCAAGGTGCTACCTATGCCGAACGGCAGAATGACTCCCCCGCTATTTACCCAATCACTTTGCCATAGATCGTATAGGCCAAGTGCGGGTAGCTGCAAAAACATGACGCTCAGCATAAGTACGCCAATAGCTATCAAGGTATAGGCTACTCGCAAACCAGTCTTAAAGCCGCGCAGTCCCCTTAGAAGAAGGATGGCGCCGCCAATGAAAAAGCCGCTCAGTACTATGGCGGCTGCGGTTCTAAAGTGTGCGGCCAGGGCGTTCTCTACCGTGGGCGCATTGGGTAAAACGAACGTGGCTGCGGCTGCAGCCAAAGATAATACTACAATAAGGAGCGGTGCTAATTTGCTCGAATTACGCCTAAGCATGGCTTTATGGTAGCATAATTTCCCACAGCTTCGAGTGCTTAATATAAAACAAAAGCCCCGTGAGGATTACGGGGCTTTTGCATTGATAAGTGTGAACTTCCGGGAAGGAAGTGAATATCTTCCCGGGAGTTCTCTGTGCATGGTGTCCGGTGGTTACCTCACGCGGATGGTGTTGTCCTTGAACATGCCACCACAGACGGTGAAGTCCACGCGTTTGCCCTGGGGGTTGGTGGCGCTGACGCGCCAGAATCCCATGTCGCCCACGCCGCACCCCCTGAGCTGGGGGAACCAGTAGTGGTAGCTCCGGACGTCAACCTGGGTGAACCCGAAGGTCTCTGCGGTGCGCACCGGCCTGGTGCCGGAGAGGTTGGCGGCGATGACCCACCATACGAGGAAAACGACTCCGAAGAAGATCAATCCCCAGGGGGTACCGCTGCTGCGACTGTAGTAACGGCTCATGATGAACCTTTCTGCGCTGGACGGAGGCATGGCGATACGGCGAATGCCGCACGCGCTTGCCGAAGATGACAGAGAACTGCACTCATGAGTGGTGACACTCGTTTGAGCGTTTGTATTATTACATAATTCATAGCATTAGTCAAGTAGAAGATATGGCTGCTAAAGTTGTTCCGACGTGCGGGGTCC
>DATIBT010000041.1:0-4370 GCA_035457345.1 Saccharimonadales bacterium (SeqCode) | reverse complement strand
CGATTAAATCCGCCATGCCCTTTGGTACCTCACCTCGAGCAACCACCGTCCTGGCCGCCTCCCACAAAAACTTCGCGCGGCGATTGTAGCCAAGCCCGCTCCACGCCGCGAGCACATCGCCAAGCGGTGCGGCAGCCAGTGCCGCAAAGTCGGGAAACTTAGTCGTAAACTCGGCAAATTTTGTCAGCACACGCGGCACCTGCGTCTGCTGCAACATAATTTCTGAAACCATGACAAAATAGGGTGTTGGTGTCTCACGCCAAGGCATTTGGCGCTTATGCTCCCTGTAATACTGCCAGACGGTACGTTGAAAATTAGCAATTTGCTCAGTCGAAAGAGTCACGAACCCAGTCTACCAGATTAAAAGAAGCTAAAGTATCCTGTTGGCGGGCTGAATGCCTTGCTTGGTTGGGTTACGTTGACTATCTTCTTGGGCTGACCACCACGGAGCGAAAGGGCATAATCCGCACTCCCCTGCCTAAATACAACTACGTTGCCCGCAAAACGCACAGGGCCGGTTATGTCGGCATTGGCGTAAAGGATTTTGTCTTGGCCGCTGGCCACGCTGCGATCAATGAGGGCTACTTTACCATCTTGCGAACCCACAATAAGGCGGTGCTGGCCGTCGCCGCTTGTCGCTGCCAAGAACGTGCGGTCTGGGTTGGCGGGGACGGAGGCGTTTTTGTTCTGTGAGTTGTTAATATTGTATTCGCTCCAGCTGCCGTCGGCCTTGCGGTAGGCTATTTTATCCGGGTCGGTTTGGGCGATTTGCTGGATTTGGTAGCCAAGGTTCTTTTCTGTACCGCCTTTTATAGGTACAACACGGAGCTCAGGGTTTTTGCTGGCCGCATCTTGCTCGCCTGTTACGTAGTTTACCTGATAGACAGCGCTGTCGAGTGCTAGCCGGATAGCACCGAACGAACTTGCCGTTGCCAGGTTTACCTGCTTGCCTGTTGCCACATTTACAGAGGCTAAACGTTGAGTGACCGTATTCGCGCCCTCTTTACGCTCACCCACCGTGTAGACCAGGCTGTCTCCTCCCCAATCCACGAAATTCACCCACTGACCGCTATCGACACTCGTGAGCTTTTTGGTGGCCAGGTCTATCACATACACTTGCTGTAGCAGGACATTTTGCCCATCTTTCTTGCCGTCGCGAGTAGAAGCCAGCACCCCATACTTGCCGCTAGGACTTGCCGTGAAATTCATGGCCGAGGTTTCGCGGTCACTCGCGGGAATTAATTCTGTAACCTCACTATTATCTAGGTTACTGCTATATACCGCGCGACCACCACCGCGGGTACTTATAAAATATTCTTTGCCGGCGGGCACAAAGGTCACCACCGGTTGCGACCCGTCCAGCGGGACATCGAACTCCTTGTCTATATAGGCGCCGCCAAATGCCGCTTTTACCTTTAACTTCTTTGCATCGGTGGCTGGCACAGTCAGTTGGACTTGGCCTTGGTCATTTGGCTTGGCGACAATGTCGCCCACACTAAAGGTGCCGCTTGGCAACGCTGTGTCACTCAACCAATCTTTGGCCTGAAATTTCAATGCAATACCCACCGCTCTTAGTTGAAAGGCAATAGTACGGAGATCGTCGTCTACTTTTTTGCCACCAAGCAGGTAGAAGAACGGGTCAAAATCGAGCATAACCGACTTGCTTACCTCTTCATATCCCGCCTTTTTAACCACGACTGTTGCCGGTCCAAAATGGGTGGTGGCTTGCAGCTTGCCTTGGTCATTCGTTTGCGCGGTTTCGCCGTTAACTGTTACCGTTACCTGTTTTAACAGAGCGCTCTGTTGACCGGCCTCCGGCACGGTGCCCGTAGTAATAGTGAGCGGGGTGCGCAAACCCAGTGCATTGACAATAGCCAGACGGCTGGGCCGAATAAACCAAGCGAAGGTGCCGGCCAGAAACAGCAAAAAGATGGCCGCACCCCAAAATCGTTTACGTTTCCAGAATGGTTTGGCAGGAGCAAAGGGGTTGGCTTCTAGATGCAGTCCTTGTTTGGGCAGTTCTTCGCGCGGCGGGTCCTCGTTGTCGTCGGTTTGTTCGGTAGCGTCGGCCGCTTGCTCGAGATCGCTGTCGCTGATCTCTGGATCTGCTACCTTTGCTGGTGCGGCAGTTGGCTGCGTGCCCGCCGCGCGCGGATCAGGCGGCGGCGCATCTTGTTTGGGGACAGCGGGCGTAGCAAACGTAACCGGCTCGGGTTCAGAGGGCGCAGTCACCACGTTAATCTTAACTGGCTCGTCTTTGTCCAGCTGCGTTGTCAACTCATCGAGTGTTTCTGGTTTTTTGTCTATCTCTGGCTCGGCCATCGTGGTTATCCTTACGACTAGTATACAATAGGAATCACATGACTACAGATATACGCGAACAAATGGCACGGGCCGCCGCCGACCACCTTGCTGCCAGCGACCCCATAATGGCCGAACTTGTGGCCGCGCATGGACTCTTCACGCCCCTGCCGCACACCGATTATTATTGGGAACTCGTTGATTCAATCATTAGCCAACAACTAAGCGTAAAAGCCGCTCGCACCATTGAGCAACGATTTTTAGCGCTGTTTGACGGAAAAGTACCAGCCGCTCCCGAGCTGCTTAGTAAAACGGTAGAAGAGCTGCGTGCCGTTGGCCTCAGCCGCGCCAAGGCTAGTTATGTACTCGATCTAGCAAAGCACGTGGCTGATGGCGAGCTACAATTAGAGCGTCTGCCGGACCTAAGTAACGAAGAGGCTACAAAAGAACTTGTGGCAGTCAAAGGCATTGGCGAGTGGACCGCGCATATGTTTCTTATTTTTGCGCTTGGCAGGTTAGATGTGTTGCCGGTGGGCGATCTTGGCATTCGCACTGGCATTCAAAAGCTTTACAACCTCCCTGCCCTCCCCTCGCCCGCCGAAGTAGCTACACTGGCCAAGCAGCGCAATTGGCATCCCTACGAAAGCGTCGCCTCATGGTATGTGTGGCAGGCGCTCGATGCCGTGCCTACAGATTAGCTTTAATGGCGGCTTTGTAGGCCGGATGTGACAAGTCATGCCCCGCACCTTCAGCCATTACCAAACGCGCGCCAGGCAACAGCTTGGCGGCCATCTTGCCGCGTTCGCCGAGCACGGGGGCTTTGCGATGTTTCATCTCCCAGGTGCCCAAAAACACAGTAGTATGGTGCGGCTTGTAGTCTCGAACCACCTCTGCAAAATGAAGTTTGCTGAATGTTTCGATGCGGCGTTTACCTGCCATGGCCAGCCATGTCGAACGGGCACGAGGTACATCTTCGGCAAAATACGGCGACAGCGAACACAAAAAGACGCGGCCAAACACATGGCGCGTTGCAAGCACCGCTGCTGTCATAGCGCCAAACGAAAAACCAATAAGCAGACAGCGCGGCAACTCCAATTGGGAAATCTGTCTTTCGGCCTCAGCCGCCCAAGCAACTATGTCCTGCCGATCCCAAGTGATTGCAATGGGCACGACCTCGTACCCTGCCGCCTTAAGGTCGCCAAGCAGCGGCTGGAACATCCGGCTACCCGGTCCGTTTGCCACTTGCTGCTTAAACCCCGGAATAACAATTGCCGTCTTCATACTAGGTCAGCAGCAGGGCAACACCCGACGTCACCATCACCACCGCTAACATATACTTTACAAACTGCGTGCCACGCTCTAGCGCAAATTCGGTGCCAATGTGCGTACCTATGATAGTACCGAGAAAACCCGCAACCGCATGGCCCCAGTTCACCAACCCCTGAATAGCCAACAAAATAAACAAGATGACTGCCTGCACACCCTGCACCACGCGCTTGGTCGCGCTGGCGTGAAGTGCGTCCATGCCAAATAAAAACATCAGCACTAAAATAAGCATAGTGCCAATACCAGTACCGAATAATGTTTGACCAAAGCTAAAGAACGTGTAGGCCACAAATCCCCACATAATCATGGAGCGGGAGCGTGGCCCTGGCTGGAACGCCGCCTTTTTTATAAACAACGTGGGCGCCATGAGCAATAGCACCACGCCAATGATCTTCTCAAATACCTCTGCGTCAATTTTTGGAATAAGCCAAGCGGAAATCAGCGCACAAACAAGGGTGATTATAACGAAGTGGCTAAGATATTTTTTATCCACCAATCCTTTGCCTTTGAAAGCGCTCAGCGACCCCGCCGCCGTACCCAACGCGCCAAATTTTGCCGTAGCTAACGCGTTAGCGGGTGGCAAGCCAATTGCAATAAAATAGGGAATCACCACAAACCCACCACCGCCGCCGCCCATGCCGCTCACAATGCCAGCCAAAAAGGTCACTCCAAAAGTAAGGAGGAAAAGTATATCCATAGACTAGAGCCTAGTATACAACGCTAAGCCCGGTCGTGCTTGCCGG
>DATIBT010000040.1:0-2221 GCA_035457345.1 Saccharimonadales bacterium (SeqCode) | reverse complement strand
CGTTTGTAAGTCCTGAATGGTACATGGCTAATGCGCCGTTTCCAACGGTAGAGACCGATCTTGCACTGACGGTTGCTAACGAAATTCCGGCTCTCGTACCGCGGTTTGTTGCCCTGCCAATTGCTAACGTCAGCATTTCGCCAAGCCCCTTGTGGCTGCAAAGCCAGCTCAATCGATTGGGCGTTCGGCCTATTAATAACATTGTAGACATCACTAACTACTATATGGTCCTGACTGGGCAGCCGCTGCATGCGTATGATTACGATAAAGTTAAGGCTTTGAGCGGTGGTCGCGAGGCGCAATTAATTGTGCGCAAGCCAAAAGCGGGTGAAACAATCGAAATGCTTAATGGCAAAATTATTACCCCGCATCCAGATGCCATGATGGTGGCCGCGGGCGAGACGCTCGCCTGTGTGGGTGGTATGATTGGTGGTGCCAACACAGAAGTAGATGAGCATACAAAGAATATTATCCTCGAGGCCGCGACATGGGATATGTTCTCAATTCGCCGCACCAGTATGCATCACGGCATTTTTACCGATGCCGTCACCCGTTTTAGCAAGGGACAAAGCCCGCTGCAAAATAGTGCTGTTGCCGCCAAGGCCGCACTTGAGATAAAAAAATTAACAGGGGCGCTGATTGGCGAGGCGGTTGATGACAATCATGTGGCAGAAGATGCTCGTGCCCGTGCCAGCCTGCATGCTCCTATTACAACTACTAGCGACTACATAAATGTTCGCCTTGGAACGCAGCTCACTGCCGAGGAGATGGCTGTGACGCTCAATAATGTAGAAATTGCCGTTGAGACACATGGCGACCAGCTTATTATTACGCCGCCGTTTTGGCGCACCGACCTTGAGATCCCCGAGGACATTGTCGAAGAAATTGGCCGTTTGCGTGGCTATGACCAATTACCGCATGAGCTGCCAACTCGTTCCACCCATGCCGTACCACTTCAGCCACTGGAGGATCTCAAAAATCAGATCCGTGATATTTTGGCCGCTGCTGGCGCGAACGAACTGCAAACATACAGCTTTGTGCCTAAGAAATTGCTCGAAGATGTTGGCCAGAATGCCGAGCACGCGTTTGCAATTAGGAACGCGTTAAGCCCGGAGCTCCAGCATTACCGCATGAGCCTTACGCCGGGTTTGCTTGATAAAGTCCACGCCAACATTAAAGCTGGCTACAAAGAATTTGCCTTGTTTGAGGTCAACAAGATTCATATTAAGGGCAAGGATTTTGAAGAATGCGACGGGCTGCCACGTGAGTTCCAGACAATTGCCTTTGTGTTTGCTAGCGACCATCCGCTGCCAGGCGCCGCATATTATTACGCCAAAAAGTACCTCGATTATTTATTAGCTGAGCTTGGTGTGCCGAGCGACGTACGGCCTGCAGATGTTGAGCCGGTCTTCGAGATTGGACGTCAGATTTTTGCTCCGTTCGAACCGAAACGCGCTGGTTTTGTGTATGTTGGCAAGGGTGAACCAGCTAACTTTGCGGGGTTTGTCGGGGAGTACCGCGGCCAGGTTGCTAAACGTCTCAAGTTGCCAAAGACGGTGGCTGGGTTCGAGATTGACCTTGAGCGTTTATTGCAGCATCGTATGAAGGGCACCTACCGGCCTATTCTCAGGTTCCCCTCAACCGACCAAGACGTATGTTTCAAGGTGACTGCAGATAAGACATACGGTGAAGTAAGAGCACTGGTTGCCGCCGCACTTGCTGGTAATCCTGAGCTCCGCGTGACTATTGCGCCACTCGATATCTACCAGCGGTCAGATGACCAGGCTCATAAGCAGATTACGTTCCGTATTACGCTCCAGCACGCAGAGCGGACGCTCACAACTGACGAAGTAAATGACTTACTCGATGCTGTTGTGGAGCATGTTGCTGCCACTATTGGCGCTGAGCGGGTTTAGTTGAGTCTGAAACCAGAAGTTTTTAGTTTGCCTTTGTCGTCGTATACGCCAAAGCAGTCTTCGCGGTCGAGTGAATTTGACTTTCTGTCTTGGAGCGTATGAATGAGCCTAATGCTTACATTCATCTTTTGGAACTTCCAGTTTAAGAAGTCTTGAATAATTTGGTTTTGGTAACTGGGCTCCACGCCACCCTGGTCATTCCATTTGGGATCTTCGGGGCTGGTAACTTTTACCGAGCCACAAGTGGGCGCGCCAAACTCGTTAAGCCAGACTTCCATGCCGCCAATACCTTCGGCGACCATGGC
>DATIBT010000039.1:0-25928 GCA_035457345.1 Saccharimonadales bacterium (SeqCode) | reverse complement strand
CAGAGGGAAAGAAAAAACAGCCGGTACATGTGCCGGTAAGCTCGCGATGATAGACTATATTTGTGCGCAACCCACTAGCTCAACACCTTATTTTGCCAGCCCTGGCCCTCGTTGGGGCGACGGCAGCTTTTGTGCTGCTGCGCGGCCCGATTGACCGTTCCCGGTCTGTTAGTTTGCATGTGGCTAGCGAGCCCCATACTATTTGGCTTTTCGCCATCGCTTCTACGATCGCCACGGTGCCCATGGCGCTGTTTATGGTGGGTTGGTTTATCCCTGCGCTCCAGTTGCCGGCATGGTTTACAGTGATATTTATGGCTGCACTTGCCGGCCAATTAATCGCAGCTTGGATTCCCCATAACACGGGCTGGAGAGCAGCCGTACACCAATTTTGTGCATATCTTATGGCGTATCTGATGGTACCTTTGGTAGTGTTTATCCTTTTTTCGCCAGCGCTACCCCTGTGGGCGAAAGCGATAATAGGGGTGATTTTGGCCTGGATGATATTTTCGCTCGCACTTTACCACCTTAGCGCAAAAGCAAAGCTTCAATTCTTACTGTATCAATCCGGGTATGTGGCAAGTTTTTACATGGTGTTGCTCGTTGCCACCTACGCGCCTCATGTAAATTTTACATAGCCTCCATCCCTCGCTTTCTAGTACCATCGTATATGTGTAATTGAGGGGTATATGGTTGAGCGACAGGAGCGATTAAGCCCGGGCGAAGGATTAACCTGGGCAATAGATAGGCATTTTAGTTCTATAGAGGGCGAATGCACCGTCGGTGGCGAACAAAGAGTGCGTCTGGTTGCTACGGACGAAGATGGATTAGTTGGCGGCCTGCCCGATGCGGTGTGGGCGGTGCGGCCCCACCCAGACTTGCCTCCACCGATCGTCAGCTTTGGGCCCCGCATTGAAACCAGTGAAACGGTACTAAAAAGTACAACTCTCCCCAGAATGTATATGATTAATCAGGGGAGTGTGGTCGTGAAGAACGGGGCGCTGCAAGCGGTGGTGTTGGATGCTCGACGAGAATTTTTCGACGAAACAACAGGGGCGGCCATGGTTCTAGATCCCGATGCCGCCTGGCGCTTTATTAACTGGGTGGGCCGGGCAGTTGCTATTCCGCCAGACTTTGGATAAATGTAATCTGATACACTAAAACTATGAAACATCCCAAATTTAGCCTTGTACTGATTGGCCTCGGTATTGTTCTCCTTGCAACTGGTGTTATGTTAAAGACTGCCCATGACCAAGAGGTGGCAAATAATAAGCCAACAGAGGTGAAAGAGCAAAGTATTCCATTATCGGCCGAAGATTTCGACGCCGAAGATCCACGCATTCAAGGGGCAGTACAGCAGCAGATTCAACAGCAAGAAGGGTCAGTGCAAACGACTGGGCGAGAGGGGAGTAACGCTGCTACTTCTCAGTTGCTGCAGCCCGCACCCAAGGGCCTCCAAAGTCAGCCGCAGGAGTAGCGCGTTTGGTAAACAAAAAGAGCCCCTCGTGGGGCGTCATTCCTTAACAGAGTGAGAGTAACCTCGGGGAGCGGCGTCGTTGCCGCTCCCCCTGAGGTGTCTGACTACTCGCCGTGGCCGTGTGCTTTCGCACCCGCCTTGAGAATTTTCGTTAGCCCGTCATCCATCCTGGCGCGGTGGTGCTTGCTCCGTAGCCAGCCGAGAATGCGGCTGCGACGACTGCGTACTTGGATAGCCTCCCGAACGGCATCAAGCTCGCTCTCCTCAAAGAGGTAGAAGCGGCTAATGGCCCAGAAGATAGCGGCCAACCCGCCAAAAATACACACCCCCAACAGGCTGTCTGCGTACGTGCTCTGCAGCTCGTACTCGTAGGGGGCTGCATTTGCCTGCTGGATCATCACGTCCAGCAGGTAGACGCAGGTTAGGGCAAGCATACCGAAGAAACGGGTCATGCGGCGGTACAGGATTTCGGGGTGGGCGGCATGCCTTTCCTTGTATCCTTTGCGCACTCGGTAGGTCATGATGGCGATGAACCGTAGGCCCACTAGTAGCAACGAGCACCACACAAAAAACTGCATGACCGCTACCGTTTCGTCGTACTCGACGATTGCCTTCCAGATGAGTGCAAGGACGGCGGGGATGGCGTCCATGGTACCTCCTGTGGTTGTTTCTATCTGGGGAACAAAAAACGCAAGCCTAGTGGTTTGCGCGCTTAGTACCCCAGATGCTCACTCTGTTAAGGTGTCTCTACTTGGTAGATAACTATTAAACATTAAAACAAGCAAAGACTTTTGTCAATTAAGGGCGATCTGTTAGCGGTGCTATACTGAATGCTATGAGTGAGATTATTTTTGCCGGCGGGAAGATGTTTGAACTTGTGCATTTACCCCAGCCAGATGGGAGAGTTTTTGAGGTGGCGCGCCGTGCCCCAGGAGTAAGGCTCATAATTGTTGACAAACAAGCCAAAAAATTATTATTCACCAAAGAGTTCCGCCGTGAGCTAGGCATGCATGATTACAGATTGCCTGGCGGCAAAGTATTTGACACCCTCACCGAGTTTGAGGAGTTTCGCAAGAGCGGGAAAGATATTCTTGAGCCAGCAACTGCCAAAGCTAAAGCTGAAGCGGCAGAAGAGGCAGGTATGGCCGTGGAGAATGTGACGCTGTTTAAAAAATCTACCCTCGGCGCTACTGTTGAGTGGGATTTGTACGTCTTCGAGGCAACAGATTGGCATGAGCACGCCGATGGACAAACTTTAGAAGAAGGCGAGCAGGTAGACGATGTCCTGTGGTTTGGTTTTGCCGAGGCAGAACAGATGATTCTGGATGGGATGATGCAAGAGGAACGGATTGCCCTTATTTTGCTGCAATGGTTAAAAAGCCAGCAACCATGAGAAGTTGGGCGTGATTAAGGCAATTATCTTCGACTACTTTGGGGTGCTGGCTAACCCTTCTGCGGCGGGATGGTGGCGGGAGGAGCCGCTTCTGACGTATATTCGCACAGAGCTTAAGCCTGCTTATAAGATCGGTTTGCTGAGCAATGTAGGCAAGGCAAGTTTTCAGACGCTGTTTACCCCGGAGGAGCGGGATGGGCTGTTTGACGCCACGGTAGTCTCGGGCGAGGTTGGAATAAGCAAGCCGCACCCAGAGATTTATAAGATCGCCTGTGAGCGGCTAGAGGTGGAGCCAGATGAGGCTATTTTTGTAGATGATGCGCAAGACAACATACTAGGGGCAGAGGCTATAGGGATGCGCACGGTATTATATCGGGATTTTGCAACATTTCAGCGGCGGTTGGCTGAAACCTTGCAAAACACAGAACAATAGTTAAGGGTGCTGAGGCCGCCGACACATTCCGGTAAGGAAAGAAGTGTCGGCGGCCGCACCGCGTGTGACGTCGTATAGGGGTTCATCAGGCAGCGTGGCGCCTCGCAGCGGACGTGGCGCCCAGTAGTGCCTGAGTGACGGCCATCACGAGTGCTTCCCTGATGTTGTGTTCGCCATACACCCTGCCGAACAGCTCGTTGGTGAACAGTGCTTCGTTCTGCGGGTTAGTGGGTGGAAGCAGCTCCCTGAGAAGGGTTCGGGCGGCCCATGGGAGCGTGGGGAGCTCGATCTCGCCGACGGCCGTTTTGGCCGCGGTTCGTGCGGTGGCCACGTTGACCTCGCCCGTGCACAGGGTGTGCGCGCGGCGGATCAAGGCCTGGGCGTCGATGCCGGGCATCGAAAACCTCCTTGTTGTCGACTGCGGTGCAGGTCCACCTCACAGGTGAAAACCATGCTTATATTATACCACTGGTAACAAATATAAGCAATTTGTAAAGTTTTTATACAAAAATAACAACACCTATTGTGTGTTTGTAGCTGGCGGACTATAAAAACAGAGGTGATACAATAGGACTATGCCGGAGTTACCCGAAGTCGAAACTGTCCGCTTGGGCCTTGCCAGTTTGTTGCCTGGCCGCACAATAGCGAGCGCAACACATGATTGGCCAAAGGGCTTCCCTAATGCTCCCGAAGATGTACGCCAATTTTTATTGCACGCCACTATAGTAGGAGTTCGCCGCCGGGCCAAGGTGTTGATTATCGACCTAAGTACTAATTATTCACTGGTTATCCATCTTAAAATGACGGGTCAGCTGGTGTTTAGGAGTCAGACTGATCGGTTTGGTGCCGGCCACCCCAACCATAGCTTAGTTGGGGAACTGCCCGATAAATCAACTCGGGTTACGTTTACCTTTGCCGACGGAAGCAAACTGTTTTTTAATGACCAGCGCAAATTCGGATGGGTGCGCCTGTTGCCGACGGCAGAGATAGAAGAGCTGGATTTTTTTAAAAAGGTGGGGCCTGAGCCACTAAGCGCCGATTTCACCGCAGATGACTTTATCCTTAGATTGCAGCGACGCGCTAAGAGCGGTATCAAGGCTGTGTTGCTCGATCAAACAGTGGTGGCTGGCATAGGTAATATCTACGCCGACGAAAGTTTGTGGGGTGCAAAAATACATCCGATGACATCGGTGAATGCGCTATCAAATGGACAGATGAAGGTACTGTATAACGAATTGATATCGGTACTGCGCACTAGCATAGAAAAGGGTGGATCAACAGATAGGAATTATGTAGATGCCGAAGGCCGCCGGGGTAGTTACCTCACTTTTGCGCGTGTGTTCAGGCGGGAAGGGCAGCCGTGCCCAAGGTGCGGCACGATAATTATAAAATTGCGCGTAGCCGGCCGTGGCACACATATTTGTCCTCACTGCCAAGTGGCCGCGTCTGACGCCGGTGAAGCGGCAAGCGCGAAAACTTGAGCGACGATCGCCTGCGCCAGGGGAAGGCCGCAGGCGATCGGTCGCACCACAGGTTGCCGTTACCCGCCGAGCATTGTCTCAACCAGGATCATGGTGAGCAGCGTGACCAAGATGGTCGATTGCTCATGAAGCATGGCTGTACTCGAACGGGCGTGGCCGCTCCAGCTTACGATCGTGTCACGCATTGATGCCATGAATTCGGTCATCTCTGCTGCCAGGGGCGTGTCCTGGGCGATCTCGTAGAGACGAAGAAAATCGTGCGTCCACTCGGGGCCACCCACAATGGCTGTCCCCATGTACATGGCACTGGCAAGGGAGGCAGCGGCATGCGCCCGCCCGGCGATCTCGCTGTCCGAAAAGGCTGGTCCCATCACCGCACGTAGTTCTGCGGCGTGCTTCTCGATATAAGGGGCGAGCAGGGCCGGATCTTTGAGGAGATGCGTGGCCGTCGAGAGTACGAAGCTGAGACTCACCTGGGATTGCTGGATAACACGGATGTTATCCAGGGAACCAGCTGCCACCACGTCGGTTGCCTCATTTGTAACCAGGCTAACCAGGGCTACTTTGATTGGTACCCCGTTCTCAAAGCCAATGGCTGCTGTACAGGGCATACCTCCATCCATGACATCGGCACCTTTGCGCCACTCCAGATCATCATTTGGGGTGACGGTGACTTGCGGGAGTTGCTCGCGATTACCAACAGTTGCCAATTCGGGCCTCCAGTGGTGCGGGACGTCCTCTGTACAGAGGACTGAGGTATATTTTACAATCTTATGTAACAGAGGTCAACTGCTATAATAAATAGGTGATTATTACGCTTACCGGGGAAAATACGTTTGCTGCCAAACAGGCAGAGCATCAGCTTATTGAGGCGTTTGCCGCTAAGTACGGCCCAGCGGGTATCGAACGAGTTGATGGGGAAGAACTTGAGGTCTCGCGCTTGCCTGATCTGTTACAGGGGGCCACGTTGTTTGCTCCCGTGAGGTTAGTTATTCTCAAAAATATTAGCACCAATAAGTCGCTGCTTGAGCCACTCACCACTGCACTAGAAAGGACTGCAGATGAGACAACGGTAGTTATTGCTGACAGCACCCTCGACAAGCGCACAAAGCTCTACAAATTCCTTAAAAGTAAAAGTAACTTTCAGGATTTCACTCCACTTGATGAGCCAAAGCTGGCGGCCTGGGTGCAGAAGGTGGCTAAGGAGTATGGTGCTGTGATTTCAGCGTCTGATGCCCTGTATCTCGTACAGCGTGCTGGGCGTGACCAGTGGCGGCTAACGCACGAGGTAGATAAGCTGGCGCATTATTCGCCACAGATTAGCCGTGAAACCATAGAGCTGCTCGTTGAGTCCGCACCTGAAGGAACAGCCTTTGAACTTCTTGATGCGGCTATGGCCGGAAAGAGTGAGCGGGTTTCAGCTTTGCTCGCCGCCCTTAAAACAGAGGAGGATCCGTATAAGTTATTTGGGTTGCTGGCAAGTCAGGTACATGCTTTAGCGGTCGTTTCGACCGCGGGCACGCGAAGTGCAGATCAGATTGCCAAAGATGCAGGCATTCACCCATTTGTTGTGCGCAAAACGCAGGTGACGGCAAATCGGCTTGGCTGGGCGCGCATCCAGCGGATTACCCAATCTGTCGCCGATTGCGACTGGCAATTAAAAAGCACGGGTGCCGATCCGTGGCAGTTGCTGGGAAAAACGCTGCAATCCATAAGTAATGTCTAGGAGATGCCCGGCCCCGGTACATGGCCGGTGGCCGGGAACATCACCCCTTGCAGAATCAGGATCCCTCTCCCGTAAGGCGTAATTGCGCCATGATGCGCAAGCTCCACTGAAGGAGTGTCCGGAACTCGTCGGAAGTCAGGTCGGATTGGCTGGCTACCAACTCCTGGAAGCGGTTCCAGTGAATGCGGCCAAGCGCCTCCCGGCCAGCTGCTTCATGTCCGACGAGCGCTTTGATCTGCGCGAGGGCTTCTGGACCGGGTAACATGCTGTAGGGAGAAAAGGAGAGGAGCATGTAGATGATGGTGCCAGTCAGCGCCAGCGGCTGCTTGGCGTTGTAGAAGACGAAAGCTAGATCAAGCAGTTCGTTGAGCGTTGGGGGCAGGCGGGGGACTGATTCGGGTATGTCTTGGGGCCATGGGGCGAAATTGCCATCGAACGCGCTCAGCCGGTAATCGATAGGCGCATTCTCCTGGTCGACCGGCAGACCAACGAGAAAGTTTGCCGGGCCTTGGCCTGTCTGGACGTATTTGGCGCCGTAGATGCGCCAGTACATACCTTTGGGGCTTTGAATGACAAGCCGCTCCCCGCTCTTTACCATCTGGGAGATTGCTCGACGGGATAGTATCACTGCGGGCATAACGCTGTGCCAATCTGTCGAAGGGGTGGTGCACTTCACTGTAAATTACTAATGAAGCTGGCGTGATTATAGAAACATTACAGTGGGCCGTCAATCAAAACAACCCCTATGTAGGGGTTGTTTCTTGGATAAGATCGAGTGTGTGCGACAAGCAGACGTAGTTGGTGCGCGCCGCACCAGCATAATCTGGTGTCGCACGCACTCGCGTGGGAGGATCAGGTGGCCGGGACCAGCCCCATGCCGAAGCTCAGCACCATCATACCGGGCTGACCCTTGCCGAGACCGAAGCCCCGGGTCGGATGGAAGTGCGCGGTGAGCGCCTTCTCCAGCTCCGAGGTGTACTGGACCACGATGTCGGTGTCACCCTGACGGGCGGCCACCTCGATCATGATGTAGGCGGTGAAGTGGTCGACGTCGGGATCGGGTACGTACAGGCTTACCGCGACCGTGCCGATCACCTCCACGCCGAAGAGCATGTAGGAGAAGGTGGCCACGGCGCGGTGCCCGATGGCACCGGTCGTGTCGCCCTGGATCCGCTGGATGGCGGGGGTCGCGTAGGCGTGCATGGTGCTGGCGAGGTCATAGAGCGCCCGCTGGGACTGTGCCCTCGGCAGTTTGCCGATACCCACGCCCCTGAGCGTGCCGTTTGCCGGCAGGCCAGGGACGGGCAGGGGGGTGCGGGTGACGTCGGTCATGATCGCTCCTCTTGAGTCTGCTTGTCGCGGAACGTCCTCCCGCAACAAGTCACGGATGAACTGGTATATATAATACCATAAGCTTATTAATATGTCAATTTAAATCAAAACAGCCACCTCTGTGTGGGTGGCTGTTTGTGATGGGAGAGGGGTTATTTTGCGGCTTTTTTAGCGGCAGGTTTCTTAGGTGCGGCTGGTTTCTTGGCAGTAACAGCTTTCTTTGCAGCTGCTGGCTTCTCGGCAACCTTTTTAGCTGGGGCAGTGCCTTTTGGAGCCTCTTTAGGGGCGGCGCTCTTAGGAACACTGGCCTTGGCAGCTACTTTAACACCGGCAGCCTTGGCGGCAGCAGCAAGCTGGGCTTTCTTGCGGGCAGCGGTGTTCTTTTCGAGCAAGTTCTTTTTAACGGCCTTGTCGATCTCTGACTGTGCTTTGCTCAGGTTTGCGGCGTTCATTTTAGCAGTAAATGCCTTAACGGCCTCTTTGAGGCTTTTCTTGGTTTGTTGGTTGCGCGATTTGGCCTTTGCAGCCTGCTTCATGCGCTTGATAGCTGATTTAATAATCGGCATACGTAATCTCGTTTAGTTATGTATAAAGTTCAGAGGAAAACTATACACCACCTAAGCCAATCTGTAAAGCGGGCAATTCACTTGTGCTATACTGCGGCTAATTAGCATAAGGATTTTTATGTTCAAATTTTTTCACAAAGATCACCCAGTACCTAAATGGATGCAACTTGCATTTATCGTAGCGGTCGCTTCTTCATTGTTGGTGAACATAGGCTTTACGCTCAGTATCATGTTCCAGCAGAGTTTTACTAATGAGAATTTCAGTGCCTTTGCGGGTGCACTAATATCTCAGTCGGCAATGCCTGTGCTTCTTTTTGGCATTGCTTACTACTTGAATCCTCGCAAATTACACCCTGGTGAGAGAATTTTTGAGTCAATGCTTTTAACCTTTACGGCACTACTGGGCAGTGGGGCGATCATGCAGATTTTTTCCTACGCAGGCCTCCAGCAGTTATACGGCGGCGAGCACTACATGGCGTATCAGCTCGTGACTGGGACAATTACGGTTGTTTTGTTTGCCGTCATCTTGTGGCAACTCCGCGCCAGCAAGCGCTGGAAGTAACTCCTTACACCTTCCTATTGCACCCTTGAAACGCTTATGCTACAGTGAGCTAAACGCGCACTTCCAAACAAAAAGGTAAAAAACAAACCATGCAGCAGGATGTCCAGAATGCTAAGCAGCTCATTGTTGAGCGCATTCGTCAGTCGACGAATATTTTAGTGGCGGTTAGTGCCAGCCCTTCTGTAGACGCCTTGGCATCGGCACTTGGTCTGGCGCTTATGCTGAACAAGCTGGACAAACATGCCACGGCTGTATTTAGCGGTACTATTCCGCAGGCGATGCAATTTTTGGAGCCTGGCAAGACGTTTGAGAACAGTGTTGATTCTTTGCGAGATTTTATTATCTCGCTCGATAAAGAAAAAGCCGACCGTCTGCGTTACAAAGTAGAAGACGACGTTGTACGCATTTTTATTACCCCATATCGCACAGTTATTAGTGAAAAAGACCTACAGTTCAGCCAGGGCGATTTCAACGTTGACCTTATCTTGTGCCTTGGGGTAGAGAAGCGCGACGACTTAGACAAGGCGATTATTGCCCATGGCCGCATATTGCATGACGCAACCGTCATGACCATTAACGCAAACAGCCAGCAAAGTAGCCTTGGGTTAGTTGACTGGCACGAGCCAAACTCTAGTAGTTTGAGTGAAATGCTAGTGAGCTTGGCTGAAGCAATGCAGCAACCGGGACTGCTGGACGCTCAGATTGCAACCGCCTTGCTGACGGGTATTGTGGCGGCAACGGATCGTTTCAGTAACGAGCGGACCAATCCTCGGGTAATGACCATGAGTGCGCAACTTATGGCTGCCGGCGCAAACCAACAACTTATTGCGAACAATTTGAGTGCTGCCATGCAAAAACCGCAGACGCCTGCAGCAGGCCAGCTGACTGAGGGCGGGGCATCGGTAAAAGTGGCTGCGGAAACTCCTCCGCCAAAACCCCCAAAAGAGAAAGGTGAGCTAGACATTGATCACCCTAAAAAGGGTGAGAAAGCCAAGGGCGAAAAGAACCAGTCCGCCCAAAATACGGCTAAAGCCGAGGCTGAACTGGCGGCCGCACTGCCGGTTGCTGCGGTGGCTCCAGAGACATTTGAGCAGCTCAAGACCGACCTTGAAGCTGCAACGCCACCCGCTCCCGAACCGGCGCCATTGCCGCCAACAAAGAAAACGCGTGGCCCAAAGTTCCTTGAAGAACCTAAGAAAACTCCTGGGAGCGAAGCGGTTAATGCAACTCCCGACGACGAAGCCGGCCCCGCGCCCGACCACGAAGAGAGCTATTTGGCTAACAGCTCATGGCGTGGCCGTCGGTTAGAGGCGCCGTCTATGGGCGGTACGCTGAATGCAACAACCGAAGAAGCAATGGACGCCGCACGCCGGGCTGAAGAAGAAGAGCGTAACCATAAGATCTTATCGCATGATTCCCGGTCATCTAAACCTAAGGAGCAAGCACTAGCCCCAGAATCTGTCCCTGCGCCCGACCCACAGCAGCCTCAGCCCCAGCCGGAACCCGTTCCGGTCCAAGCTGCTGAGCCGGTTCCTGCCCCGGTACCCGAACCAGCTCCTGTTGCACCGCCACCAGCTGCCTCACCTGAACCTGCGCCGTTACCTGCACCAGAACCGCCAGCACCACAGCCGGAACCAACACCTCCCGCACCGGCAGAGCCTCCTGTGGCACCTGCGCCAGAACCTGCACCGTTGCCGCCCCCTCCCACGCCGCCCGAGCCTACAGCCCCTGAACCTGCCCCTGCTCCTCAGCCAGAGGCGAGCGTGCCGACCGGACCCACTCTAGGTTCGGGCGATTTAGACGCTGCCCGTCAGGCGGTCACCGATGCGCTCGCATCGCAGCCATTTAATCCTGCCGGACAACCCCTGCAGTCTGCTGGCGCTATGCCGCTTGGTATTACAAACGAGCCGGCATTAGCAGCGCCCGTAGAACCAACGGTCCCTGCACCAATTCCAGAACCCGCTCCGCAGCCAACCCCAGTAGCACCAGAGCCCACTGAGCCCCCGACGCTGAGTGCTTCGCCGTTGCCACCGCCACCACCGTTCCAGCCCGCACCATTCCAACAGTCGCAGCCTGCCGTGGCCCCGGCTCCGGAACCGAGCGCATTGCCTCCGTTGCCGCCCATGCCTCCGTTGCCACAGCAAGACGCAAACGGGCAGCCGTTGCCACCGCCACCACTTCCGGGTACAGGTGATTTGCAGCCGTTGCCAGGTAATATCCCGCCAGCACCGATTGCTCCGCCTGTAGAAATTCCAGCCGAACCGCAACCTGCGGCGCCGCCAGATCCAGCCCAGTTCCAGATTCCTACTGACCAACCACGGCAATAGTGGTAGAGTAGGGGACATGCAAACCCCCTCGGGCATTCTGCTGATAGATAAGCCGGCTGGCATGACCAGCTTTGGTGTGGTTGCGCGTGTGCGCCGGATGCTGAGCCAGGAAGCAGGCAAAAAAGTTAAAGTCGGTCATACCGGCACGCTTGACCCATTTGCAACAGGGCTCATGATTATTGTGGTCGGCGATTACTGTAAACGCGCCGCCGAATTCAGCAAATTAGATAAATCTTACGAAGCGACCCTCCATCTTGGCGCCACAAGTACTACTGGTGATCCGGAAGGAGAGATTGCCCCCGGTGCAGGCATTGTCCCAACGCTGAACGAAATAGAGGCGGCTGCTGCGCAATTCAGGGGCGCCATTACGCAAACCCCGCCCATTTATAGCGCCATAAAAATTGACGGTCAGCGCGCATATAAGCTTGCCAGAGAGGGGAAAGCTATTGAGATGCCCACACGGACTGTCACGGTCCATTCACTTGATGTGACCGGTTATGTATACCCTGCGCTACATATTGTTTGCCGTGTTTCAAGCGGCACGTATATACGCACGCTTGCAGAAGACATGGGCAAAGTGCTCGGTACGGGTGCGTACGTGACGGCGCTACGCCGTACGACGGTGGGCACATTTGCCATTGCAGAGGCTGTGGCGCTAGAAGCTATGAATAGTAAAGATATAGTCACTCTATGAGGGAGCCCCTGAGCGACCCAGAACATACCCCGGCTATGGCGATGAGTATCGACAAGCTAAATGCCAGGGCGCTCCACTCGCCGATAGATTTTTAGTCAGGCTGCATGCGACCATCTGACATAGCTCGTTAAAGAAGAGCGCCGGTTGTGTGGCTAAAGGTGATGTTTAAGATCTGTTCCCATCTTGCAATACAGAGGACTTTTTGATACTATCCTACAGATGATTACTAAAGACACCAAAGCCAAGGTTGTTGAAACTACCCAGCGCCACAAGACTGACGTTGGTTCTCCTGAGGCACAGGCTGCTATTTTAACGCAGCGCATCAAGGAAGTTACTGAACACCTCAAGGCTAATAAGCACGACTTCCACGCTCGCCGTGGGCTGCTGCAGATGGTAGGACGCCGCAAACGCCTGCTTAAATACCTGCAGGAGCGAAACTACGAGGCCTACCAGGCACTCATCCAGAAACTGGGCTTGCGCAAGTAAACCGCAAGCCCTGTTCTTTTATAGGCTATAATTTTATTAGCACCTCACTTCATTAATCGCGTGTGGTGGATTGGTCCGCATAACTGTTGTTACGCCGAGCAACCCGTTACACGTTAGGGGTGCGAGAAAGGATCCAAATATGGGAACAATCAACCCTTTTGGCAAAGATATTATTAACGTAGAGACCGATTTTTTGGGCAAAAAGCTCAGCCTTGAGGTCAACCGCGTCGGGTTCCGCACCAGTGCGAGCGTCCTGGTCCGTTACGGCGAAACCGTTGTACTCGGCACCGCTATGGTGAGCGAACAGCCAGCCCATGGCTTCGACTACTTTCCGCTGAGTATCGACTACGAAGAAAAAATGTATGCAGCCGGTAAGATCAGCGGTAGCCGTTTTATAAAGCGCGAAGGTCGCCCAAGCGAAGAAGCTATCCTGATCGGCCGTATCATCGACCGCCCAATCCGCCCACTGTGGCCTAAGGGCTACCACAACGAAGTCCAAGGTGTTGCCAGCGTCCTGAGTATGGACCCAACCTTCCGCCCAGACATGATCGCCATGATCGCCATGAGCTCAGCATTTATGCTGACTGGCGCGCCATTCGACGGCCCCGTTGCCGGCCTGCGCGTTGGCCTGAAGGATGGTAAGCCTGCTGCTTTCCTGTCATTGGAAGAAATGGACAACAACGACCTTGACCTGATCGTTGCCGGCACCAAAGACGGCATCATGATGGTTGAAGCCGGCGCCAACGAAGTCACCGAAGAACAGGTGATTGAGGCCATGGCCTGGGCACAAAAAGCTATGCAACCTGCCATTAAACTGCAAGAAGAACTGGCCAAAAAGGTCGGCGTCAAGAAACAAGAATTTGAACTGACCCTGCCAGATGAATCTATCCTGGACACGGTTGCGAAGTGGCTTGAGAAAAAACTCGGCGCCGGCATCCGTGCCCCATACCCAGAGCGCAATGAACTTGTTAAGACGCTGCGCGACGAAGCCCATGAACACTTCAAACAAGAAGTTGGCGAAGAAGAATACGCCCTGGTTAAACGAGACTACGACGACGCCATCACTCTGGCCATTCACAAAGACGTCCGTAAAGGCATCATCGAAGACGGCGTCCGCCCAGATGGCCGCAAGCCAGAAGAAATCCGTCCACTCAGCTCAGAAGTAAGTATTCTGCCGCGCACCCACGGCAGCAGCCTGTTTACCCGTGGTATGACCCAGGGCATGAACATTGTTACTCTGGCGCCGCTCAGCTTTGCCCAGATCGTCGACACCATGGAGCGCGACACCGAGCGCCGCTACATGCACCACTACAACGCCCCTGGCTACACGGTTGGCGAAGTTCGCCGCCTTGGCAGCCCAGGTCGCCGCGAAATCGGCCACGGCTACCTGGCCGAGCGCGCCATCACCGCCGTTCTTCCAGCCGAAGAAGACTTCCCATACGCTATCCGTTCCGTCACTGAAATCATGAGCCAGAATGGTTCAACCAGCATGGCCGCTACCTGTAGTAGCTGTCTGGCGCTTATGGACGCTGGCGTGCCACTGAAGGCACCTGTGAGCGGTATTGCCATGGGCCTCATGAAAGATGGCGACAAGATTGTTATTTTGAGCGACATTGCCGACGCCGAAGATTTTGCCGGCGACATGGACTTCAAGACCGCTGGTACCAGCAAAGGCATTACCGCCCTCCAGATGGACATGAAGGTTCACGGGCTGCCAGTCGAAGTATTAGAGAAGGCTTTGCAACAGGGCAAAGAGGGGCGTGCCAAGATTTTGGCCCACATGCTCGAAACGCTGCCAGAGCCACGCGCCGAACTCAGCCCATACGCTCCACGCATTGAAAAGCTCATGATCAAGCCTGAGAAGATCCGCGAAGTCATTGGTAAGGGCGGCGAAGTGATCAACAAGATTATTGCCGAAACTGGCGCTCAAATTGACATTAAAGACGACGGCCTTGTGACCGTCGCCGCCGTTGATGAGAAAGCTATCAAGGCCGCCATGGAAATGATCCAAGCTATTGTTGCTGAACCCGAGGTTGGGAAGGTGTACGATGGTATTGTGGTTAAGATTATGGAATTTGGCGCTTTCGTGAACATCATGCCGGGCCGCGATGGGCTTGTGCACATTTCTCAAATTGCCGACAAGCGTATCGAAAAAGTAACCGACGTACTGAAGGAAGGTGACAAGGTTAGGGTGAAGCTGACCGCCATCGACGAGCAGGGCCGCTTGAACCTCAGTATGAAAGATGCAAAATAGATCGCCGTTATTTTACGGAGGCTTCCTCGCTGTCTGCGTGGTTGGGATTGTGCTTGTGGTATCACTCGTCAATGACGTCAGTTACTTGGTGCGCTTGCAGCTACTCGACGGCCGCAGCGAAGTGGCAGAAGCCCACATAGTGACGCCCAGCAACTATGTTCCCGACGCCGGTCAGCGGCAATTTCGCGACATGCTGTATGTGTTTGATTTAGGGGAGACTCGCTACGAAGGCGTCATCTCTGACGATGGAACATCAACTGGCATTCTGAAGGTGCGGTATGTGCCTGACAACCCGAGCATTAATATACCGGTACGAGTTGATATTGCAAGCGAGCGCGGTTTTGCGTTACTCCGCGTTATCGCTGTCTTGGCTGTGGCCGGTGTTAGTATTGTGGTAGTTAGGGCGCTGCGGCGAGCAAGTAACGCCCAACCGCCTCTCAACCAAGGACCAATGACACCGCGGCGCCCCTTCTAGTGCTATGGCGCTGCCTGTGTTATAATACGGGTACCTTAGCAAGCCGAGTCCTCTCCTTACGTGCATGCTTGCCTCTGAATTTGTTACATGAATAGCGATAAACAAACACGTCTCGACCAGATTGCAGCAGATATTGCCAAAGACAATATCTGCCCAGATTTGGCTAAGACGGCCACGCACATGGTGCCGGGCGAGGGCAATCCGGACGCAGACATTGTTTTTATAGGCGAGGCGCCAGGTAAGAACGAAGATCTGACCGGCCGGCCTTTCATTGGTGCGGCAGGTAAGTTCTTAACGGAGCTCCTGGAAGGCATTGGATTGCGCCGTGAGGATGTGTTCATAACGAGCATCGTCAAATACCGCCCGCCAAATAACCGTGATCCGTTGCCAAAAGAGAAGGAAGAAAGCTGGCCCTACCTGCTGCGACAGCTGCGCGTGATTGAACCAAAGCTGGTTGTCACACTCGGCCGCCACAGCATGGGATACTTTGTGCCAAACCAAACCATAACAGAGGCGCACGGCAAGGTGTTTACTGGTGGCGAATGGCCGGTGCTTCCCATTTTTCATCCGGCAGCGGCGCTATACAATGGCAAGATGCGCCAAGTGGTGATCGATGATTTTATACAACTTAAGCAAGCATTAGAAGATGTAAAAAGGAAATAACGCTAACTGTAACAATTATGGAAAAAAACGATACACCTAAGCGCGGTCAAAACCGTGCGAACCAGAACAAAAACCAGTCCAGGGACCGATTAGTGAGGCAACAACCTAAACGCCAGATTGGTGCCCCCCGGCGGAACCAAGAGGGACCTGCAGCAGCTCGCCCCCAGCAACAGCAGAACAACAGTGTACTTGCCAAGACCCAGATACGCCGCGGGGAAGTGCAACGCGCGTTGCGTCGCACTTCGGAGAACGTCAACTTGCAGGCTAGCCAGCATGTTATTGATGTGCCGGTGAACAAGTCGGTTTTCAATGGCTATGGCGGCCAGCAGTTTACCCTCAACATGCAAAAGACGTTACCAAAGCGGTCAGGCGGGGAGACGCTCAAGGTCATTCCAATCGGTGGCCTGGGTGAAGCCGGCATTGGTAAGAATATGATGGCCATTGAGTATGGCGATGACATGATTATTATCGATATGGGCTTTCTATTCCCCGGCAGTGATTACCCGGGAATCAACTACATCGTGCCAGACATTACCTATGTTGAGGAGCGCAAGCATAAGCTCCGTGGCATTATTTTTACGCACGGCCACTTGGATCATATTGGCGCCACGCGTCATCTGTTGCACAAATTGCCCGCCCCTGTGTACGGCGGTAAGTTTACACTGGCCATGGTTGAGCGCATGATGGAAGAATCAGATACGCCATACCGTCCAATCTATAACGTTATGAATCCAGAGGCACACGACCGGGTGCAACTGGGAACTCATTTTGGTATTGAACTAGTTCGCGTGAACCACTCGATCCCAGATGCGACTGCTGTTGTTATTCGCACTCCTGTTGGCACGCTTATTCATACTGGTGACTGGCGTTTCGAAGACAATCCCGTTGACGGCATCAAGTTTGACCTTGCACGCATGGAGCAGATCTCGCGTGAAGAGGGCATCCTGATGCTTATGAACGAGAGTACCAACTGTGAAGACGCCGGCACGCATCAGCACGGTGAGTTCGATATTAAAACTAGTATTGGCCAGATCATGGACCACCACCAGAACAGCCGCCTTATCATCAGCTGTTTCAGTAGCCAGATTCACCGTATCCAGGTGATTTTGGAAGAAGCGCACGCGCATGGCCGCAAGGTGGCAATTGCCGGCTACAGCATGATCCAAAACGTCGAAGTTGCCCTGCGTACCGGCACCATGAAAGTGCCAAAAGACACCATTGTCCGTATGGAAGACGTGGTCAAGCTCCCAGATAGCAAAGCGGTAGTCATTGGGACGGGCAGCCAGGGTGAATTCAGTGCTGTGCTGAACCGCATGGCCAGCGGTGCTCACAAGTTCCTGAAGGTAAAACACACCGATGTCATTGTCTTCAGCTCATCTGTTATCCCTGGCAACGATAAATATGTCGTCCGTACTGTCGACAACCTGATGCGCGAAGGCTCAGATGTCATTCAGGACCGTAAAACCCACTTAGACGGCTGTGGCCGTATCCACCTCAGTGGTCACGGATACTACGATGACCACGTGAAGCTTATTAACGCCCTCAAGCCTAAGTACTACATGCCCATCCATGGTGAATTCCACATGCTTGTTCATAACGCCGAGCTGGCAGAGAAGGAGTGTGGCATCAGCCGTGACCGCATTTTTGTTTGCGACAGTGGCGATGTGATAGAGGCTGACCAGAACGGTATAATCCGCAAGGCCGGGCGTATCCCGGTTGGCGGTATTATGTACGACGACAGTGGTGAAGTAGTGAGCGAAGTGGTACTGAAAGACCGCATTCACATGTCAAACGAAGGCATGTTTGTGGTCGTGCTGACCATTAGCCGGCAAACTGGCCGTCTGCTGACGAGCCCGGATATCATTAGCCGCGGCTTTATCTACCTGCGCGACAGCGAAGAACTAATGAACACCATCCGCAGCTACCTCAAGCAAAAAGTTGCTCGTGGGTTTGGCCAGCGGCGTGATATGGATGAAGTGAAGAAAGAGCTCAAAGACGAAATCACCCATATTTTGTATGATCAGACTCGTCGCACCCCGATTGTCATACCGGTCATCAACGAGATAAACGGAACAACGGGCCTACCATCTGAGCCAGCCGCGTCTGGGCCAATGCCGTTTCGCGCGCCAGCACCAGCCGAGCCACCAAAAGTTCGTCCTCGTGAGTTTTAACTGGTAGAGTGGACTCATGGTGGACGATGAGCATCCTTCCCAGTATGAAATAACCGAAGCTCTTTTGCCGCGCCGCGGACATTTTTCCGAGGAGATGCAATCTGCACTCAAAGGAAAGGTTGAGCTGGAGGACTACCAAAGGTTGCATCGTTCTTCTGAGTTGCTGGATCATGATGTGCAGGGGATTGACGCAGCAGCCGCCCCAGATCATCGCAGCATGGCCGAGCTCACGCCAGATGACTGGCGCGACATACGCGAATCTCCAGATCAGTTTTTAGCTCTGTGGTCGCGGAGCAATCTCGCTGAACTGCGCCGGCAGCCCGAGGTGGAAGGGCGGCACAAAACGTCGCAAGATAGCATTACAGAACGCGCTTTTCTAGAGTCGCTACCCTTGCTGCACGGCACGTCGGTGGAGGGGCTCATGGCAGCTCTGGACAGCGGTAAGTTTATCGGTAACAGAGGTGTGCACGAGGCCGGAGGGGATGCTATGAACTCGGGCTTTACCCATTATCGTGATCGTGATTTTGGTCTCGACGAATACGCTTTTGCAGATTTTGGCCGGCCACATCTAACCCGCATGCACCACCAACCCGAAGTAGTCGTGGTATTGTCTCCAGATGTCATCAAACAGCCAGGCATCATCGTGACGGAAAAAGACATGGCAGATACTACATCGCTTACCGAATATATGAAAACGCTCGTCACCGGGGATGATTTTTACGATTATGCCACGGAAAAGTTTAAGCGCGCCCGTTCAGCCACTCGTACCCGTACTGAGCGTGGCTCCAGGATCAATGCCGGCATGGGCGTATATGAGTTTGCAAAGGGTGAGAATGCAGATCCGGATACGCTTGGCGGCACACCAACCTTTTCAACATTCGAAGTAAAGATGCCCGAGGTCGACGCCTCCTTTGCGCGCAAATTCATCTTTAGAGATCAAGATAAGTACCGCGACTTTGTCCAAAAATATGGCGAGGGCCCGGAGGCAGTGTATCAGCCTAATCTGGCGGATAATCTTGAGGTACTGCGTGATGATACGCGTTTTCGGGAGCGCTTTCACGCGGCAGTGCAGGCGGATGCGGAGAGGCGGAACCGATTAATAGACGAGGCCGGTGACGGTATCGAGGAATATGTTATCTTAGGCCAGGCCAGCCGCGAGGCAACGAACGGCACGGCTGAATTAGTTGAGGCAGTGGATCCTACGTGGCTCATGATGCCCACCGCCAAACAGTACAGCGATTTTGAAAGTGCAGAAGGGGCCGCGAGAAGCGATAGATTTGGCGATTATTTTGGCCGCCAAACAGTAGCCGACGCTACAGAGGTGGCTGTCGCAAAGGTGCGCTATTCGCCCTCGGCCCGTATGTATGCAACCGAAGAAGTGCGGTGGGTGAGGGTATAGTCATGTATCTGTGGTATAACAGATAGTATGGCAGGAACATTTTCTTTCGATATTGTGAGCGATTACAACCTCGCCGAGGTGATAAACGCAGTTGACCAAGCCAAACGTGAGCTTGGTACGAGGTATGACTTAAAGGGCACGAGCGCTAGTCTGGAGTTCCGTGATGGTGAGAAAACAGGTTTAACGGTAGTAGGTGATAGCGACTACGCAGTAGATGCTATTCTGGATATCGTCCGCAAAAAGTTCGGCACCCGCAATGTAAGTCAAAAGGTGTTAGATACGAGCAAGCAGTCTGTGGTGAGTAACCTCAAAACAACCAAAGACGTACCGTTTAAAAAGGGCCTCGATCAAGAGAAGGCCAAGAAGATTACCGCCCTTATCCGTGATCAGTTTCCCAAGGTAAAGGCGCAAATACAGGGGACTGACGTGCGTGTCTTTAGCTCTAAAAAAGATGAGCTCCAAGGAGTAATGCGCGTTTTAGAGCAGCAAGATTTTGATTTTCCGTTGGATTTTACCAACTTCCGCTGAGCTCTTTAACAGGGGCGGGTTGACGATATTTATATTGACTTTTTACAGATAAAATTATATAATCTCATCTAGTACGACGATAGTACGTCAGATGGCCAACTGGCCCGAACCTTAAGGAGTGATCCATGAGGGCACGTATTACCCTCGCGCTCAGCCCCTTACTCGCGGCGCTCATTACGCTTTCCGGGTGCGGGGAAGGCACGGGCTCTTCGGAGTGGAATGATGGCGACCAGCCTCAGGCCACGGCGACTCACCCGGCCGTCCCTACCGAGCCCCAGACCGACACCGACACAGGGGCCCCGCTGGCAACCATCCCGCCGACCGAGACTCCCGAAGTGACGGTCAAGCTCCAGAAACCCACGCTGCCAGTGGCCGGAAGATCGGCCACTGGCTTCCACTGGCAGGGCGTAGGTGTTCCCAGTGACCACTACGACGCCGCCGACTTCGCCGACCAGGCAATTCGGAAGGCAATCGACCCGGTGTGGAGTAACTGGCTCAACAGCCAGTCGGACCTTCACGAGCGTCTCCTGATTCTGCGGATCGTGAAGGACGCCCCGGTCAGAAGCCAGTGTCTGCCGGAGGGCAATAACGAGGTGACCCCTCATTCGCTGTTTGCTTTCGTCTGCCCTTTGGACGACCCAGAAAGGCGTTCTCCTGGCATTCTGTATTTGCCGTCGGCAACCTATGCCAGGATCTGGGATCTGCCTCTTGAGCCTGGCGAGCAGAATCTGGTGGGCGTCGTGGTGGCTGCCGGCGCACATGCCTTCGGTGTCATCGAGACCCTCGCCCTGGACCTGGGGCTGACCGCGCCTTCGGGCATATCGGCTCGGCTGGTGGCGGCGTGCTACGCCGGTGTCTGGACCCGAGCGGTTTACCCCGGCAAGATGTTGACACCCAGGGCGACCAACGCCGCCGTCACCATAATGGCCGGTAGCGTCGGTATTCCACCGCAGCCCGGCGAGCCGCTCGTCCCCAGCAGTCAGCTCAAGACGGCCTACGACACCGGGCTGACCCAGGGCAATATCGTCACCTGCGGTCAGTACTGGCCGGGAACGTCCTGGAGCTAAAGGCGACTACGGGGGTGGGCGAGCGTGTGCAAGTTGCGCACGTCACGCCCACCCCAGGGATATGTGCTATCGTCGTACTAATAGCACTGACATTATTGGAAGCGAGCACAACTACAGGGCTCGTTTTTTGATACCCTAAAAAGGCGAGTGGCCTAAGGGTCGCGCCCGCAGTGAACCCTTGCTTTTTGTAGTAAAAATTGCTTTAATATAACTGTTATGCTTTTCCGGGCCCAAAGATTTGCCTGGAAGTGCTATGACGGCAAGTTATAATACACACATACATGGGTAGAAAGAAACGCGCCAAGGCTAAAAAAGTCCAGGCCGCACAGCATGCATTGCCAGAAGGCTTCTGGCAGCAGGCAACCGCGGTGGTGCTGGTTGTGTTTGGTCTGCTTTTACTCCTTGCTCTATTCGGTACAGGGGGGCCATTGCTCGAGATGCTACACGCCGCCTTTAAGTGGCTGGTTGGGTGGGCAATTGTTATGCTGCCTTTTATTGCTGTCTATTTGGCGGTGGCTATCTTTAGGGCCGAGAATAACCGTTTGCCCGTAGTGGTTATACTCGCGACTCTTCTGTTCATCATTGAGCTGGCTGCGTTTATTCACCTCTTTACGCCCAACCCGCTAGCATCGGAAGCAGAAAGTTTCCAAAACGGCGGCGGTGCATTGGGGTATGCCGTAGATGGCTTTATTCTTAAGTTACTAGATGCGCGCACGGCTGGTCTGGTGCTCGCGGTGCTAGCGTTTATTACGAGCTTATTTGTGCTTAAACTGTCGCCGCTCGCCGTTATTCAATGGTTTGCCGGTGTGTTCCGCCGAGAAGTCACCGTAGACGAGCATAACCGCGAGATCGCCGAAAAAGCCGCTCAGCTTGAGCACAAGAGTACAGGTATGGCTGACCTCAAACTCAACGAGGGTGTTCCTACGCTGAATTCTGCTAAGGGTACGCTTAAAAACGCCTTCGAGAAGCAATCGCCCGCAGAACCTCAGGCTGCGCTTACCAGTGCGACAGATCCAGATTGGCAGCCGCCGAGTATCGACCTCCTTGAGAAGAAACAATCTCCTGCTGATGCGGGCGATGTGAAACACAATGCCCAGATTATTCGCGATACCTTAAGTGAATTTAACATTGAAGTTGACATGGAAGGCGCCAATATTGGCCCTAAAGTTACCCAGTACACCTTAAAACCCCCAGCCGGTGTTAAGCTAACCCGCATAACAGCCCTCGAAACTAATATTGCGTTGAATCTGGCGGCCCAAGCTATTCGTATTGAAGCGCCAATTCCTGGCCAGCGCGCAGTAGGTATTGAGGTGCCAAACCGCAAGGCTGCCGATGTACGCCTGTACGGTATTTTAGATTCGGCCCAGTGGACCGGGGCGCACGCCAACTTAAACTTTGCCATTGGCCGCGATATTGCGGGCGAGGCAGTGGTGGGCGAGCTCAACAAGATGCCGCACTTGCTGATTGCCGGTCAAACTGGTTCTGGTAAGTCGGTCATGATCAATACCTTGCTCACTAGCCTGCTCTATCGCAACAGCCCAAGCGACATGAAACTTATTCTGGTTGACCCCAAGCAGGTCGAGCTAACTCCTTACAATGACATTCCTCATTTGTTGACCCCAGTTATTGTGGAACCCGAAAAGTGTATTAGCGCGCTTAAATGGGCGGTGAACGAAATGGAGCGCCGCTACAGCCTGCTTGCAGAAGAAAAAGTTCGTGACATTAGTAGTTACAACGAGCGCAAAAAGTCAGAAGGTGAGGGAATGCCGTACATTGTGATTGTTATCGACGAGTTGGCAGACCTTATGATGATGGCGGCTCGCGACGTGGAAGCCTTGATTGTGCGTATTGCCCAGAAGGCGCGCGCCGTGGGTATCCACCTGGTGCTCGCCACGCAACGCCCATCTGTTGACGTTATTACCGGTCTGATCAAAGCGAACGTGCCTGCCCGTATTGCGTTTACCGTCGCCAGCCAGGTGGACAGTCGCACTATTATTGACCAGGTGGGCGCCGAAAAACTCCTTGGCCAAGGTGATATGTTGCTCCTGACCCCTGCCATGAGCAAGCCAAAGCGTGTCCAGGGTGCCTGGGTAACAGATGACGAAGTAATCAAGGTCACCGATCACTTACGAATGCAGCGTCCGCCTCAGTATGACGATGAAATTATTGCCCAACCCGTCCAGCTTAATGGCAAGGGTGGGGTAGTTATGGATTACGACGGTGGCGGAGATGACGATATGTACAAAGACGCTGTCCGCTGCGTTATAGAGAGCGGCAAGGCAAGCGCTAGTTTGTTGCAGCGGCGTCTGCGGGTGGGGTATGCACGGGCGGCTCGTTTGATCGAGCAGATGGAAGAACAGGGAATTATTGGCCCCGCAGACGGCGCACGACCACGCGATGTGCTAGTGAGCAGTCTTGATGACGCGATGGGCGCACCCGCAGATCCGCAATAGCTTAATAATTGACTTAAGTATAAAAATATTGTAATATAATACACGATTCGTGAGGTAATCACCGCACATTCACAAGGTATTCTGTTACGCCTTTCAGGGAAGAGCGTGCACCTGCTGCAGATGCATAGTCTCCCCTGAAAGGAGGGATGGAGAATGTCTCCGTGGCAACTCATGGCGCTTGCGCTCGGGTTGATGGCGCTCGTGCCTTACATCATGGCGCTGGCCATCTTCGACAAGAAGAATTACGTCTCTGTACAGCCCCCGCCGCTCCCGATGGTGGAACATGTGTGGGTGCAGGGGCAACGTTATCTGTTCATTCTCGGCGGCATGCTGCTGGCGATCATCGCCTGGTGGCCGTTGCCCGGTAATGGGTGGCTAACGGTGGGCATGCTCATTTGCGGCATCATCGCCGCGTGGCTGGTGGCCAAGCGGCCGCTGTTCTTCGGCCGTATCAGCTACGACTCGGAGCGCGCGAGCTACTACTACATGCGTACCGACATCGTACGATACGCCCGTCGTAACGGGCGCCCGTGGCGGTGGTTCCGACGCGGGTTCTGGGAGAAGATCTTCCCCTGGCTCAACACAACAACGCCCGGCATGCCCGAGTAACAGAATGCCACAGGAGAGGCGGCGATCACGGACACCTCGCCCGCGCCGTCCTCCTGGCATTCCCAGTGACCATCTGATGGGTGGTTGGTGGGAATAGCATTTGTTATAGATAGTTGTATAATATGCAAGTTGCTAAACACTACGCGAAGGAGTTCGCATGGTTTCGTTTTTAGCCGCACTTGTGGCGGGTGCTGTGACCTGCATTTTCGCCGGTGCTGGCTGGGTTGCTGGGTGGGCCCTGTTGGCGGTTTTTGTGATCGCCTGGATCGTTACCTGGTTCATGATTCGGGCAGGGAAGGGTGACGACGTCGGCGACATCGTTGGCGATTTCTTTCTTGTCTGGGTTTTTCAGGTGATAGCCGGCGGTGGTAGCGACTGAAATGCTGCAACACAGGAGCTGGAGGCGCGCGTAAGTGCACTCCAGCTCCTGAGCGAATAGATTTTGTAAAAGGGTTATCCTACAGCATGCAGGAAAAGCCAATTATTGACGACAGTAAATTTTCATTATAATGTATTGTAGCTGCAACAAAGGTTGAGAGTACATCTATTACAGGGGAGGCTTGCGCATGGCGCTTGCATTCGCGGCACCAATTTCAGGTGGCGCATCCGCGGAGGCATCGCGGCTTCGTACATTCCGGCCCGACATTCAGGGTCTGCGCGCTGTAGCGATTATCCTCGTGGTTTTTGGCCACGCAGGTGCACCGCTGCTGGGTGGGGTTGACTTGTCGTTCGTGATCTCCGGATTCATCATGACGAGCCAGCTCGACCGTGAGCAGGAACGTTCCGGCAAAATTTCGTTTGGCAAGTTCTACGCGCGGCGCGCTCGGCGACTGCTGCCAATGGCCACGCTTGTCACCCTGGTGACGGTGTTGGCTACGTGGCTGATCATGCCGCTCAAGCTGCGCACCGTGGCTTGGGACGCTATCTGTACGGCTCTGTCGGTGATCAACTACCGGCTGGCTGGGCAGGGGACGGATTATGTCCATCTGCACACCAACGCGTCACCGCTCCAGCACGCCTGGTCGCTGTCGGTTGAGGAGCAGTTTTACCTGCTCTGGCCGCTGCTTCTGTTGGGCGCGCTGGCGCTGGGCATCAAGCTCGGTCGGCGGCGATTGGTAGCGGGTATTTTGCTCGCCGTTGTCGTGGTGGGGTCGCTCGGTCTGTCAATTGTGCTCACCAAGCTCAACCAGCCGCTCGCGTATTTCGGGTTCCAGACCCGGGCGTGGGAGCTGGGCATCGGGGCACTTGTGGCCATCTGTGCCAAACGGCTCTCGCAGCTCCCTTTGTGGGTGGCTGCGGCGATGTCGTGGGTGGGCCTTATGTTCCTCCTGGTCACCGTGGTGCTGGTTCACCGTACTACCGAGCTGCCGGGTTACGCCGTGGGCGGGCCGGTGCTGGGTGGTGCGCTAGTGATCATTGGTGGCTGTGCCAATCCCAAGTATGGGGTCGAGTGGGTGCTGGGCCGGGCGCTGCCGAATTTCATCGGTCAGCTCTCGTACTCCTGGTACCTCTGGCACTGGCCGTTTTTCGTCCTGACGCCGGTGGCGCTCGGGATGGATCTCGGTTTGTCCGGTAAAGTCAAACTGATCGTCCTGACGTTTGTGCTGTCCATCTGCACCTACTTCTGGATCGAGAAGCCGTTCCGGGAGCATCCCAACCTGAAATCGCTTGTCGCCAAGCCGTGGCGCGGGTTGGTTATGGGGGTCACATTCATTGCGACCACTGTCGCGGCCTGTACTGCCGTGTTGACACTGACCGTACCGTCGGGCACAAAGTTGACGACGCCGGTGAGCTATGTTAACCCAGTGCTGCTCGCCAGCCTGGTGGAGCAGGGG
>DATIBT010000038.1:0-2515 GCA_035457345.1 Saccharimonadales bacterium (SeqCode) | reverse complement strand
CTTTGCCAGCCATGATATCGAAAACAAGCGCGGCGTCTTCTGTAGTATTAGCGAATGTGCCAATAGTATCCGTACTGCTTGCCATGGCAATGACACCAAACCGAGAGATTGCGCCATAGGTTGGCTTCATGCCCACAATGCCACAAAAGCTTGCGGGCTGCCGGGTTGAACCGCCAGTGTCGGTGCCAAGCGAAAACGGCACAATATCGAGCGCAACAACAACCGCCGAACCACCAGATGAGCCACCGGCAACACGGGTTTTGTCATGTGGGTTCTTAACCACGCCAAAGTCACTGTTTTCAGTGCTGGCACCGTGGGCAAAAGCGTCGAGGTTTGCTTTGCCAATAAGAATAGCGCCCTCGGCCTCAAGCCTAGTAACGGCTGTTGACTGATATGGCGCGTCGAAATTTTTAAGGATGTTACTGGCAGCAGTTGTCGGGCTGCCCTTGGTCAAGAAAATGTCCTTGGCAATAAAGGGCACCCCTGCCAAGCGTCCAGCGTCTTCACCTTTTTTGAGCTTGGCATCTATTGCGTCTGCCCGCTCAAGGGCACGGTCACGTATGAGGCTTATTGTTGCGTTATACTCCTTAGCCGCTTCGGCTTTAGCAAACGCATCTTCGACCACGCTCCGAACAGATTCGCCATCACTAATACGCTTTTTAATATCGGCAATGGTCAGCATTACAAAACCTTTGGCACCTTTATATATCCATCTTGGCTTCTGGGGGTATTTTTGAGGAGGTCATCACGGCTTGTGCCGTAATCTATGACCTCGTCTTTGCGAGTTACATTCTTAAGGCCAGTCACCTGATAGGTTGGCTCCAGGCCAGTAGTGTCAACAGTCTCAAGCTGCTTTACGTACCCAAGGATAGCGTCGAGTTCTTTGGTGAACCGTGCCGCTTCTTCATTGGTTATGGCAATTTTAGCTAAGGCTGCAACGTAGGTTACGTCGTCTTGTGAAATAGTAGCGCTCATTGCCCACTAGTATAGCAAACAGATCGACGGCGGCAAATTTTAGTACTTAAAAATATCTTCTAGATTGCGGCTGTCGCCAGGAGTGGGGCTCAATGGGTTCATATATGTATCCCTGGGAGCATTGTGGAGTGCTAGGTATGCGGTAATAAAGAGGGCAACCGCAAGCACTAAGCCAATGGCAGCTACCAGTGAACTGAACGCCTTGCCGAGGTCGCGGCCTTTTGCCAATTTCAGTACATACCATGCAGCAGCACCAAACACTAAGGCGGCAACGAGCGCGGGTACAAATTCGGTTAGATACATGGCGCCGATATCTTCTCCGGTCACGCCAATAAGCGCAATCGACTGCAACACAACTCCCAGCATTGCAATGACCGCAGCTACCTTAGCAGCAACCAGCGCAGCAAGCGCACCGTATATAGGCAGTTTGTACGCCAAGCGTTTACTGTAACCGGGGCGTTTGAGCCATTCGGCGCCAGTCCGGCGATCGAGTACCATAAGCAGGGGCACAAGTACTAGCAAGCCAGCCACAATTCCTAGGGCGCTCATTGCTTCGAGCGAACTAAGGCCACTCCCAATGCTACTAGGCAAGGAACTAGCCGAGTCCTTAAATAACAGTTGACCCACCGCTTGGCCGCCTGTCCACATACTGATTGCAGCCGTAAGCCCCATGGCAAGCAAGCCCGCCACAACAACTACCAATCCCATATGCAAAAAGTGCTCTAACGAAAGAAACGTCGCGCCATGCAGTTGCCGTCTAAAAAATGAACTGCCGTCAGACGCCGTGGCTGCCGTGTCAGTCTCGGAAGCGTTCGAGGTTACTTCTGCCATGCTTATCCCCCAAATTATATATGCCCTCAGTATACCACCGCTCCCTCATGGAACCTACAAGCATAACGCCATGCCGTTGCTTTATGCGCAAATTAGGAATAGGCTAAAAACATCCGCCGAGGAAAGGACTAATGATGGTTACGCTCAATGGGTTCCAGCGTGACGTGTTGACTGGTATCCAGCTCGGTCTCACCGATAAGGAGATCTCCGCCACATTCGGAGGCACTGGCGTCAGCAAGGAGGTTCGTAGACTGTGCGATCTATTCCGCGCCAGTGGCCGAGCGGAAATTATGTTCAGGTGGCTAGAAAGCAATGCCGAAGGCGACAGCGAGGAAGCGAGGGCAGCCTACCTACTCTTCATGCGCATGCCTGAGCAGTGCAGACTGCTACTCGCCGAAATGGCCAGGATGTGTCTGCAATGTCCGCCCAGAGATCTTGGCGACTTCCGTCGTCGGCTGCACCTACGCGTGCGCGAGCTGGAGGAGCTTCGGACCGAGCGCCACTTGGAACATCGGCCGCCCCTTTTGGTTGCCCTTATGGAAGTTCTGAGCACACCCAATGGACTGGGTGACGCCCTAACGAGCGCCGCACAAGCAGCCGGCCTAAAAGGGGGCGGTGACACGCATATGCTCAAGCTCATCCGCATCGCGTACCTGGCCGTACTGTGCGAACTGTCAACGCCTCAATCCATTCCTGACGAAGAAAACAC
>DATIBT010000037.1:0-10657 GCA_035457345.1 Saccharimonadales bacterium (SeqCode) | reverse complement strand
AACCTGGTCGGGCTGCATGGTTGGCGTTACGTGGCCAACTTCGAGCGCTATGCCATCAGCGCCAGAGGACATCATGTGAATGTTGTCATTCTTTTTAAGCTGGCCATCCATAATGCGCACATAGAGGACAACACCGCGGTAGTCGTCGTATATAGAGTCGAACACGAGGGTACGGAGCGGGTTGCTGGCCTCGCCATTTGGCGGCTTACCCACTTCGACGATGCGCTCCAGCACCCGCTCAACATTGAGACCGGTCTTGGCTGACACTTCTAAAATATCTTCGCGCTTACAGCCAAGCAACTTAATAATCTCGCGAGAAACGCGCTCAACATCGGCGGCGGGCAAGTCGATTTTGTTGAGCACCGGAATAATAGTTAAATCGGCGGCGAGCGCCAGATAGACATTGGCAAGCGTTTGAGCTTGAATGCCTTGAGTAGCATCAACAACCAGCAGGGCGGTTTCGCAGGCCTCTAGACTACGCGACACTTCATAGCTAAAGTCAACGTGGCCGGGCGTATCAATGAGATTAAGCTCGTGCCCCTTATATTGCATGCGCACTGGCTGCAATTTTATAGTTATGCCTTTTTCGCGCTCTAAATCCATGCGGTCGAGCAACTGTTCTTTCATGTCGCGGGCCTGAACCGTGCCAGTTAGCTCTAGCAAACGGTCGGCCAGGGTTGATTTACCGTGGTCAATATGGGCTATAATGCAAAAATTTCTAATCTGATTCTGTGACATCTAACTTACCGGGCGGACTCTGCTGAAAATAATATCGCGGATGCGTCGCAGCAACGGGGTCGCCTCTTCAATCTTAAACAAGTAGCTAAATAATACATACGCACCTAGGCTGACTGCAACGATAAGCGTAAAGGGCGGCAACAGGCTAAACAGGCTTGAGCCAATTTGCGTGAGGTTGAAGAGCTTGATCATTATATAGGCGACAATGAACATAAGGCCCGTGGCCGAGATCATGCGGAGCACTCCGTGTATGAAATCAGTGTTGAAAAGACCGCGCAGGCGGCTGGACATAATCATGAATAAAATGAGCACCTCAATGAAGGCGACGATCGCTTGGGCTGCCGCAAGCCCAAACACACCCATATGAAAGACCATCACAAAAATAGTGGCCAGTGCAATATTCAGCAAGATAGTCCCAATGGACACATATAGCGGTGTACGCGTATCTTGCTGCGCATAAAAACTGCGAGATGCCAAGTGATAGATTGACCGGAACAAAATGGCAATGGCAAGCGTCCCCAAAATGTCAGCAATTTCTGGCGCGCCCCCCACCTTAATAAATGCCACGATAAACCCACGCCCCAAGAAAGTAATAGCCGCGACCGGCAACGCCAGCCAAATGATGACACGCAGGAAGGTGCGGACCTCTTTTTTGAACTGCTCCTCTTTGCCTTGGGCAAGTTGGTCTGAGAGTTTGGGGAAAATGGCCGTCGAGATTGCGACGCCAATAAGCGTAATAGGCACCATGTGCAGGGTGGTCGCCACCTGGAATGCGGTAATTGCGCCAGCACCAAGCCGTGAGGCCAGGTTAATTTCTACCAGATTGTTAAAGTAATCAATCCCTTGGTCGATTGAGCGCGGCGGCAGTAAGCGCAGCACCCGCTGGAAACCCATATTCTTCCAGAAAATCTTAAACTGGTACACAAATCCCATGCCGATCATGCCAATACTGCTGACTATCAGCTGCAAAATAGAACCCAGCACCACGCCAAGCGCCACGCCCATAATGCCCCCCTCCCAGACAGTCACGCCAAACAGGGTAATTTTGTTGGTGAGTACTAAAATACCAAAGATAATGCCAAGGCTATAAACGGAGGGAGCCAAGGCATAGAAGAAGAACCGCCCTACCGCCTGCTGCATGCTGGCCAGGACGGTCGAAATTGAAAACAAAAACGGGTTAATGGCAATAACTCGCATAAGGGAGACGGCAAGGCCTCGGGTGTCTTCATCTAGACCCGGCGCCACCACGTATTGCACGAGTGGCTCAGCAAAAATGATAATCAGTATGCTAGTAACAAAGGTGGCGACCGCAAACAGGTTGACCAAGCTTGAGCTAAGCTCCCACGCCGATTTCTTATTGCCAGCCGCCAACCGCTGGTTAAACACGGGAATAAGCGTCACGCTCAGCGCCCCCGAAACAAGCAAGAAAAACATGAAGTCTGGAATGGTAAAGGCTACTTTGTAGGCATCAATACCCTGGGGGTAGGTGTCATAGTAATTGGTCAGCAGCAACTTTTCGCGGTACAACCCAAGTAGACTCGAAATAAGTGTCGAGGCTGCAAGAAGGGAGGCTGCCCAGCCCACGCTGAGCCGGCCATTCGCGCGTGCAAAAAACTTTTGGACCATGTGATATTACAAGAGGTTGGTTTGCAGTTATTATAACAGAGAAAGCACAAAACGGACGAAGCCCCCATGCGGGGGCCGCGACCGCTCCGCTATGGGAGGCTCGTGACCTGCATGAGGGCGTTGGCAGACGCTACGTGAAGAAGATCACGCGGTCTTCGGGGTGGATCTCAGCGGTGGGGTCGTCGGTACAGCCGGTCTCGTGCGGGTCGGCTGGCCCAGGGGTGAGCACTTCGGCAATGACGCCACGGTGCCCCTCGGCCACCCTCCTGAACTGCTTGTTCGGCAAGAACGACATACCGAAGTGCCGCGCAATAGCAGCATGCGGCCCGCCACACGGACGATTGATGCCGCTGATGGACAAGGTGACGCGACGCGGGTTGCCGTCGGGATCGTACACCACAGCGTAAGACGCCGGGGTGTGAGTAAAGTCCGTGTTGACTCCCTCGATCCGCAGATTTTCACCCAGCAGCCCTGGCGGGATATCACCCCCAGGCAACCCCATCTCTTCGGCGATGCGCCAGAAATCCAAGACGCCCACCATGGTTATCTGCCGGTTGTTGCGCCGCGGCGCCCCCTTAGGATGGCCGCCCATCACTCTCAGCAGGTCGTCGTGCTTGCCCACCTTGCCGGGACCGTAGTGGACATCACCCACAATCCCGTGATGCGTGAGCGTCAGGTAATCCTGCTGCACGCTCACACCGTCGGTAACGCCAGGCGGCGTGAGTAACGTGCCGGTGATAATGCCGACCGTCACCACCCGCTCACGTAGTTCCTGGCCGGTCTTGCCAGCATCATGGAACCGTCCCCCGATTGCCAGAGCAAACACTTCTCCCGCATCTTCGAGTCGCATTACTGCTCCAAAGAGTCGATCCGATATTCCGGCTTTACTTTACAAACATTTAATAGATCCGTCAAACATATCCTACGCGTTTGACGGAGGTAGTACCGCTTTCGCCCTTTTAGGCTCATCAGCATAACCATACAGTTATGAAGCGGGAACAAACAGGCGGCCCGCCCTGGTGCGGCGACTGACTGTCGCCGCACCAGCGGGGTGGTTCAGGAGGTGTACTCGGGCTGTTGCTGGAGCCAGCCGTAGATCTTGTCCAGCTCGTCGGGCTGGACTGAGCCGAGAGAGCTGTCGGACAGCATGCAGAGCATGTCCGGCTCGGCACCCCTCAGAGCAAGCACGGTCCGGGCGTGGTACTCCTCTGCCTTGTCAGCGGCGAGACGCTCGGGCCCGGTCATGCGCTCGTACTGCTCCAGGGAGTCGCCGTCGTCGTCCAGTGCACCCGGATACTCCTGACGCCAGGCCGCGTTGTAATCGATCATGGCGGAGAGCGTCTCGCCAATGCCGGTGTTCATACCCTTCTCAGCCATGGCGTCAGAGCCGGCCTGCGCTCGTTCGGGGGTGGCGATGACATACGCCGCCTGCGTTGCATGCTGCGCGCCGGCGGACGTGGTCCACTCGACACGGACACGGAGCATGAGCGCACCGTCGTCCCTGCGCAGGACGCGCACGGTGGCGGTGCCCTGCACGGTGCCGTCGGTGTCGCGGTCCTGCACATCGAGCTTGCGAGTCAGCACGTAGCCCCTGGCGACGACCCGATGGGGGTCGGCGTCGTGCGGGAGCTCGCGGTAGGTCATGGCGTTGGTAAAGCAACCGCCGGTAGCCGCAAAGGCGGCGAGACCGGTAAATGCTTGCGCTGTGGTCATGACGTCCTCTCTCCTCACGGCGCGGTGCCCAGGCGGTAGCCTGCCCGTACTCCTAGACCAGGAATACAAGATGAGGGGTAGGTAGGCATGCCCGCCTAACCGCCCCTCATCTTGTTGTCGCCTGTTTGTCATTGCAAGCTACGCCTGCAAACAAATATATAATAAAATAAATATAATAATTTATCAACACAAAACCGCTCCTAGAGCGTCCCAGAAGCGGTTTGTAGGGATAACCTAATACAGGGCCGCTTCTTTTGGTAGCTTCGCCTCGGCCAGCAGATCTTTTACCTCTGGGCCTTCGACGGTTTCTTTCTTAAGCAGCTCGTCAGCCAGTTTTTTGAGCGGGCCGGGGTTGGCAAGGATAATAAGCTCCGCGCGCCTGGTCGCTTCGCGCAGCAAAGCTTCGACTTCTTGGTCGATGAGCTTAGCCGTGTCTTCGCTGTATGGACGCTCATGGACCATGCGGTCGAACATCATGCCGCCCTGGTCTTCGTGGAAGACAATATCACGCAAGTTTTTGCTCATGCCTTGTTCTATCACCATGTCGCGGGCAATTTGAGTTGCCTTGCGGAGGTCATCGCCAGCGCCAGTTGTCACGCGGTCTTGGCCATACTTAACTTTTTCAGCAACGCGGCCGCCCACAATACGAGCCAGCACGTCTTTGAATTCAACAATAGAGGTGTAAATGCGATCTTGCGGCGGCAAGAACCATGTCACGCCCCCAGTGCCACCGCGCGGAATGATGGTGACTTTGTGCACGGGGTCAGAATCTGGAAGTACATGGCCGACTATCGCATGGCCAGCCTCGTGGTAGGCGGTCAATTCTTTTTCGCTTGCGCTCATGACCTTGGTTTTGCGCTCCGGGCCAATGGCCACTTTCTCGAACGCCTCGGTCAAATCTTTATTATTAATTTGCTTGCGGTTGTGGCGGGCGGCAATAATAGCCGACTCGTTGGCAATGTTGGCCAAATCTGCGCCAGAACTACCGGCGGTTTTAGCAGCCAGAGCGTCGATATCAACGTCTTCGGTGATTGGCTTGTTAGCAAAATGGACTTTAAGGATCGCCTCACGGTCTTTACGTTCTGGCAAACCAATCTGTACACGGCGGTCAAAGCGGCCAGGACGCAGCAAAGCCGGGTCAAGTACGTCTGAACGGTTAGTGGCGGCGAGCACAATAACATTTGTGTCTTGCTCAAAACCGTCCATCTCCACCAAAATTTGGTTGAGCGTCTGCTCGCGCTCGTCATGGCCACCGCCCATGCCACTGCCACGGCGACGGCCCACCGCGTCAATTTCATCTATAAAGATGATGCAGGGCGCGTTCTTTTTGGCTTTCGCAAAAAGATCACGCACGCGGCTGGCGCCAACCCCCACGAACATCTCAACAAATTCAGAACCACTGATGCTAAAAAATGGCACGCCCGCTTCACCGGCAACTGCGCGGGCAAGCATAGTTTTACCAGTGCCGGGAGGGCCAACAAGCAATACGCCCTTGGGAATTTTAGCGCCAACGTCTTTAAACTTCTTTGGGTGTTTAAGAAAATCAACGACCTCAACGAGATCTTGCTTTGCCTCTTCGTTACCTGCAATGTCAGTAAACACCACCTTTTCTTTTTCGTTACCATACAGGCGAGCCTTAGACCGGCCAAAGCCCATGGCTTGATTGCTCTGCCCTTGCGCTTGGCGGAACAAGAAATAGAAGAAGCCGGCAAATAGCAATACCGGCACCAAAATACTGGCAATATTCCAGAGTGCATTACCGGTATCAGAAGGCTTCTTGATGTCGATGGTCGTTTTTGCGTCTTGCTTTAGGCCCTGCTCGTAGATGCTGCTGCCATTTTCTTTTACTGATTTTTCGGTTGGCTTGTCGCTGTCTTTTGGCGTAATGGTCAGTTCGTCACCGTTAATTTCAATCTTAGAAATTTCACCGGCATTGGCACGGCGGATAACGTCACTAAACGCGACGTCTTTTAATGTCTGCTGTGGCGAATAGACGGCCCAGAGTATGAGGCCGACCACAATAATAAGACCCCAAAAAATAGTAAGACGCATGAATTTAGACGTAGGTTGCTTTGATGGTTTCACCTTAAATCAATCCTTAAAACTCAGATAAATTGGTATGTATTATTAGCTTAGCACGTATCAGCGAGCCTCTACAATGATCTGTTTTGTCGTGGCCCGCAGTTGCCACGCCACACCTAGCGGCATTGTCTTGTGCGGACGCGCAGTTTTTATAAAAAGAAGCGCGCGCAGGGCGAGGTCACGCACTACACTGTGCCCAAGGTACTTCCGGCATAGTGCTTGAAAAAGCTCATACGCCTCCAATTCTGGCAACATAACCCATTCGTATCTATTAAGAAGCAGAGTTGTTCCATTGACAACTACATACAATGTGAGCTTATTATCAAGTTCATCTTCTATTTTGCGACGTAAATGCTGTTGTTCGCGAATAAGTTGCAAAAAATAATCTGCCCAGTTGGCATCACGCTTTGAAAGCAAGGGCACGAGCGTGCGACGTACATAGTTGCGGAGGTAACGCTCATCGGCATTAGTACTGTCTTCGCGCCACGGGATGGCATGCGCCGAAGCGTAGTCTAATAGTTGTCTTTTTGGTACATTTACTAGTGGTCTGACTACGCTAGGTGTGTGAGTAAATGGCGCCAAGCCCCGCCAGCCCGTGCCACGCAACATGGCAATGAGGGCCGTTTCGATAAGGTCATCTTGGTGATGAGCGGTAACAATTGCATCTGCATTGTATTTGTCGCGACACTTTCGCAAAAAATCATATCGTGCCGTACGTGCCCTTTCCTCGCTAGTGTGTTCCCCTAGGGTTAACTGCTCAGTAATGCAAGGTATATTGTGCGACAAACAAAACGTAGAAACCAACGCCTCGTCAAGATGACCGTCCTGGCGAATGCCATGATTAATATGAGCCACGTACAGTGTAAGATGCGTCTGGCGTCGCAATAAATCGAGCAGTACCATAGAATCAACCCCGCCCGACACCGCAATAATATATGTGCCCGCCTGAAGTGGCGGCAATGTCAACGTCATCTTTATATAATGCAATATAGTCGCAAAATAGTCACGTGTGGCCGACTTTAGTTTATAATATCTGTTATGCGCCCGTAGCTCAGCGGATTAGAGTACTTGGCTTCGAACCAAGTGGTCGCAGGTTCGAATCCTGCCGGGCGTACCAAGTTGCTCATGCCGAACTCCATCATAAAGGAGTTTTTTGTTTGTTATGATAATGTTCATGGAAGAACGCATCCAAAGAGCAAGGTGGCTTCTAAAAAATAGTAAACATGCCGCAATGGCAACAGTGAATGAGGATAACACTCCGCACAATACGCCTTATTTCTTTATGGCCAGCGATGATCTGCAAGAACTATATTGGGGATCGCACCCGGATTCAGTGCACTCAAAAAATATCCTCAGGACTGGCGACTTATTTGTGGTTCTGTATGAGGCAAATGAACGAGGTGGGCTTTTCATTCGCTGCACTACCGGAAGAATCGCTGAGGGCGAAGAGTTAGAACGCGCGCTCAAGAAACACAATGAACTGCGCGCAAGACATGGCACAAAACCACTGCCCCTTAAGTACTATACACTTGAGTACTATACAACGGAGTCACCACAAAAAATGTGGGTCGCAGATGCAGAAAAGTTTTGGGTAAACTTTGCCGAGCGTGACGAGCAGGGTAGGATCGTACAAGACCTGCGCCATGAAATTGACCGATCAACATTACTAGCATAATTACGACATGCACACACCTATATACCGCAAAGACGACAACGAACTGCTCGGCTACATTGCCAAGCATAACGGGCAGTGGCGCGCGCTAACTATTTTCGGCTACCCGTTCGCTTGCGTGCATTCCGAATCAGAAGCGAGAACAATTCTTGCACAGAAAGGACTGTCGGTACTTACTGGGGTGTGGCAGTTCCAGACACCCGAAGGAGACTGGGAGTACTGTGTAATTAAAGAAGCCCGTCCGGGCGAAGCGGTTATTATCCCCACAAACGTAATGGGCTATCCCGATCCGGGTACCTCAAAAACAATATCTATTACCGATCCCACCGCCCTACGCCCACGTGCAGACTAAAAGAGCCCCTTTTTGTGAGGCTCTTTTTACTTAGCGGCAATTAGGCGTTACGGTGACTGTTGCGGCCGCCTTCTGCCTTGGCTTCGGTGGGCTGCGCTTCTGCACCTGCGCGGCCAGCCTCTTTAGGGTCGGCGCCTTGGGGGCTGCCGAACTTGCTCGGGCTTGCCTTGCCGCCTTCGCTAGCCTGCTCTTGGGTGTCTTCGCGGTTGCCAAACTGACCTGGGTTGTTTGAATCTGTCATGCTATTGTCCTTCCGTGTTATGTGATTGTAGTTCTAAGTGTAGAGGCATCTGAGGCACGGGTCTGTAAAATATATCCGCGCCAGATTGTGCTATGTATCGCTGCTTCCGCCAGGCGGTAATACCGCTTATACTTGTAATCATGGAAGCAAGTTCTATAGATTTTCTACCAACCGCCCTACAGATGCGCAAAGCCGATGCAGCAACCATGTTACTTTCAGACGACACAACGTACGCAACTATTGTGCTCCTGGTAGAGCGCCCGCACGACCAATCGTTCAGTAAGGGCGGGCCAAACCAGCAAACCGCCTATCTTTCTATTGGCAAAGATGCTGTGCGCGTCCAAAACGAGCAAGGCGCTATCATTGCCGAACAAGCAGCCAAAGCAGTTACCGTGAGCATGGACGATAGTCAGTACGTTATTCACGTCCGCGATAAAAAGTTCAAACTTATTGATGCTATGGCCATAGAACCAAACGCACCATTTACCACTAACCTACAAGCCTACCAGGGCGGTATCGAACCACTTTTTACCCTGCTTGAATCTAAGGGTGCTACCGTTCAGCGCATAGCCCATACACGAAACGACAACCGCTTAAAAAGACTACTTGCTATTACTATTGCCCTCCTCTGCCTGCCTCTCGTATTTGCGCTCCTTGTGGTGCTTACCCGATAATTAATTACAACTCCGGCTCCATAATTCTTATGCTATGCTATACACGTAGCTGTGAGAGGCTAAAACAAACAAACATCAAAAATGGAGGGGACTATGGGGCACATAACGCACCCTAGTGGTATTAGGCAAGAAATTGTCGATAAGGTTGTTAAGCGGCGTGGCCGTTTGCACGCGTACGAACGAATTAATCCGACTAAAACCGCGCTAGTCGTAGTAGATTTGGACACCGCCACCACTAAGCGCATGGGCAGCGACACGGATATCATGCGGATCATTCAGCCCATCAACCAAATTGCGGCAGCACTCCGCGCCTATGAGGGGGTGGTTGCATGGGTCACCTCACCAATCCAAAAGGCCAACCCAAACTTCCGCGCCATCTTTGGCGAAGAAACCACCAAGATGTACGAAGAAGAAGGAAAGCCCGGCGGCGAAGGCCACACCTTATGGCACGAGCTAGATACCAAACCGGGTGATATTTACGTGACCAAGAAACGCAGCAGCGCCTTCTTCCCTGGCAATTGTAACTTGCATGAGCAGCTGCAGAAACTAAGCATCGATACACTGCTTATCACTGGCACCGTTACTAATATTTGCTGCGAGGCGTCTGCGCGTGACGCTGCAGAGCTTGACTACAAAGTCATCATGGTCTCAGACGCCATGCAGGGTCACGCCTGGGGCTTGCATGAGGCGGCGCTTGCCACCTTCTTTAGGGTGTACGGCGATGTGCGGCCAACTAAAGAAGTGATCCGACTTATCGAAGGTACCTAACCTAGCACGGGCAACACAAGGTCAGAGGTCAAAAATTTCTTGTATAAATCAATGTTGTCGGCATGGTCAAACGCTATGCGCTCACGAGCGGGCAGGTCATCGAGTGCGAACCACTTAAGTTCGTCACTTTCTGAGTCTGGCTCGCCTACCTCTTTGACCGCGTCGGCAATGTAGATAAAATCGATATTCTGCCGTTCCTCGCGAGCTGGATTATCGTTCACCCGTAGTAATCGTAGATTGGTAATTTCCCACCCAGATTCTTCTCGTGTTTCGCGGATGCCCGCTTCGGTGGTGGTTTCATTCCGTTCTACAAAACCGCCTAGTGGCCCCCACTTTCCGGCTTCCAACAAACCCTTGGCACGTTTTGCAAGCAATATTTTATTGTTTTTAATGACCAAGCAGGCTACGGTCACGTGACGCAGACTAGCTTGATTGCCATTCTCAAATGTACATTGAATCATCGGCTTATTCCTTATGGCTCTGGGGCGGATCCAGTTAACGGTTACTTGCGTAAATTGAGCGCTTTTACGTGGTCACGAAAGCCAACGCCGTAATTGCTTGGCGTTCCGTTGTAGTTAGTAATGAGCGCAGGCTCGTCGGCACAGTTGCCCGTTACCCATCCCCAGCCAAAGTAATTCAGGCCATGATTGTCGGCGAACGGCATAAATGAATCAATAAACTTGTGCGTACAGTCGCTATCGCCGAGCTCGCCAACAACCACGGGGACTTGATTCGCCACTGGAGGGATCTCGCTATTCCAGCGGCTTTGGTCATCGTACGGCGAGCCAAGT
>DATIBT010000036.1:0-12366 GCA_035457345.1 Saccharimonadales bacterium (SeqCode) | reverse complement strand
CACTGCCGGTTATGCCGGTTCCGCTGGCTGTACCGCCCTGTAACAGTAAATCGCCGCCATTTACCACGGCGCCGGTGCCAGCGTTGCCGCCGGTTACCGTGAGCGACTTGCCGGCCACGCCAGCAGCAGCGGTGTCTACGGAAAGCGTGTGGTTACCAGCGGCACCAAACGTAATGTCACCGGTGTTGTTTACGGTCAGGGCACTTGCGCCGCTGTCTTGCAGCTCAAGCAAGTTACCAGTGCCTGTTTTATTGATGAAGATGCTCGAGTTGTTGGTGGCATCGCCCTGCACCCCTTGACCAATCTGCACAAATTGGTCGCCAGTTAAACCGCCCAGTTGGCCGGAGTTAAGCGCGTACGGCACCGAAGACAGGCGCTTCATAGGGATCATTTCGCCGTCAGGCGTACAAGATGAGAATGGTGTACAGGTAAGGTTGGTGTCACCAATGTTGATGGACAACCACAATGTATCTTGGTTCCAATCGATGGAGGTGCCAAACGGATTAACCGATCCAAGCTGCACTGACATGAATCCGTTCTTAACTTGCACACCTTGGCTGTTGTTATTTAGGAATGTCTCCGTCCATTTAAGCGTGCCGCCAGGATTTCCGGCAGTCGTGCCAGTACCATCTTGGTAGATTTTAAACTGAACATTGTAGTAACCATCTGCAACCGTGGCCCCTTGTTGGTTGAGTAGCCGCCCCTGGAAATTGATTTGCTTATTGATGCCCGTAGCGGCTTTTACTGGCATAAATGCAAACAGGGTGCCCAAAACCATCGCACCCGATACAATCGCATATGCAAAAAACCTACGGCTAATAAATAGCCCTTTTTTTACGGACATGTTTATGTCTGTTTAAATTTTGATTTGTTTATCTCACCAAGATGAAAGCCACGGTTTCCTCACATAGACTTTATCTTATTGTAAGCATAACCAATTTAACCGGTGCTTGCAATAGTAATAAACAGGGGAGCTACACTTGGCGGGTTGCGAGCAAACCGTGCTTGGCGAGAATGTGCTTTTCGCGCCGTTCGCCGAGCCAAAAGCTTACAAGCACGGCAATAGCACTGGTGTAGACTGGCCACAAGAGGAGCAGCATGTTGGTGTTGTTGGTGGTGGCTGCACCAGTTGTGGCGGGGTCTGGTTGGCCATTCACAAGCGCGGCAACGCTCAAAAATGCCACACGGCCCGCAGCGTCACTCGCCTGGAAGCTGATTTGGTAGGTGCCCGGCTTTTTGTAAGTATGTTCAGTAGTAAACGATACGTTGTTGTTGCGCGAAATGACCTTGTTGGTAGAGTCGCCCCACTGTACGTTAATGGCGTATGGCGGGGTTCCACCTAAGATGTCGAGGGGGACATTCATTTGTTTATCAGGGAAGATACCACGGTACACGGCGTCGGTATTAAGCAAAAGTTGCGCACCGCCAAAGTCAAGCGATGTAATGGGACCGGACTGTGGGGGTAGCGCGTCGTAAAAGACGGTCACCGGCTTAGAATCTGGACCTGCCTGATTAAGCGCATCGTACACGCGCACCACAAGTTTGTTGCTGCCGTATAGCAAATCAATTTCTACAGAGAAGGTGTTTTTGTCGGTGCAGAATGTTGATCCGGAGAAGATGTCATTTTTAAATACTTCGACCAGTGTGCCTTTCGGGCAGGTGCCGGATACGGTAATAGGAGTGGTTGAAAAATGCTGGCCATCGGTTGGTTTGAGGATGACTGCTGCCTCGGCGGGCGGTTCACCTGGCATAGTACCGCTTAACCCCACTGACTCAGACTGAGGCGGCGGCGGGGCTGCCTGCACTGAATAGACGGCTAGGGCGAATCCTACGATCAGCAGTAAAATGCCAAGCGGAATATACGACGTATTCTCATGCGCCCTCAGCCGCCCGCTATGGTCATGGTGAAGGAGTTTCAATCCCGGCATAAGCTGTATTATAGCAGCCTTAAGATTACCTGCGGCGTCTCATATTCAGACCGCCACCGCCCCGTGCGCGGCTGATAATGCGGCGGTTGTAGCGCCTAATGAGGAAGCGAAGTATGAAGAACCCGCCAATGAGTCCCACAATAATGAGCGTAATAAGCTTGTAAGGAATAACCCAAAAGGTAAGGCTTGCAGTGACTACTTGGCCGGTATCGCCGTAGGTGAGCTTGAGATCAGCCTGATATTTTCCGAAGAGCATAGTGTTGCCAAGTACCGCACTGTCGAGCGGCTGTTCAAATTTACGGATACTTTGCGGCAGGATATTGCGCGGCGGCAAGTTTACATTGACCGTGGCGATCTTTTTGTTGAACATATCGGTAATAGTAATTTGGCCTGCCGGTTGTTCATGCACGTTACCGTCATTCTTGATTCTTTCGAGGAAGCTAATGGGGAGCGATTCGAACAGCCAACCCTTCACACCGCTGCTGCTGTTGGCTGCGAACTCTTCAATTTTGAGGCTTTCTTTGGCCTGTCCGTTTACGCGTACAAGAATAAGCGAACCAAGGCTTGCTGATAACGCTACACCCGTGTCTTTAAGTTCGGGCGCCGTTGCCGTAAAGCGCACAACGCCATAATAGCCGCCAGGTGCGGCATTGGCCGGCACCTTAATGGTGACCGGCATGTTTTTTATTTGGCGAGGCTCTAGTGTTAGCTGCGGTAATTTACTAACCCATGGCCTGAGTGAGTAAGGGCTGTCCTCGCCTTCTTCGAGCAGTAGCTTTGGCGTACCGTCTTCGCCCGCGGCGATAAAGTCATTTACCTCGCCTCTTACCAGTAGCTTGTCCTTTGATACGCCGCGCAGACTTATTTGTGCCGTTAGTGTTTGGCCCGGATTGGCAGTGAGGTTGATGACGGGCGGTGCGATCTCAAGAGCTTGTCCTGCTTGGCCTGGGGCTGGCAAGGGGGCAGTTACGGCCTTAACCTGGGCACTGCTTGTGGCCAAGAATAAGACAGCCAAACTTACTGTCGCGCCGATACCGTAAATAATTTTCTTCATGTGTTAGAACGTTGCTGTGCAGACATAGGTTAAGGTAGTGGTGTATGTGCCGGCTGGCTGACTACCGGACACGTTAACTATGTAAGAGGCGGTGTACACCTGACCGTCAGATGGGCCTGCTCCACTGTTGGCACTGTTGGCGACGCTGTCTCCCGAGACATATTTGAACGTGTCGACGGTGTCATAACCAGTAAGCGCCTGACCTTTGCGGTTGGTGCCGTTGGCTGCAGGGTTGACATCGGCGCCGATTGCCGGGGTCGAAGTAGTGGTTGTGTTAGCTCGTAAGTTCATACCGAATTGGCTTGTGCCTCTAGCGCCCGTGGTCGCCGAGGCCATAGCTGCGATTGTATTAGAGCCAGAGGTAAGTGTGGGCCCCGCCACAGTGATATTGTAGCCGCTTGTGGCATTTGTCGAAGCCGCCATCTGCGAGGTTGCAGTCGCCGTATCGACTGGCGAGAATAGTTGGTTAAAGTTGATTGTACCCGAAGTGGCGGTTGAACAATCTGGAATACTGCCCGAAAGACTGACCGTGCCACCGGTGCAAAAGATAAGCGATTCGGGCATGATGCCCGTCAATACAATCTGCGTTGCCGTGCTGGCCGTGACCGTACCCGTGTCACCAGTACCGCCAGTCACGTTGGTACTGGCATACGTAGCAATGCGCACAAAGAATGCGGTGTTGGTTGCGGTTGGGTTGGTTATGGTATTGAGCCGGTACGTGGTGGCAACGTTGGAGCCAATGGCGGCAGCCGTACGAGTAAGGTAGGGCGCGCCGTTGGTGCTGTTGTTAATGCTAAAACCAGTAACACCCGTCTCGGCATTAAGCGTGGCAGACGTCGTTACAAGGCCGGTTGGCATGGTGCAGGTGCCGCTAGCCGTGGTGCAATATTCGAACTTAATTGAGCCAACGGTGTTACCGCCTGGGAGAGTGAAGGCAAAGAAGTGGTTAACTACGCCGCCAGGCTTAGAGCCGCCATCGGTTGCTCCCGGTTGGAGGGTGAGGCTGCGACTAGTAATCTGAGCAGCATGTGCCGCCTGGGGCTGCACAAGAGTGATCCCCATGCCCCCCAATAAAACAGCTAGCATCAATAACGGTGCTACACGCTTCCCAGTAAGTCTCATGAGAAAATTCTAGCATGAGCGTGTTCGCGCAGTCAAAACGATTTCAGTGCTGGTGTGGTGGATAAGTGGATACTAGAAGGTTGGCGTACAGATGTAAGTTAAGGTTGAGGTGTACGTACCGGCAGGCTGGCTACCTGGCACGTTCACGATGTAGGATACGGTAAAGATTTGGGCGTCCGAGCCCCCGGCGCCACCAAAGGCGCTGTCGGCTACCACGTCACCAGTGGTGAATTTAAAGGTATCGGCAGTGTTATAGCCTGTGGTCGCTTGGCCGCGATAGTTGGTACCGTTAGCCGCTGGCGCAACCTCGGCGCCTATCGCAACAGTAGAGGTGGCGGTGGTATTCAGTTTGAGATTGAGGCCGAATTGGCTTGTACCGCGCACACCAACGCCTGCCGTGCCCATACCGGTAATGGTGTTTGAACCGGAGGTCATGGTGGGGCCGTTAACGGTAATCGAGTAGCCTGCGCCTGCATTCGTGGACGCCGCCATTTGCGATGATGTCGTTGCGGTATCGGTTGGCGAGAACAACTGGTTGAAGCTAATGTTACCAGCGGTCGCCGTCGCACAGTCTGGGACACCTGCGGTCAGGCCCACCGTTGCGCCCGTGCAGAACACCAGAGACTCAGGCATCGTTCCATCAATGATGATCTGGGTCGCCGTACTTGCGGCCACATTACCAGAATCGGTAACACCACCAGTGGTGTTGTTGGTTGCGTAAGTTGAAATACGGACGATAAATGTTTGGTTGGCCGTCGTTGGGTTGGTAATGGTGTTAAGGCGGAACGTGGCTGCAACGTTTGTGCCCACGGCCGCTGGGGTGCGCGCAAGGTAGGGCGCGCCGTTAGTGGAGTTGTTTATGGTGAAGCCAGTGATACCTGTTTCCGAGTTGAGGGTCGCAGAGGTGGTGACTAGACCGGTCGGAACCGTACAAGTGCCCGCTGCCGTTGTGCAATATTCAAACTTTATTGAGCCGACGGTACTACCGCCCGGCACGGTGAACTGGAAGAAGTGGTTAACCACACCGCCGGGCTTGGAACCGCCGTCGGTTGCCCCTGCTTGCAAGGTTAGGCTGCGGTTGGTAATCTGGGCGGCCGCTGCGGGATCGGGCATAAAGACTTGCGCAACCAACAAAGCTGCTACGAGCGTGGTTGCCCCTAATATTCGTCCGTAAGCTTTCAGTTGTTTTTTCATTTTTTGTTTTTTATGGTGGTGGTTTAAGTGAAGCATACCATGAGCATTTTAAACGCGTCAACACAAAATTTGATCAATAAGTAAGATGATGCCGGTGTTACCTCTGTTATAAGATGTGGAAATTCTGTTTAAAAACAGCTAACATTATGAGCTAATAAGTGCCGGTCACAATAATTGTCTGGTTGCTGGAATATTGTCCGCCTGGCGTAAGACTGCCCACATTCACAATGTAGCTGATTGTGTACGTTGTGAGGCCGGAGCTTTTGGTCGCTGTGGCAATCGCTTCCCCGCTGACGTAACGGAACTGGTCGGACGTATTGTAGTTGGCGGTTGCCGTACCCACCCCAAATAACCCTTGAACTGGGTTGGCGCCAAAAGAAATGGGCGAAGTATTCGCTACTAAGTTCATACCAAACTGCTCTTGGCCGACTTGCGAGGTGTCGGTTGTGCTCATGGCGGCAATGGTGTGGGCGCCATTTGTGGGTGCGTTTCCGGCTATGTTTACTACGTAGCCGTAACTGGTGTAATTGAGCACGGAAAATGATGCGGTTGCCGTGGCGGCGGCGCTTGGGCTAAAGCTGCCAAAGTTGGCGCTTGAGCTGTTAACCGCAAAAGAAAGGGCAGGGTCATTCGTAGTGACCGAGCCGGGTTGTGTTTGAAAATTACCAGAGGCAGCTTCTCCTACGGCCGTATCGCCTAGCGCACTGCGGGCCCGAAAGCTCGATGAGCTGGAGTCAATTAGCCCTCCGGCATCGAGCGCACTTTCATCAAACCGAAAATTAGTCGATTGTGTTGTTTCAGCATGGACGGCAGGAGGTACGCAGCTTATAACAGCCAACACAAATAGGCCTATGCCCACTTTCCTCACTAACCATACCGACATGGCTTATATTTTTGACGAAACACCCTAAAAATGCAAATTGCTTATGGATACGTTATACTGTAAACAAGAAACCAGAGGAATAAAAAGGGATGGAAAAGTCGGAGTTGCCGGCACCTGAGGTGTTAAAGCCTCAGACTGACGAAACCACAACGCCAGAAGAGGCGACGGATTCGGCTGCTAAACCAGGGGGCGGACCAGACAAAAAACCAGGCCGCTTGCGGCGCATAAGTTACCGGCCAAGCCACAAGGCTACGTTTATTGGTCTGGCGGTCATTGTGGCCGTACTCGCTATAAATGCAGGGATTGTGTTCTTTTTGTTGAGGGGGCAAAATGCCAACAATAACCAGAGTAAAACCGACGACGTGGTCATTAGCCCGGAGGCACTCGAAAAACTGGGCGTCAACCGCGACGCCGTCGGTAATTTGGGTACCGAACTTGTTGTAGGGCCGAATTCTCGGTTTAACGGCAATGTCACGGCGGCGGGTGACGTTGATATTGCCGGTCAACTACGCCTTAACAGCAAGTTTACCGCAAGCGACGCAAGCCTCACAAAGCTGCAGGCAGGCGACGCCTCGCTCAGCCAGTTGAATGTGAACGGCAACAGCAGTGCCTCTAACCTGAGCATTAGGAGCAACCTAGACGTCGTGGGCCTTACGCGCCTACAAGGTGCGGTGACTATCGCCAACAACCTGAATGTTGCTGGGAGTTTAGTGGTGGGCGGCACGTTATCGTCTGCGAACTTTCAGGCGAATAGCCTAACCTCTGGGTCGACGTTGACCGTCGGGGGGCATATTATTACCCGCGGTAGTGCGCCAAGCGCGTCCGCGGGCGGGGCAGTGGGCTCAAACGGCACGGTTTCTGTCAGTGGCAATGACGCTTCGGGGACGGTCGCAGTTAATGTGGGCGTTGGTGCGGTGGGCGGTATTGTCGCCAATGTCACCTTCGCTAGCCAATACGGTAACATACCGCATGTGGTTGTGACGCCTTCGAACCGCAATGCCGGCAATATTTGGGTAACGAGAACTTCTTCTGGTTTTAGTATTGGTGTGGGGGCGGGCTTGTCACCGGGCGGTTACACCTTTGACTATATTGTCATGCAGTAAGGGCTACATATTTACGAACAGCATTACTTCGTTATCACGCACCGTAATAATACCGTTAGAAATATTAAAGGTAATGAGGTCTTCTTGGTCTTTGGCGTCTATGACAACCTCGCCCGGGATAAGCATAGAAAAGAAATCTGCGTGGCCGGGTAGCACATCGAACTTGCCCACTTCGTTGGCGGCGGACACCATTTTGCCCGGGCCTTCATAATACACCTGGAATGGCGCGCGGGCGGTTATGTTGAGGAATTCTTCTTCGTGACTGCTCATGATTTAGGCGGCTGCTCAGACGGTTTTGGCTCTTGGGGCTTGGTTTCGGGCGCGGCAGGTGGGCTGTCAGCCGCTTTGGTTTCTGGCTGGGTTGCGGGCTGTGCTGGTGCGTCTTCCTTTTTTTCTTCGGGTTTGTCGGCAGGCTTGGCTTTGTCTGACAGGATTTCCTCTATCCCGCTAAGCGTTTGTTCAAGGGTGAAGTACTCACCAGGCTTACCGGTTAAGTGTTCGGCCACTGCAAAGTCTTGCGAGAAGAACTGAATGAGTTTTTTGGCGCGCTGATAGTCCGCACGGTCGGCGGGCGAGAGCTCGTTTTCGCCTACGATAGCGATGATGTTTTTGAGCGAATCATATTTTTGCATAATATTTTGCACGCGGCCAGCCAGCTGGTAGTGCTTTTCGCCCACAATACGCGGCGTTAATAGGGAAGAGGTGGTCTTAAGCAGGTCAACTGCCGGGCGAATGCCCGTTTCTGCCACGGCGCGCGAAAGCACGAGCACCGAATCTAACTGCTGCGAAATCGCTTGCACGGCAGGGTCTGACAAGTCGTCGGCAGGAATGTATACGGCCTGTACAGAGGTGATGGTGCCTTGCTCGGTGGAGCTTAGCCGGTCTTGTAATCGGCGCAGCTCGGCAAACACGGTGGGGGAGTAGCCACCTTCGGAAGGGGTTAAGCCAAGGTTGGTGGACAGCTCGGTGAGGGCCTGAATGTGACGGTAGATGTTGTCTACAAAGAATAAGATGTCGCGGCCTTCTTCGTCCCTGAAGTACTCGGCGGCGGTGGCGGCGGCCGGGCCTACCATTGAACGGATGGCTGGGGTGGCGTCCATTTGACCAAAGAACATCACGGTGTTTTTAAGTACGTCGGTTTCTTTGAGTGTTTGGTATAGCTCATTACCCTCTCGAATGCGCTCACCGACACCGCAGTAAATGGACAGACTGCCCTTACTGCTTTTAGTGACGTTGTGGATCATCTCCATGGTTAGTACTGTCTTGCCCACGCCGGCACCGCCGACAATGCCGACTTTGCGCCCCTTTACGAACGGTGTTAAGAAGTCGATGACTTTCAGCCCGGTCTCGAGCAGTTCCAGCTTTTTGCTATTACGGTAGCTTTTGGTGCCGGTTGGTTCGGTTATGGCGCGTCGATTTTCGGCAATATTCTCGCCGTCGTCGAGAGGTTCGCCGAGGGCATTAAATACGCGGCCCATGGTTTTTTCGCCAACTGGCACGGTTACTTTTTTGTGGCTGCGGCTGACCTTTTGGCCGCAGCGGAGCACTTGGCTGTTAGTCAGGTTAATACAAACGGCGGCTCCGGGCTTAAAAAAGTTAACTTCAAGGAATACCTCTGGGTAGCCCTCGACCACTAGCAGCTCTTTTTGGTCGGGCATCGAGCCAAGAATATGCACTACGACCATAAGGCCGCGCAATGATTGGATAATGCCCACTTGCTCGGCTGGTGCCTGCTGGGTTGTTTCGTTCATGCGCTGCCTCGTTCGCGTTTGCGTTTCTTTTTAAGGCTGACCATGACTTCTCGCAAACGGCGGTCGCTTTCGCCGCGTTTGGCGCGGTGGAATTCCAACTTGTACATTAACAGTAGCTCGGTGGCGCGCTTTTTGGCGAGCACCATGGCATTAAAGCGGCTGGCGGCTTGGGCGAGCGTGGATTCAAGAATGGTTTGGCTGAGCGCTAAGGTCATCATAGTTTGCTCCATTTCATCGGCAATGACATCTATTGAGGGTTCGAATATGGTGTCTTGATCGGTCATTATGTCGGTATTGTCCTCGGCGTCCTCGCCCATTTCGCGCATGGTAGAGATGAGGTCAATTTTTTTAATTTCTTGCACACCAAGCGAGACGTATTCTTCGTAGTACACCACCACTTGGGAATAGCCTTGAACAGCCCCAATAACGGGGCTGACATCTATGTATTTGTCGGTTTCTGGCACCTGGAAATAGCGCTGGAACTTTATGCCGCGTTGTGTGAGTTGGTTGGCGCCGTGCGTGCCGAGCACTACGATATCTGTAGTTTTAGGGTCATAACTTTGGACCATGGTTTCAATGAGGCGTTGGTCAATATCACCACTTAGACCCGCCTCGGCCGAAATAACAACAAATACTTTTTTGTCGTTGCCCTTTTCGCCAAGGTCTCGGTTGGTAATGCGCAGGGTGGGATCAATACGGATAGAGTTGTACCGTGTCCACAGTAGTTGGAAAAATTGCTTAGAGAGCTCTACTTTGCTTTTTACCTTCGCCACTTGGGTGCTCGAAATGCTTTCAAATACGCCCGTTAGGTCTTGGACGGTTGTAATCTGGACACTTTCTTTTTCGATTGCACTAGCTCGGCGCATTGGCTTTTTCTTTCTCTTTTGGTTTGTCCTTGGCCTTATCTTTTGGCTCTGTATCTTTGGGTTTGGTATCGGCGGGTGGCTGGCTATCGGCGGGCTTGTCGTCTGGTTTGGTGGAGGCAGCGGGTGGGGCGATGGTGTGTTTCTTCAGCAGCTCTGCCTCGAGCCTGTCAAAGTCTTTTTCTTCTTTGACCTGCGGCGCAACTTCTTTGGCGGAAGCTTTCAAGGCTGGTACGTCGATGTTGGTGGTGCCGCCGCCCAGGATAATTGTTTCGAGCATAAGTTGCTGTTCGGTCAGGGTGTGAAGTTCTTCCGGCGGTTGTTGCAAGGCCTCGTAAATTTGCTTGCCGAGCGTTAGATCGATACGAGCGTCTTTGGAAAGGCTTGAGCCAAAGTGCGAGAATTCTTCTGCTTGCTTGTACTTGGCGAGCAGTTTAAACAAGGTGCCCGAGAGCCGTTTCTGCCGCACCGTTTGCGCCTGGCCACCAACGCGCGACACCGACAGACCGGCGTTCACGGCCGGGCGGATGCCTTTGCGGAATACACTAAGGTCCAAAATGATCTGACCATCGGTGATGGACATAATACTGGTGGACAGGTACGCGGTGATGTCGTCGTTTGGCGTGAGCACGACCGGCAGGGCGGTAAGGGTCTTGTCGGTGCCAAGCAGCTTGCCGGCACGTTCCAGCAGGCTGGAGTGCGCGTAGAAGATGTCTCCAGGGAAGGAATCGCGGCCTGGGTCAACGTCTTGCAATAGCGATAACTGGCGATACGCTTCGGCATGGCTGGTAAGGTCATCGTAAATGATAATCACGTCCCTGCCCTGGTGCCATAAATATTCGGCCATCGCGCAGGCAGCGTACGGCGCAAGGTACGATTGGGTGAGCGAGTCAAAAATATCGGCACGGACCACAATGGTATGCTCCATGGCGCCCGATTCCTCAAGGCCGGCGAGCAGTTGGGCGGTGTCAATTTTGCGTTTGCCAATTAACACGTACACCACAATGCGGTCGGTGCCGCTTTGGCTGGCGCTGAGCTGGCTTAGGAACGCGCTCTTCCCAGATTTGCTATCGCCCAAAATGGCAATGCGCTGTCCGAGTACCACAGGAAAAAACATGTCCACTGCCGTTACACCACTGGCTAATTGTTGGTTTAACATGCTGCGGGCCATAATGCCGGGTGCCGGGTTAAAGATGCCTGACTTTTCGGTGGCATGTACGGCGCCTTTGTCATCGAGCGGTTCGCCGAGCGGGTTGAGCACACGGCCAACCAGGCCGTCTCCTACGGGGACGCTGAGTGTGTCGTTTTCGACTACAGCGAGCGTGCCCAGGGCAATGCGCTCGGAGTCTATGTTGAACAGAATAACCCTATTGCCATGTGCTTCGCGCACCAGCCCCCGTTGCCCGTCCTCAAACAACACCTGGGCGCCAAGCCGTACCCCTTCGAGCCCCTTTACTTCAATGATGAAGCTGTTATTGGACACAACCTCACCGGTCAAGTTGTCTGCCTCTACAAGACGTTGGAAATTGGCGTTGTTAAACACTGCGCAGTACCTCGGGGAATTTTTCGCGTGCGGCTAAGATATCGCGCCGAAACGACCAGTCGAACACATGGCTGCCATAACGCACTACCATGCCGCCAAGGAGCGTGGCATTGAATTTGAATGTCACTAACACTTCGGGCGCAATATTCTTACGACACCATTCGACCAGCCTTTCCTTTAGGTCGTTGGGTGCGGGGGCGGCAAGGGTGATGGTCATGGTTTGGGCGGATGCTTTGAATGTTGCGAGCGTCTCAATAAGCGCGTCGAGGCTTTTTTGGTTAAGCTGTTGTTGGGCGCCCCAGCTGTGAATGAGTTCGCTGGTGGCAGGGCTCACGCTTGGCGGTTTGGGTATTTGAGTGCCATTGACATGCATTTTAACCACGGCGTGAGAAAACCATTTGGCGTACTCGCGCACTTCTAAAATGAGCGCCGTTAGATCTTGCATAGAGGCAATACTATTTGGCAGTTGGAGCTTCACCGGACACCTCCTGCTTAAACTCTTGTTTGTGCTCCTCGAGCTGGGCAATCAGGTAATTGGACTGCGCACCAAGGTCGACGTTATGCTGCAATGTGTCTGTGAGGAACGAGGCGACGGCATCAGCGAGTTTGGTATCGATTTGTTTGAGTAAGCGGGCTTGCTCGGCAGCGACTTGTTCGCCCATTTTTGCAGTGAGGGCGGCGTGTTCGGCCTCGAGTTTTGTTGCAAGGTCGGCTTGGTGGGCCTGAATTTCTGCCTGAGCATTTGCGAGCGACGCCTCAGTTTGTTTGCGTATCTGCTCAAGCATAGCGTCATAGCGGCCTTTCTCTGCCAACGTCACCTCTGAACCGAGCTGTGCTAATTGTTGGTTGAGTTGTTGGGCGGTGGTGGTTAGATCTGCCTGTAGTTGGGTGGCAGAACGGTTAAGTTCAGCCATAAAGCTAGCTT
>DATIBT010000035.1:0-3366 GCA_035457345.1 Saccharimonadales bacterium (SeqCode) | reverse complement strand
GTAGAAGAAGTGGTGCGCATGGGCATTGAGTCGGGTGAGTTTAAGGTAGACGACAAGGATATTGCAGCCAAGGCCAAAGTTGTTGCTCATACTATCAACGGCTACTTGCTTGAGTACTATCCGGACATCCCACGCGGCAAGGAGCGCCGCGAGATTGTGAACGATATAGTCTCGTTCACCATGGCAGGCCTTGCCTAAGATTAATATAAGGAGTAAGCGATGAAATTTAATGTAGTTGATTGGGTAGCGCTCGCACTGACTATTGTTGGCGGCTTAAACTGGGGTTTGGTGGGTGCATTCGATTTTAACCTGGTAGACACTCTCTTTGGTGCAATGAGCGTTCTTGCTCGTATTGTGTACCTTCTTGTTGGTCTGGCAGCGCTCTATCTTATCGTTACCGCGGCAAAAATGACCCGTACAACCGAGGCCTAGCGCCACCCTTACCAATGAAATAGTCCACCATTGCGGTGGGCTATTTCATTTGCATCCTGCACCATACAAAATAATAACCCTGCCACAAGGACAGGGATATTATTTTGGTGCTGGGAGAGGGAGTCGAACCCCCGAAGACATATGTCGTCTGATTTACAGTCAGATGCGTTTGACCACTTCGCTATCCCAGCATGAGGTATGTAGTAGTTGAGACTGCTTCCTTGCCAGGGAAGTGCTCGACCACTGAGCTGTAAAATAAACATGGAGCCGACGGAGGGAGTCGAACCCACGACCCGCTGTTTACAAAACAGCCGCTCTGGCCACTGAGCTACGTCGGCATCAAAGCCGATTGCGCTCGGCTACTCCAAGAATACTACCTAATTTCCTCTGTTTTTTCAAGCGGTGGGCGGCCTGGCTTTACGCCAAGTACCCTTTACATCACTACTTTACGCGGCTGACGGACTTGTTTCGGCGCATGAGCGGGTACGATGATTTTTTCAATCTTCTTTTTAATGCTCTCGGCAAGTTCCATGTCGCCGGTGCGTTCGTAGGCGTCGGCAAGTATACGGAGGCTTTGTGGGTTGGGTTCAAGCTCAACGGCTTTCTCTAGGGCGCCAACCATTTTTTTATTGTCCCCCATTTTTTCCTGGACTTTGGCGTAGGCAATGTAACGCGCCGCAAGGCCGCTTTCCATTTCTATTGCTTGTTCAAAAGCAATGGCGGCCTTCTCGAACTGGCCGGTCTCGTAATAAATAAGTCCTACGTTGTGCAAGCTGCTGGCGCTGGGCTCGAGGCTTTGAGCTATTTCAAAGCACTCGATGGCGTCGTTAAAAGCGCGCTGTTTGGCGTATAAAATCCCAAGGCGGTTGTAGGCGGCGGCGTTGCGTTCATCGACCCGCAAAATAGTAAGGAGCGCCTTTTCTGCGCTGAGGTATTTTTTATCACGAAGGCCGTCTTGGGCAATTTGCCAAAGTTTATCAAGACGCTCAGTAATGCGGGCGGGTAGTTGCTCGGTTGGCTCGTCGTTGATATCTCGGTAGAAGATCCAAATAGTGAGCCCAGTAAAGCCAGCCAAAAGTAACAGAGTGTACATCGTTACCGCCTATTATAGCACCTGTTAGGTTCCGAACAACGCGGTCAGCTGCGCCCGAGGATTACCGTTTTGGGACAGTCTGGCGAGCGTCTCTTGTATACCGTCTGCCAGATCTATAAGCCTATCGTTTGGCTGGCGCAGAAGTTGTAAGTGAATCATATGTGCCATTGCTTCTAGCACCCCTATAGCGTCTTCACGGCTTTTAGCTATGGTAGCAATGCTGCTTAATCGCTCATAGGCTGTGGCGGTGAGCAGGTTTTTAGCTTGCTGCATGAGTTCTTTGTAATGAGTAAACGCGGCTGGGTCATGTAAGAGGGTCGCTATAATGCCGGGCCGGCCATCGGCCATGAACAGCAATTGGGCAATCTCTTGCTGCGAGAGACTGCCAGCATGCTTTAAGGTAAATGCCTGCATGGCTTGTGGTTCGATGCACTGCAAGGTAACACTTTGCACGCGTGACATAATGGTGGGCAGCAGCGAGTCGTCGGTTGGCGCAGTTAATACGAACGTCACCCCGGCCCGCGGTTCTTCTAGTAATTTGAGGAGGGCATTCTGCGCTTCTACACCCATGGCTTCGGCATGGTCAATAATGACCACCTGCCGTTGCGTTTGCCGGCTGCGTGTGTGTTTGTAAAGCCCGCGTATGGCATCAATGGTGAGGGTGCCCTTTTCGTCCGGTGTAATAATGGTGATGTGCTCGGGCGATGTGAGTTGCCGTGCCCAGGCGCTCGCAACAGAAAACTTGCCTATGCCCGTTATTCCTACCAGCAGTAATGCATGCGGCGGGTCACTTGTAAGCGCCTCTAATTGGCGACGAGGTTCGCTGGCCATGAGAAGTGCGTCCATTATTTGAGCGTCTCCAAATATGCCACTAGTTCTGGCGGCAGCGGCGCCTCAAACACCTTGCGCTCGCGGGATGGCAAAGTGAGCTCCAGAGTTTGCGCATGGAGGAACATGCGGCCCAGTGCAGGTTCTGGTTGGCCATAGAGCGGGTCGCCAACAATTGGGCACCCTATATATGCCGCATGAACGCGCAGTTGATGCGTTCGGCCAGTGTGCGGCGTGAACGCAAGCAGCGTATAGCTTGCATACGTTTTAAGTGTCTCGTACGTTGTTTCGGCGGGTTTGCCGTTGCTGCCAACACGGTAGGTCTGGGGTTTTTTTGGGTTTCGCTCAATGGGAAGCTGGAGGACTGCCGCAGGTTGTCTAGGGTGGCCGGTAACGAGGGCAATATATTTCTTCTTGACCTTACGGGTAGCAAATTGTTTTTGAATCCACCGTTTGGCCTCGGGATGTTTGGCGGCGATGATGACCCCGGATGTGTCCCGATCTAAGCGGTGGACAATCCCGGGCCGGTTGCCGTCTGCGCCGTCGGTGGTGCGGCTGCGCATAAACTCCCCCACCGTAAATTCGGTGCTGAGCGGGCCTTTGGCGTGAGTAAGAACGCCGGCGGGTTTGTTCATAACAACAACATCGTCGTCTTCATATAGAATAGGGAGATTACCTTCGGTAACGCCGCTTAGGCTGGGCACGGCCACTATGACCTGTTGTTCTGGCTGAACAATGGCGCCGGATTTGTATTGAGCGGTCCCTTGCACCGTTACCTGGCCCTCACGGCAGAGTTTTTGCAAAAAACTACGCGAGTATTCAGGCAGTACGCTCGCCAAGAATACATCGAGCCTCTCGGGCACCTCTACCGTGAATGTGTGGAGTTCGTGGGTTACGCTAGCCATTATTACGAGGACGCAGTCCAACGGCTTGTTGCACGCGCAGTAATGTTTCGTTAGCGACGGACTGCATGGCAGCTTCGCTCGATTTCAGCTTTTGAGTGATGATTTGTT
>DATIBT010000034.1:0-8197 GCA_035457345.1 Saccharimonadales bacterium (SeqCode) | reverse complement strand
ATAGCTGCTGTTAGATTCTTGCCATGGCGCTCGAGCATTTTAACAAGAACGTCATCGGTTGGGTCAATCGGATCATAATAATGCCATGGTTCGTCTTGGGCAGGCGACTTGCTTTTAATGCCGTCCGGGCCATTTTTACCTTCGAAATGAAGGATTTCTTTAATGGTCGGAAATGCACTGTCGGGTTCAATCTGCTCAAGTGCCCGTCGAGCCACTCGGTCCAGCTTTTGGTGTGCGCCCATAATGCGCCCCGAATGGTTGCGTAGTGTTGTTCCTGAATACATGTTAGTTTAACCTTGTCAGCCGCCGGTAATGGTCGACGTGCTCGTATAACCGTTTGTATTGTAACAAATTTGGCGTACTCGCAACCAACTTATCGGCAGCGTTTTTGACGCGCTTAAGCAGGACAGTGTCGGCAAGATTGGCAAAACTGAGGTCAAGGTCGCCGTGTTGTCGCTTTCCATAAATTTCGCCGGGGCCACGAAGCGTAAGGTCAACTTCGGCCAAGTAAAAACCATCGGTGGACTGCTCCAGCTCGCGCAAACGCTGGCTCACCGCCTGGGCGGTCGTGGGTATAAGATAACAATAACTCTGTTCACTTCCTCGCCCTACCCGACCACGCAACTGGTGAAGCTGCGCCAGGCCAAACCGGTCAGCGCCCTCAATGAGCATGACCGTAGCATTTGGCACATCGACCCCAACCTCGATAACTGTCGTGCAAATAAGCACGTCCAGCTTACCGTCCTTAAAGAGACGCATCATCTGCTCTTTTTCGTCGGCCTTAAGTTGACCGTGAAGCAGACCCAGCCTCCGATGTTTAAATACACTTTTCATGAGGCGATCGTATTCGGCCTCAACACTTTTAAGCTCGGCGTTGGCACCGTCGGCAACCACAGGGCATACCACATATGCCTGGCGACCAGCAGTAATGTGCTTGTCTATATGGTCGTACACAGTATGCCGGGCGAGTGGCGATACTACCTTTGTGACTATTGGTTGCCTTCCTTTTGGCAACTCATTCAGAATAGACACATCTAGCTCGCCATATAGCGTTAACTGTAAACTGCGTGGAATAGGCGTAGCGGTCATGCTCAGTAAATGGGGCATTTTTGAGCCGGACTTTAACAGCTCGGTGCGTTGAGCCACACCAAAACGGTGCTGCTCATCTATAACAACAAGACCAAGTTTATGAAAGGCGTTGTCTTTCTGAATTAGTGCATGGGTACCCACTGCTACATCTACATCACCCGTACTAATATGCAGTTTAACTGCCTGCTTTGCCTTGGGCTTTGTTGAGCCTACCAGCAGGCCAACGGTGATGCCAAACGGATCGAGCAAGCTGGCGAGCGTAGTCGCGTGCTGTGTTGCCAAAATCTCTGTCGGCGCCATAAATGCTGTTTGCAGCCCGGCCTTTGCCGCCATATATGCGGCCATAGCCGCAACCACAGTTTTACCTGCGCCTACGTCACCCTGCAGCAAACGGTTCATAGGCTGGCCAGAGCTGAAATCTTGAATAATCTCCCATGCCGCCATACGCTGTGCATTTGTCATGCTAAACGGCAAACCGGTGGTAAACTGCTTTGCAGCCTTTGCGTCAAATGGAATACTCCAGCCTTCAAGCTTAGCCTGATCCTGTTTGTTAAGAGCGCTCGCCGTCATAAGCGCCAAAATTTCTTCAAATGAGATGCGTTCCTTGGCTTTTGCCAGCTCATCTCCTTTTTCTGGAAAATGCAGGGTGCGCAAGGCGTCGTTTATATTGAGGAGTTTCTCTTGTTCTAGGAGCTCTCGGGGAAGGGTTTCAGGGAGCATAGCCATGAGTGGCAGCAGCTCAGCCATAATTTTACGGATCTGGTGCGATTTTAACCCCGCACGCTCCGGATACACCGGGACAATACGCGCTGTGCTAACGCCCATCCCCTTTGTTTGCTCGGTGGCCGGATTCTGCAGAACGTAACGGTTACGCTGCAAATCGTACGTGCCCGAGAAAAAGAACTCCTCACCTTTGCCCAACTGCGTTGCCCGGTACGATTGGTTAAACCACACCGCGCGCGTTTTGGCGGTGCCGTCGCTTATGACTGCCTCGGTTACGTGCAAACCGCGGCGAATATGCCGGCCAGTGACCGACTCAACCCGCGCTTTTATTGTTACTTTCCCCGGACGAAGCTTGGCTATAGGAGCGACTTGCGAAAAATCTTCATACTTACGCGGAAAGAAATACAGCAAATCCTCCACGGTTTCAACGCCGAGACCGCGTAATTTCTCAGCCAGGGCATCTCCTACGCCCTTAATACTAGTAATCGGTTCTTTGAGTGTCATCTGTTGGGTTCATCATGAAGAAGATGAGGTCGTAAAATTGGTCTGATCTCGCTGACAAACGTATTCGTTTGCGCGAAGTCCGAAGGCCGGCTTATGGACTCTTTATATACTAACTCATCCTTGTAGCTCCAGTACGTCAAACGGTACGCCTCCATGCTACCGCACGAAGGCGAATAAAGGCCAATCACCTGCTGGGCGTCTGTCATCCCCTTCACGTAATATGCCGACAGGCCCATCATGCGCCGCGGTGGCGCATGGCGGTGCTCCCGCCGGGTATGCGCAAGGATGCTCACCGAAGTCGGTTGCCGAGGAATAAGAAAGCTATTGGCAAATCTAAGGCTGAGCTTGCCAATACCGGTTGTATCTTCTTCATCGCTTATTGCATTCCAGTCCCAAGGCTGATGATACTCGCAAGTACCTATTAAATCACCGGGGTGTAGCAGCAAGTCGTCAAGCCCAAGCGCCGTGGCAAGTTCAAGAAGTTCACCGCTGCTCACTGGCAGCTCGGCTTCAAATTCACGCTGCAAACCGTCATTGGGCCCAAGCAAGTCCTCTAGCAATTCTGCAAAACGACCATGTGCCTCCCCGACTTTTTCTAGCGCGTGCATATCGATGTCGGGTGGAGCTGACCTAAGCATCAGACTATCTTTACAAACCTTCTTTTGCCAACCTGTACAAGATCGTTCTTTTTAAGGGAGATGCTGGGGTTGGTCACTTTTTGCTGGTTCACTCTAATGCCGCCCTGCTCGAACAGACGGCGGGCTTCTGAATTGCTGCCCGCCAGGCCGGCTTTAACGACAATATCTAAGATGTCGTGGTCCCCCGGCTCAAGCTCTAGCGTAGGCGTCATAGCGCTTGCTTCGCCAGAAAAGAGTTTTTCTGTAGCCTCAACGGCTTTGTCGGCTTCGGCTTTGCCATGTACAAGTTGGGTAACTTCGTATGCAAGGGTTTTTTGCGCGAGACGGCCAGCAGGGTGCTTTTGAAACTCGTCCATCACCTTCAAGACTTCTTCTTTTGGCAGGAGCGTATAGATCTTGAGGTAATCCAGCGCGCCTTCGTCGTCAACATTCAGCCAAAACTGGTAAAAATCAAACACACTGGTCTTGTTTGCATCGAGCCAGACAGCACCATTTTCTGATTTGCCAAATTTCTTACCGGTGGCTTTATTAATTATGAGCGGACAGCTGTATACGTGCGCTTCTTTGCCTTCTAGCTTGCGAATAAGCTCAACGCCGCTAAGACTGTTTCCCCACTGGTCAGCCCCACAGACCTGCAGGGTTACGCCGTGCTTGCGGTGTAGGTGGAGGAAATCGTAGCCCTGGATTAACGAATAACTAAACTCAGCATAGCTAATACCCTTACCGCCTTTACCAATGCGGCTTTGAATAAAATCACGCTGCAACAGCTGCGTCATACTAAAATGCTTGCCTGTGTCGCGTAGGAATTCCAGATAGCCGATATCTTTAAACCAGTCGTAATTGTCAACGAGGGTAAAGTCTTGGTTGGCAAACACCCGCTTGTACTGGGCGGCAATGCCAGCTTTATTTTTAGCGATTTCATCGAGAGTTTTAAGCTGGCGCTCTTCGTCTTTGCCATCTGGGTCACCAATCATACCTGTGGCGCCACCAACCAGCAATACCGCCTTGTGTCCATGGTCAATAAAATGGCGTACCATCATGGCGGCAGCCAGGTTGCCAACAGTCATGGAATCGGAACTTGGGTCAACACCCCAATAAAAAGTAATGGGTTTGCCGTCCAGCCCGGAAATGTCCTTGAGCGTGGTCTGGTTAATAAAACCTCGCCACCGCAGTTCTTCAGAAAGTGTCATTGGTGTTTTACATCTGTTATGATCTTGAGCTCATTATAACGAATGTCGCTATGCAGCGCCAGTTAAATGCTATAATGAGAGAGATTTTTGTAACTATTTGAGGTAATAACAGCTTATATGGTGAAAAAGCCTACCCGTCGCCAAAAGACGATGAGCCTATACGCTAATTTAACAGCGCGCCGTAAAAACACGCGCGATGCCAAGGCGCGTCGCAAGGCTGAATACTTAGCCACCCTCCCCAAGCAGCCGCTTAAGCGCTTGGCGTACCGCCTGCATCCCAAACGGGTTATTAAATTCTGGTTTAGTAAGCAAGGCGCCGTTACCTTCGCAAAACTTGTAGGCGTTGGATTTATTATTTTGGCAATCTTTATTGCCGCGCTTTTTGCGTATTACCGCCGCGAGCTAGATGCCATCCGACCAGATGAGCTCGCCAAACGCGTACAAACTACTGTGTCCCGTTATGTCGACCGGAATGGAGTGCTCCTGTGGGAAGATAAGGGCGATACGAAATACCAGCTTGTCGTGCAATCGGGCGACATTGCCAATGTCATGAAGCAGGCCACTATTGCTGTTGAAGACAAGGACTACTACAAACATGGCGGCATTAGCATCACTGGCATTATTCGTGCTGGCCTCAGCGATGTAAGCGGCGGCGAAGTGCAAGGCGCCTCTACCCTTACTCAGCAGCTCATTAAACTGGTGTTCTTTAGCCAAGAGGCTCAGGCAAACCGCCTAGATATCTCGCGTAAAATTAAAGAGATTATTTTGGCCATCGAAGTTGAGCGGATGTATAACAAAGATCAAATCCTGTCCATGTACCTCAACGAAGCGCCATATGGCGGACGTCGCAATGGCGTGGAATCTGCAGCTTTAACCTACTTTGGCAAAAAGGCTAAAGACTTGAATGTTGCCGAAGCATCTCTGCTTGCCGCCATTCCCAAAGACCCCTCATACTACAATCCTTACAATACCGAAGGAAATAAAAATCTCATTGCCAGGCAGCACAAAGTGATTGGCGACATGCAAGAGCAGGGGTACATCACCCAGCAGCAAGCTGACGAGGCTATGAAGTACCCAATTCTTGACACTATCAAGCCCGAACTTGCAGCAACAGAGGACATCAAGGCGCCGCACTTCGTGCTAGAGGTTCGTTCCCAGCTCGAAAAAGAATTCGGCACCAAACTTATCCGTGATGGTGGCCTCACTATTAAGACAACCTTAGATTACCGCATTCAACAGATTGCCGAACAACAAATTAAAGACAACTTTAAGTACGCACAAGCAATTGGCGCCAATAACATGGCCCTGACTGCCATAGACGTGCCGACCGGCCAAGTCTTAAGCATGGTGGGCAGCTATGATTACAGCAATAAAGAGTATGGCGAAGTCAACGCGGCTACCGCCCTGCTCAACCCCGGTTCAAGCATTAAGCCGTTTATGTATGCTAACCTGTTTAAACCGCAGCAGACGACAAACTGGGGCGCAGGTTCGATACTCGCAGACGACAACATAGATAAACTCTACGGCAACAAATTATTGAACTTTGACGGCAAGTTCCGCGGCAGTATCACTATCCGCGACGCTCTTGGCAGCTCTCGTAACCCCCCCGCAATTAAGGCGGCTTACATAGGCGGCCTGGACAATGCCATCAACACAGCGCGTGATGCGGGCGACAAAAGTTATTGTGTGGGCGTAGATTACGGCCTATCCGCGGCGATTGGTAGCTGTGCCGTTAAGCAAGTCGAGCACGTTGACGCCTATGCCACGCTCGGCAATCAAGGCGTGTACCATCCACCGGCGTATGTACTTGAAGTAAAGAACGCCCAAGGCCAATCTATCAAGCAGTGGAAGGACGATTCCAAGCGCGTGCTTGATGCACAAATTACCTACATGCTTTCTGACATTTTGGCAGACGACAACGCGCGCGCCTACACCTTTGGCCGTAACGCCCCTGGCTTCAACGTCCCTGGCGTAAAAACTGCCGCCAAATCAGGTACAACCGACGACGGAAAAGGACACGCAAAAGACAGCTGGCTCATGAGCTACTCGCCTAAAATGGCGGTTGGCATATGGACAGGCCGCAACGACCCCAAGGCCCTCACCAGCCTTAGTAGCACCGGCAACCAAAAGGTTGTCACAGAAGTGCAAAAATATGCACATACGCAGGTTTTCCAAAAAGAAGGTACATGGAAGCCGAACGATTGGTACCAACAACCGGCCGGCATCCAAAAGCTAACAGTGAACGGGCGCACCGATATCTTCCCCGCCTGGTACACCAAGCCAAAAGGCTCAGATGAAAAAGAAGTGACATTTGACCGCGTATCCAAGAAAAAAGCTACCGACTGTACCCCAAACCGTGCCAAGATAGCGCTCAAGACACAAACCTTCCAAGACCCAATTACCAAACAGAACACCACCACGGCACCCGATGGATACGACCCAAGCAGTGACGACAACGTGCATAGCTGTGGCGATGCCAAACCATTTGTTTCCGTATCCGCCACCCCAAGCGGCGTCAAGAGCTACAAGATAACCGCCAATGTAAACCAAGGCACGTTCCCGCTCGCAACCATAGAATTTTCGGTTGATGGCCAAGTTATCTCCAGCCAATCTGTGGGCGGCCCAGGCTCATACAGTGTCGACCACACCTTTAGCAGCGGTTCACACAGTATTAGCGCGACCATCATCGACCAAGGCATGTACGATGCCTCTGACAGCACCACCAAAAATGTGGCAAGCGGCGGCCCGTCGCCAATCATTCTAAGCAGACGCAACTTCCGCTAAAAAAATCTCCGCCTGTACTGGCGGAGATTTTATGCTATACGCTTCGTTCTTCCACGGGCCGACGGTTATTGCGGCGGCGCGGCGGCCGAGGTTTTGCAACAGACGTGGCACGCTCTTCTTTGTGAGATTCAGCCGGTGTGGTCGGCTTGGCGTGTGTGACAGGTGCCGCGTGTGCTCGAGGCATAACGGCAAACATCATTTTGCCAGCCTGGGTTTGTAACATGCGGCTAAATTCTACATACACCTTTTGGCCGACAAGATTGCCGGCCTTTTCTACGACAACCATCGTGCCGTCTTCTAGGTAACCCACTCCTTGGGTACGGTCTTGGCCGACATTCGTAATTTTGATTTCGGTCTTCTCACCTGGCAAATGCATAGCGCGCAAACCCTGGGCTAGCTCGTTAACATTTAGTACTCGTACACCTTCGATTTGGGCCACTTGATTAAGGTTAAAATCGGTGGTGTATAACATGGCGCCCAGCTTTTTGGCGAGGGCCACGAGTTTATCGTCTACCTCTTTAATACCGCGGGCCATGCCCGGGCGAATAACTACATCTGTCTGACGCATATCTTGCAAACGACGTACTACCTCAAGGCCATACCGGGCACGCTCACGCTTAAAGCTGTCACCTTGATCGGCCAGCAGTTGTAACTCTGCCACTACAAACTGCGGCACAATAATACGTTGCGGCACAAACCCTGACTGCACAATATCTACCAACCGGCCATCTATAAGACCGGAGGTATCTATGACCATTTGATTTTTAAGCTTACCACTAGTGTGGTTTGCCTGCCACACTAAATAGCCCAAGCCCACGGTGTTTATGGCGGTAAGGCCTACCGTGAGAGTTGATAATTCCATAAAGCTTCTCCTTTACGACTTCTTTAGGAAGGTTGTCAGCGCATCACGCATTGAGCTGACGGGTTTTATAAATGTGTTCTTTTTGGCGGTTTTAGGGCCAATGGCCGAGGTGAATCCGAGCTTTTTAGCCTCGGCTACCCGCTTGTCGGCTTGGGGAACGCTGCGCACTTCGCCAGCCAAGCCTACTTCGCCAAATACAACCAACTTGGGGTCGAGCGCAAACTCAGTAGCCGCCGATGCAATAGCCATGCACACCGCAAGGTCGGCCGCCGGATCTTGCAACTTCATACCGCCCACAACGTTAATATAGATATCGCTATCCGATAAGTTCAACTTGGTGCGGCGCTCCAGCACGGCCACAAGCACGTTTAGGCGGTTCAGATCGAACCCCGAGGCTGTGCGCTTAG
>DATIBT010000033.1:0-66750 GCA_035457345.1 Saccharimonadales bacterium (SeqCode) | reverse complement strand
TACCGGCATATTCCGGCCCAGCAATCAATACAGGATTTTTTGCACCGGTTGAACGAACCGAATTCAGCATTTCCTGCATACCGGCCGCCACAAAACCTACGCCTGGGCAGTTGCCGCCGTCACGCACGCAAGTCCACGCGGCAGTTGTGTCACGGTTGCTGTCAGGATACGGCTCGTTGTAAAGATCAAAGATGACCGCTGGGTTTCCCTTAAAGTAATTGGCAACGCTCTTCCAGTAGTCGTTGGCATGATCGCGGTTGGGCATTGCCTGTTGGTCGGTGGCTTTACCAGTGCCATTATGGCTATGGTGCTGGTCGACAATTACATAGAACCCATTGTCATTCAGCTTCTTGACCCAATCTCCGACTGCTTTTTGGTAATTGGCACCACCATACGCCGCTGCAACTCCATTAATATTGAGCCAGCAGCTTTCGTTCAGCGGCACGCGAACAGCGGTGATTCCCCAAGATTTCAATGCGGTAATTGTTGCGTCTGTTGCAGGTGCATCATAAAATCCCCAGCCTTCAGCGCACGCGTATTGCATGCCAGAAAAGTTTACACCGATCAGACGGAGCGTTTGATTATCTTTGTCTATAAATTTATTACCGGAAATTCTCACGCTCATTGCGCTCGTGGTTGGCGGAGTGGAATCCGTTACGCCAAATTGGAGGGCCTTACCCCCTGATGCGGTCGAGTCAGTGATAACTTTCGCCGCACCGCTAACGGTACCCGCTTCGGCCTCAATGGCAGTGAATGGCCCGACGGCCCGGGTAATCATAAATGTGTAGCCGGTAATCGCCACGCTGAGGGCAACAATGGCTGCTATAATTTTGTCGGAGCGCGGTGCGTTTCGGATCTCTTCAATAAGACTCGCCATTTTACCCTTATCCTTGCTTAAACCTTAAGCTTATAATGCTTGCGCCTTATGCCGCTTGTCAATACGGCTACGAGATAACTTTACGCGCTGAACCACTGCGTACCGTTGGAATATATCCTTAGTACGCCATAAGCCGTACTAATAGCTAAACTTGCAGCACCATCGATTGTTCCAGAAGACGGGGTGGTCGTTATAGTGTTCACACCGCTGCAACTTCCTGACTCGTCCTTAACAACCAATTCTTGACCCGGCATGGATGAAGCCGCAGGCAGCGTAACAGTACGCGCCGCAGAAAGTGCCGTGTAGCACACTTTGCTATCTGTTGTTACGACCAAGTAATTCGCATCATTGACCGCGGTTCTTCCCCTGGCAAATCCGTTCGGTATGGTGGCTGCCCCGGTAGTCGCTCCGAGGGCAATAAGGGTTCGGCCATTTGCCACATCACGCAGATAAAGGTTCTGCGTCGAATCGTTCAACATTTGCAATCCCCAGCGGTCAGTCGAAGCAGTTGAGAACAGCAAGCTCGCGAAATTCGTCGTAGCCCCCCGGTAGATACGCATGCCCACCGTTCCGGAAGTCGCGCTGCCTACCTCCAGATTGGTTTGCGGGTCAGTACTACCGCTGACTGATACGAATCCGTTTGAACGCTTTACAAAAATAGGGTTGTCTAACGCTACCCCAGTATCAGAATACCGAACCAGTCGAAAATCGGAACCAGCATTCCCCCCAGATTCAGAACCGTTATCGGCGCGCATGCCCCAACGGCTCCCCAGATTGAGCTCACGGTTGGTGTTGGGATCATTTGTAATAGAGGCCGTACCGCCATTCACACTCAGCGTGGTGCCCACAATTAACTCATTATCGGTAGTCAATTGGGCCGCGGCGGACCGGTAAAGGTTTGTGTCGTTCAGCACAATGCTGCCACCATGCACACGCAGGTTGGCGCCAAGATCGAGGGTGCCGTCGCTCCGCAGTTCACCCGCCGCTTGCCTATATAAATTAGTGTCCCGCGGGTTTGTACCATCGCCCATTTCTAACGCACCGCTCATGCGTATGACGGCACGCTGGCGAGTATCGCCCGCGACTGAACCACTTGCTAGGAAATCGGTCGATGCACTGCCTTCACCACGGTATGCGATATACTCCGCCGTACCGATGATAGTCGTCCCCGGCGACTTATTAACAATATGCACGTAATCCGAATCACCCAAATTTATACGAGCGTTGTCTGGGGCGCAGCGAAAACTGTCTATTGTTGTCTGCTGCGTACTGACATCTAGTGTTAGGTCGTACAAACCCCCGCCCAAAGAATTGCCAATGCGCCCACTGTTTCGCACCACCGTACGGCGGCTGCCCAATCCGCTGACACCCGTTTTGCCAATACTGAAGAAGTCATTTTGAATAGTAGTGTTGTCCCATGCCTGGCAGCCGTCGAGCGTTAAGCCAAACTGCGACTCCGCCCGCACACCGCCGCCATCACAGACTTCGAAAATAATATTGCGCAGCGTATTGTTGTAGGAATAATCGCCCGTTGAGGTACAGCGCAACCGGAAAAAATACTGTGAGGAACTTGCCTCTGTCTCGCACGTACAGTTTTCAAATATATTCTCGTTAAATGCGCCGCCAGGATCGGTAAGATCTATTGCCGGCGTGGTGCGCGGTGTGCCGCCCGCATACAAGTAGCAGTCACGGAAAATAACCTGAATATACTGCCCGGAGTTCTGGAACCAAATAGAAGACCCAGCCGAGAGTACACTAAACTCACACTCAGCTATTACTACCTCAAATACATTAAACGAACCGGCAAATATATGGCCCCCGGTCGCTCTGCCGGTCAGATGGCGCAGGCCCCACCGCTGGGTATTGCCACTAAAGTTAAACAAGGCATTCGAAGGAGCGTTTAGGATAGTCGCACCCTTGCCAGCCCCTACAATAATGACCCGGCTTTTGATAGTCAGAGCAGATGCAACACGGTACGTTCCCGCTGGAATATATACCGCGCCGCCCCCGGCAGCACTTGCAGCATCGATGGCGTTTTGAATTGCCGTACGTGCATCGGTGGCGTTATCGGCAACCGCCCCGTAATCAGCGGCGTTCAGAATAAGCGTGCCTTTTTGGACAGCATTCTGGGCGGCAGTTAGCGTGCCGTCACTGCGGATCTTCAAGCTTCCGTCTGCGGCATGCTCGACACTTAAAAAAGTATTGAGTATGGAGCCCCAAGTACCGCTATCAGATCCAGGTATTGGAAGTCGGCCCATCCCTTAATTATTCCGTTTATGGTTCTAATTAAATAATACCCTATTTATACCATTCATGGTCGACAATACACCCATGCGCGTTGGCCGCTCGCAAGGGTGACCTCAATCCTTTTGTAGGCCGATGTTTCGTATTTATCCATCATGAGGATCTCTTCTTGGGTAGCTTCTAAGGTCATACCCTCTATTAGGGAGCTAGCGTCGTATACGGCGATTGGATAGACCTTTCCCTTAAGCTTGATGACGCTTTTGCGATATCCCTTGAGCGCATCACTATGCATATCGGCAACACGTCCAAAAACCTGCTTCTGAACCTCCGGGTCTTGCAATGTTCCGTAAGTAAATAATCTTTCCATAATTCCGTTCTGGTACGCCCGGTAGGATTCGAACCTACGACTTTTGGTACCGGAAACCAACGCTCTATCCCCTGAGCTACGGGCGCATACTTAGTACAGTATAATGGGTAATTATGCAGATTCAATCAGATGTTTCGCTAAAAGCCTACTCTACCATGCGGCTGGGCGGCAATGCAGCCTACCTTGCTCACATACACACAGAAGATGAACTGAAAGAAGCTATTGCCTGGGCCCAGGGCAAAAAACTCCCCGTGGTCATGATTGGCGGCGGCAGCAACATTTTATGGAATGATGCGGGCTTTCCGGGCCTGGTGCTCGTGAATGAAATAAAAGGCTACCGCGAAGAGCAACTTAACGACACGCACTACCGTCTAACAATTGGTGCCGGCGAGATATGGGACGATATTGTAGCCCGAACTGCCGAACACGGACTATCCGGCATCGAAAATCTCAGCCTCATACCAGGCACGGCCGGTGCAACGCCGGTGCAAAACGTGGGCGCCTACTCCCAAGAGATTGCAAACACGTTGGTTGAGGTGCATGCTTACGACGCCCAATCTAACCGTATGGTTACCATTCCAAAAGAAGAATGCGAACTCACCTACCGCAGCAGCCGGTTTAAAACGAATGACCACGGAAGATTTTTTATCACTTCTATTGTACTCGACCTTGAAAAAGGGAATCCGCAGCCGCCGTTCTACCCTCCGCTACAGCGCTATTTAGATGAGCATCACATAACTGAATTCACCCCGCGCACCCTCCGAGAAGCAGTGATTGCCGTGCGCACCGCCAAGCTGCCAGACCCTAAAAAGATTGCAAACAATGGCTCTTTTTTTGCAAACCCCATCATTTCCCAGCCGCAACTTGAGGCACTGCAAGCAGCCTACCCCGACCTCACCTATTGGCCAGTCGGTGATGGCGCATACAAAATTCCCGCTGCCTGGCTAGTACAAGAAGCAGGGTTTAAAGCCGCACACGATACAGAAACAGGCATGGCAACCTGGCCTGCCCAAGCACTGGTTTTAGTGAATGAGCATGCAAAAAGTACGGCCGATGCACTAAAGTTCGAGCAAAAAATTATCGACGCAGTACAACAAAAGTTCGGCATTCAGCTGGCACGCGAACCACAAGTGCTATAGCCCAAAGGCTTGACCATCACATCTAATAAGTATAAAATACGGTCGCTCTACGCAAGGCGCTCAGAAGCGCGGACGGCTTAGCCGTTTAGAGCATGCACACTACAAGGAAGAGGAGTCCGTCATCTCTACCTTTTCTACCTTCCAATGGCTCACGCTGATTGGCATTGCCATCCTGATCGTCACAAGCCTCGTCCGGGCAGTCATTGCCTGGGAGACGGGGCGGCGAGTACGTGAGATCGACGAAGACATTGTGACCCTAGCCAACCAGATCGAAGGAGCGATGGCCGGGTACCACACCGTCCGGGCCGACCACGAGAAGTTACGAAAAGCCGCGGAGGACACATATAAGGATCTCTTGCTCCAACGCGACGAAGATCTGGCGGCCGCAGCGGAACGGCGCAGAGAGGACGTGGCAGTTGCTGTACGAACCGCGCTTGAGTTCGTCTACAGCCAGTTCCCTCATCTGGGGAGGGATCTCAGCAGAACGCGCCTGCTGGAAAGCGGGATCAGCCCCTCGGGTGACCAGCTTCCCATGCCGGTTGCACCGTCGCCGACCACCCCGGACCCCGAAGCCGTGACGGGCCGCGAACGGTTCGCCAGGCCGAACCCCGTTCCTACGAGAGAGCCGCGTACGGCCACCCCAGTCACTTCGGACGGAGATGTTCTCCTCTCTGTTCCCATCTCGGCACCGCCAGTACCGCCTACCGAAGAGGTGGCAGTACCGCCAGAAGGCCCTCTGGCAACCCTCGTGGAGAACACCCAAGGCCTCGGGTTCTTTCAGGAGGCACTGGCAAATCACACCGGAAGCACTGGTGAACAGCCAACCATCGGTAACAACAATAGGGCAAACAGCCCCGACACCGGCCCCCCTCGTTCCGAGTAACACCGTGGCCCACCACCCCGGGGCCACGCTAACAGTGCATGTGCAACAGCGTAGGGAAGCCCGCGGCCTAGCCGCGGGCATTCCTAACTCTCTCGCGTTTTATCTTGACACTAAAACTAAAAAAGACTATAACAACAAAAGCTCTACGATCGCTACTGAAGCCATTGGTGGCGTGCGATGCCAATAGTTGGCCCCTCGCGAGCTATGGCCGAAAGGCTGCTATGTCCCCGCAAGATCTGCTTTACAATCCGGTCGCCATCCTGCTTGCCTCCACCCTGCCGGTGTGGGCTGCGGGGAACGCGATCAGCAAGATCCGCCGGTCTAGCCAGGAACCTCTGGTGATGCACCTGCGAAGCGAAGTCACCAGCATGCAGGCTGTCGTGCGTGACCTGCTCCTGACCGCCCGCGGCATGGGCATGAAGATCACGTACGGCGGCACCGACAACCGCGCGATCAAGGCTGCCATCGGCCAAGACGAGGGTGCGCTCGTCAGCCGCCTGACCAACGTCCTCACCCAAACGCCGGGCTCATGGAGTCCGTCGGACCGTGGTCACGTGCAGCTATATGCCACGCCAGAGCGACTGGCGCTCATCTTCATGGGTGAGCCCGAGCTGGCCGACACACTGCTCAGGTACGTGAAGCCACGCTTCGGTATCGGCCGACACCTCGCGTTCCGGTACGTCCTGCGCTCCAGTGTCGAGGCCGCACGCGGCATCACCAGTGCCAAGGCGCTGACGGCCGAACCGCCCGCGCCAGACGCCTCGTCCGTCACGGGTGAAAACGTCCTCATCGGCGCCGGTCGAAGCAACTCGGGTGGCTGACGCTACCGGGCGGCGCCAAACAAGTGGCCCATCCGCCCAGTCGTAGGGCTCGGCCCGCGGTCTCGAACACAATAAGAGATCGCGGGCCCCGCTTCTAGTTTGGCAACGGAAACGCTTTTGTGAATTCTGTTATTTCTTTGTGAATGGTAGATAGCTTGGTATCGTCACCTCTGGCGGCTACAGCAGTATCAATCCATTCAGCAACCTTATCCATCTCAGCCTCTTTTAGGCCGCGGGTCGTAAGTGCCGGCGTGCCTAGCCTGATCCCACTTGGGCTGAACGGCGGGCGTGGGTCAAATGGCACCGTATTTTTATTCACCGTAATACCAGCCTTGCCGAGTGCCGACTCGACCTCGGCGCCAGTCACCCCTTTGTTCGTTAAATCAACGAGGAGCAGATGGTTGTCGGTGCCGCCGGTCACTAACTCGTAGCCCCGGCTAGAAAGATTTTCTGCCAATCGTTTGGCATTTTTTACTATTTGGCGTCCGTACTCCGTAAAGGAAGGTTGCGCCGCTTCATGCAGTGCAACAGCAATGGCTGCCGTCTGGTGGTTATGCGGGCCGCCTTGCAAACCGGGAATGATTGCCCGGTCAATAAGCGTGGGTAAATTCTCGCGGCTACGATCCACTGCTTTGAGCGGATTAGACGGATTACCGTTGCACATAATAAGCGCGCCGCGTGGACCCCGAAGAGTCTTATGCGTCGTCGTAGTAACGACATCTGCAATTCCCACTGGCGATGGATGCTCACCAGCCACCACCAACCCGGCAATATGCGAGATATCCGCAAGCAAATAGGCGCCGCACGTGTCGGCAATGTCTCGCAACCGCTTCCAGTCAAAAATGCGCGGGTAAGCAGTAGCGCCCACAACAATAAGCTTGGGCTTGTGCTGAGCGGCAAGGTCCGCAATGGCATTGTAATCTAGGTAGCCATCTTTGCCTGTTTGGTATTGTACGCTGTTAAACCACTTGCCGCTAAAGTTCACTTTGAGCCCGTGCGTCATGTGACCGCCGAAGTACAATTGAAGGCCCATGACTGTGTCGCCCGGATCGCACAATGCGTAGTACACCGCCATATTTGCCGGGCTACCACTATATGCCTGCACATTCACATGGTTCACGCCGAATAACGCCTTGGCACGGTCGCGAGCCAAGTTCTCTACCTGGTCAACAACTTCACAGCCGCCGTAGTAGCGCTTGCCGGGGTAGCCTTCGGAGTATTTATCGGTTAAACGAGACCCTAGGGCTTTGAGCACATCGCCAGACGTGTGGTTTTCGCTTGGGATCATCTCCAGGCCGTTTGTCTGGCGGGCGATTTCGGCCTGAATTAACGTTTCAATTTCTTTATCATGCATAACAACTGTCCTCGAGATTAAGATTTTTCACAGCTGGGTTTGCAATACTAGATCATAATTCCATTGTAGCAAGTAACAGGAGAATGGTACACGAAGTATGCAACCAGCGAGAACGCTCATTGACAACAACACACTGCGCACCCACGCGTCAACGCAGGACATGCAACAGGGGCAAGAATACTTCAGCCAAAATCAGGCACGGGCAACGCATATAGAAGATGCGCGCATCGATGGACAGATCGCCGATCCTACCCTACAACAAACGTACAACACCGTTCTGGCCAGCAGCGCTTTCGGGCTGAGCTGGCAGTGCACCTGCGGGTCTACCGGCAGTACTTCTGGCGGTAGTAGGATGTGTTCGCACGTTGTTGCAACGGCGCTTGCCGCACAGCACTAACCCATGTTATGGTCGGTGACTACTTTTCTCTGTAAAAGTATTCCCATTTATATCAAAAATGATATAATTTTGTCATGACAGATCTGCACTACAAGCAAAAGATTGGTAAGTTAATTCAACAAACCCGACTCGACCGCGGCCTTACCCAGGCCGAATTCGCTAAGGCGCTTAAGACGAGCCAAAGCGCGGTAAACCGCATCGAGAACGGAGGCCAGAACCTGAGCATGGAAATGTTGGCCCGTATTAGCGACGCGCTTAACAGCGAGATTGTATCGCTTAACCGTCCTGGCACGCTGAACTTCCGTATCGAAGGCGGCCATAAGCTCAAAGGTGAGATTACTGTGCGTACAAGCAAAAACGCCGCCGTTGGTCTTTTGTGCGCCTCGTTACTCAACAAGGGCACAACAACCCTACGCCGGATGCCAAAGATTGAAGAGGTCAACCGCCTTATCGAGGTACTCATCAGCATTGGCGTAAAAGTGCGCTGGCTGAATGACCTTGGCGACCTGGAGATCAAGCCGCCGGCCAAGCTGCAGATGAAAAATATCGACGTCGAAGCGGGCCGCAAAACCCGCAGTGTCCTTATGTACATGGGTCCGCTCATGCACTTGCTTCCTGAATTTAAAATTCCGTTCGCTGGTGGCTGCAAGTTGGGCGAGCGCACCATCCGCCCTCACCTGTTTGCCCTTGAAGAAATGGGCCTCAAAGTTACTACCACGACCGGCTGGTACAACTGTACAAGCAAGCCACGCAACCCAGGCAAAGTTGTGATGTACGAAAGTGGTAACACCCCAACCGAAAACGCTATTATGGCCGCAGCCCGTATCAACGGTGTCGTTGAAATCCGCCGCGCTGCCAGTAACTATATGGTTGTCGACGTCTGTCACTTCTTAACCAAGCTTGGGGTCAAGGTAGAAGGCATTGGCACGCACACCCTCCGCATCCACGGCAAAAAGACTATAAATGAAGATGTTGAATATTGGCCCAGCGAAGACCCAATCGAAGCCATGACCTTCTTAAGCATCGCGGCCACCACTAACTCACCTATCACTATTCGCCGTGTACCGATTGACTACCTCGACCTTGAGCTGCTTAAGCTCGAAAAGATGAACTTCAAGTTTAAAGTTAGCGACGAGTACAAAGCCAAAAACGGTCACACGGCACTCGTGGATATCCAGTGCCTCGACGCATCGCACCTGATTGCGCTTGAAGACAAGCTTGAAGCCCACGACGATCCAGGTATGAACATGGACAACCTGCCTTACTTTGTGCCAATTGCCGCAAACGCACGGGGTAAAATGCTTATTCATGACTGGACATACGAAAACCGCGCCATCTATTACACGGAACTAAACAAACTCAATGCTGAAATTACGCTTGCCGACGTGCACCGTGCCTACGTTAACGGGCCGACGCACTGGCGAGCCGCCGAAGTCATTTGTCCGCCTGCCTTGCGGCCTGCTGTGCTTATTTTGATCGGCATGCTTGCCGCCGATGGCGTTTCGGTACTGCGTAATGTCTACTCTATTAACCGTGGCTACGAGGACCTGGCCGCGCGGCTCAACTCAATTGGCGCCCACATAGAAGTGCTGCGCGAATTATAAAACTATTGTATAGTAGCGTCATCCACTTAGAAGGTAGGTGATGCACCCATGACAAGACGACTTGTCATTGCCGTTGACGTGAGCAACACACGGCTTGGCATTCCATCTCCCGGCGGGCTTGCTGGCGACCGCACATTTCCCACAAACCGTGATTACTGGACCTGGCTCGAAAACACTGCCCGGGCGGCCCAGGCGGCGTGGGGAAGCGTACCGCCGGAAGAGGCGGTGCTTGTGCTCCCCGCGGCGCTCACTCCTATGAGGCGAGTGCTCAGTATGGGTGTCTTGTACGCAAATTGGGCTGGCCCGACGGTGGAGATGAACCTGAAGGAAGCACTCGGTGACATTCCGGTGAGCGTCTGCGAGGCAGCAGAAGCCGTACTAGCGGGAGAACTGTCTGGCACTAGCTCCCCAAAGGCTCTCACCTGCGTATCGTGGGATGCCGGCATCACGGCGGCAACTACCGCAAGCGACAGTCTGGCTGCTACACGAGTGCCCATCGGTCACTTCCCAGCACCTTACGCCGGGAATGGATTGAACTGCCCGTGCGGCGTAGGGTGCTGCGTAGACCTGTTGGTCGGCGCAGCTGGGCTGCGGGACTTCGCGAATGGCGATTTCGGCAACATTCGGCAAGAGCAATGGCAACACTTTCATCTGCGCAACTTCGTGCAATGGGCGCTCGTGCCTCTGATTCTGACACATCCAGAGCGAGAGGTGGTGCTCAGCGGATCGATCATTGACCGACTATTGAACACGCGTGAAGCATCCATTCCCGTGCTCAAAGAGGTTGAGTCACTATTGGATAGGTTCATCGGAAAGCGCACCTTGCAATTGCGGCCGCCCGTCCGGTTCGCAACAGCCAAGCCCATCAGCGGCGGCAACCAGTGGATAAGGCGCCGTCATTAAAATCGGCGTGTACGGCCCGGGGACTGGCTCCAACCAGCAGCCCGGGCCGTGCCCTCACCGCTGCGGCACTGCCTCGACCACTAACCGCCCAGCGCTTTCACCTCGTAAATCACACGAATATAACGTTAACTTTGCCGCGTTGCTCGGCGCCTCAATCTCAGTAGCTGTTGAGGGCACCGGGTACAACCGGTCCACCCGGTACGTGTAACGCTTAGATTTGTAATCAACATAAATGAGATTACCCGGCAGCAGCTGGTCAAGCCGATAAAATGGCGAGTTATTACGCGTCTGCTGCGGTGTCCAACCTATGACAAAACGGTGCGCGCTCAACACAAAATTACCGCCCTTAATTGGATTACCGTTTTCAGGTACGCGGTGCCAGGCGCCACGCTCCAAAGCATTTTCTTCTTCGCCAATAGGCACATCGATGGCGAGTTGTGGAATATATAAACGATCGCCACGCGCACCAGGCTTTTCGGCTAACGACGCCTCGATATCAACATCTGACATGCCAAACAATGATATCGCAGGCAAAGATGGTGCCGTCGATAACAATAACAGATATAATCCAACACCAACCGCAATCACGGCCACTAGGGGCAATATCCAACCGTACCGTCGCCGGGGCGTGGTGTCAAATAGCATATGCTTGTATTATACGCGACTCTACAAAAGAGTTTGCTACAATACTACAATCAGGCCCCGGTAGCTCAGTGGATAGAGCAGGAGACTTCTAAGCTTCTGGCCGTAAGTTCGAATCTTACCCGGGGCGCCATGATTGTAATTATTTCTTTGCGATGATATAGTTTGCCACGACCAGGATGGAGGATCCTAGTGGAAATTGTTATCACGATTTCGGGCGGTGCAGAACTAGCGGGCGCGCCGTCGCGGCGAGTCATTTCACTCGCGCGTCAAGTCGGTTTCCAAGTGGAGGTAGTGGAGGGGCAGGACTACATCTCGCAAGGAGCTACGGTCGTCATTGCCGAGCATGTCGTGTTGCCAGACGGCATAGCCAGCCGGCTCAAGCAAGGCAACATGATCACGGTGGCAGACCTGGAAGCCGTCACCTTCAGGCAGTTCTGGAACACCACCCTATTACACCGCAATGACGCCTGCCTCGAGGCCGCCTTCCAGATCATCAGGCTGATGCGCGACAACGATGCGTCATTCGCCGACGCCGACCCTGAACGGCTACTAACGAACGACATCAACGACATGAACTTCAGCGTACGAGTATTTAACGTACTCGACCGCGAAAAAATCAAATCGATGTACTTCTTGAGCTTCTGGACCAAAGGCGACCTGAACGATTTCCGCAACCTCGGCGACAAAGGCATTGGCGAGATCCGACGTAAGCTGGCCCTGCTCGGACTCAAGCTCGCAGGCGAGTGACGTGCCGGCGGGGCTGCAGGCCCCGCCAGCGCGAATGCTCCACCCTGGTCAATTACCCCGGAAACAATAATAAAGTTTGTCTGTGCGACAAAGCCGCTCCTCAAACGGGCGAAGGTATAATCATCGTGGCCGCCCAGGACAAGCCACCTGCTAAATTTGTTAGAATTGCTTATTAATGATATAGTTTGCTCGACCAGGATTGGAGGGGCACCATGCCCGTATTTCACCTTACCATCACCGGCGAGCCTCTCGGCGAGGGCGCAGTACACCAAATTGCTGCGACTGCAGCCGTGCATGGGTTGCAATTTACGCCACTCGGCCAGAAAGGTGAGCCGCTGCCGGCGGATCAAATCCGCATCGGCGACTACGTGCCGCTGAGCGATTGCTTGAACCCGCTCAGGCCCGAGTGGTGGTACACGCTGGACCGGGCCAGAGACATGGCGTTCCGTCACTTCTGGGTGATGATCGGTCAGAACCACAACTCCATGCTCGTGATCCTCAGCCTCATGAAGCAGTTGGGTCTCAGGTTCGCAGACGTCACGCCGGAGGAACTGCTCAGGGAAGACCTGAAAGACAAACTGGAACTAAGTGACCCAATATGGAACGTCCTCATAGCAACTTGTATCACCTCGGTAGAGTTCCTGCGCCGCTGGACGCCAGCAGAGCTGCGCGAGATTCCGGACATGACCCCGGACATGGTCGAAGGAATCGAAGATGCACTGCGCAAGGCCGGCATTGCCTACCTCAAAGCATGACGCGAGTGGGCCGGACCAGCGCCGGCCCCAAGCACCTCTCCCCTGGTCGTATTCCAAGAAAACACTAAATCCCATCTGTTAAACATGCAAACAAACTGATATAATAGGCTCCGTTACTTGGCGGATGTAGCTCAGCTGGTTAGAGCGCTGGATTGTGGCTCCGGAGGCCGTGGGTTCGAACCCCATCATTCGCCCCAAGAAAAATAGCCTACATGAAGTAGGCTATTTTTCTTGGTGCGGGTGGAGAGAGTCGAACTCTCGTCGCCAGTTTGGAAAACTGGAATAATAACCGTTATACCACACCCGCAGGCAGAGGATATTATATCACATCTGTTAGAAGCATTGACTATAAATATCATATATTTTATAGTCATTAGGCCTAGCAAGCTTGCCAATAGAACAAGGAGAACAGCTGATGGGTTTTGCAGGCGCAATGCGCTTCGCAGGCTCAGTGCTCGGTATCGGCCGGGCGCCGTACGTGGTCGACCGATGGTCGGCGAAGTTCCGAGATGACCGGCGGTCGGTGCAAACTGCCTTCTGGTTATTGGTGCTCATGACATGCGTCTGGTCCACCTACCCCGTCTGGCATCCGGCCTTCGACGGCTGGAAGCTGGCGTGGCCAATCGGTATCACCCTGCTGGCGACCGGCGTCATATGGGATAGTGCCCTGCGGCACCAGACTGTCATCAAGTACGCCCGCAACTTCTGCTGGCGCTACGTCACCGCCACCCAAAGTACACCGGCGGGCCGCGAAGATTTCGCACGGTATGCCAATCCGCTATGGTGGCGCTGGTGGTGTGTCCGGTGGGCATTCTCCGGAGGAGTAAGCGGCGTACTCGACGCAATCATCATCCTGCGTGTTACCGACGCCATCCCCTGGTGGTGCCGGCGTGACCGGCGCCAGCTGGTGGCCGTACTAGAAGATCGGACAGAACAGTACTGGGCGGCCTACTCGGATTTTGATTTCCGATTTAGCGTCCTGTTGATGCGCCTCACCATGAAGGTCCAGGTGTGGGAGTACTTCATCGCCGTATTCCTACTGCGGGAAGGATTCCGTGCCCGCGGAACACTCGGCGCGTGGATGGTCAGCCTAGGAATCACCATCACCATCCTACTGATGGTTGCGTATGGCGTCGCGGCCGACCGTGCAAGCAAGCGAAGGCGTGAGCTAGCACCCCAAGGGAACTAGCGCGGACTCGCGTATACAAACCGATGTCCGAAAGGGCCGTGGCACTCTATGCGTCCCGGCCCTTTCGCCTTTTCTAAAGATTGTTAACTACCGCCTAATGCCCGGCCCAGCACATCGCCCAACGCATAGGCCAAGCCGGCGGCAATACCGCCAAGCAGCAATGTCTCGAGCGCTGCCCTTAGCTGATTTGTTTTAGTCATCTGCCCCTTCACAATACCAATCGCCATAAAGGCCGCACCAGTAAGGAAACAACTGATTGCAAAGAGAATTATTGAGTCACCCTTGCTACCCAATAACGCATCAACAACATAGACGATAATTGGCACAAAGCCAACCACTACAAACGAGGTAAACGTGGCAATGCCATCGCCAGCCGGCGTCTCACCGCCTTCATGATTTTCATCTTTGCTGAGTTTAAGATCCCGCTCTGACTTGGCGGCCAGGTATGCGCTTGCGCCCATAGAGAACCCATCCGCAATTAAATTAGCGAATCCTAAAATAATTATGACCGTCGAGCCGAGCTTAGCGCCTGCAGCTCCAGCCACAACCGCAAAGGTTGTCACCGAGCCATCAATCGCTCCGTACACTAACTGCCCCAGGTATTGTTCAAATTTTGCTTTCACTCTTCTAGTGCTCCTTGTATGTCGCTCAATGATATCTCAATTGTGGTGCCGGGCGCAATTTCTCCTTCGAGCAATCGTTTGGCCACAATATTCTCTACGGTGCGCTGCACAATACGGCGCATAGGCCGGGCGCCAAGGCGCGGGTCGTTACCTTTGCCTACAAGCACCTTCTTGGCATCGTCTGCAACGTGCACCGATAGCTGTTGTTGCGCCAGCGTTTTGTTCACGCCTGCCAGCATGAGGTCAATGACCTGCAGGAGTTCGTTTTCTTTGAGTGGCCTAAATACGACAATCTCGTCGAAACGGTTTAAGAATTCGGGCTTAAATAGACCGGCGTTAATGAGCTCATCGACGAATGTTTTTTGGAATTGCTCCAGCTCATAACCAGCTTCTATATATTGGCGAATGCGATCGGCGCCAGCGTTGCTTGTGGCAATAAGTACGGCGTCACGAAAGCTGATTTCGCGGTTATTAACATCTCGCATAATGCCTTCATCAAGTAGTTGCAGCAAGGTGTTGAGGACATTAGGGTGCGCTTTTTCAATTTCGTCGAGCAGAACCACACTGAACGGCTGCTTGCTAATTTGAGCGGTGAGGCTAAGGGGGTCGGTGGCGGCGTCAGCAATAAGGCGGCCAACGTCGCTGGCGCGGCCAAACTCGTTGAGGTCGAGGCGTATTAAGTGGTCTTCGCCGCCAAAATACACCGCTGCCAATGCTTTGGCGAGTTCGGTTTTACCCACGCCAGTCGGGCCGAGGAACATAAAGCTGCCGATTGGCCGGTTCTGGTTACGTACGCCGCTCCGTGCGCGGCGTAGGGCATTTGCCACAGCGGCCACAGCCTTTACTTGGTTGATCATGCGCTCGTGGAGGAGATTCTCCAAGTTAAGTAGCATCTGGCGCTCGTCACCCCCGCGCGCGTTGGCGACTTTAACACCGTACAGCTGCTCCACGGCCTTCTCGACACTTGCGGCAGTTACTAGTTTACCCTCAGCGTGTTGAGCGGCTGCCTCTAAAATATGGAGCGCCTGTCCAGGCATAGCCATGTCGGCCACATAACGCGTACCAAGGCGATACGCGGTCTTCATGGCCTGGTACATGTATATGGATTTGCTACGGTACTCAAACTCCAGGATTTTATCTTCGCAGACCAACAGGGTATCTGATTCATTGAGGCTTTGCACGCTTATGCGGCTAAGTTGCTGTGTCAGGCTTGGGGTAGTGCGGCCCAGTTTGAGCCATTGCTGTTCATCCATACTCAAGATGATGGTAATCGCTCCGCTCTCGAGCACTGGCAACAAAATATTGCGCACATCTACTGCGCCAGTGCTTTCGCCGAAAAAAAGCTCGGCGTTATCGAAGAAAAGAATGACATTTTTGGCGGCGTACGCTTCGTTGAGTAGCTGTGTCAGCAACGCCTCGAGCTCACCGCGGCCCCGCGCGTGCGAGATAAGGCTTGCCGGATCGAGCGCCATAACCTGACGATAGCGCAATGCCGGCGGCACTTGCTTGGCATCTTGCAATAACCGTTCAGCAAAGGCGTACACGAGCGTTGTCTTACCTACGCCATTTGGACCCACGAGTACCGCATTGCGTCGCCCGCTCGTGGTGAGCTGTTGTATAAGCTGGTCGAGGATATTTTGATGCGCCTCGAGTTCACGGGTAAGACCACCCCTTCCCACTGCCTGGCTAACGTTAGTAGCAAACCGGCTCAGCATGTTTGTGTAGCCAAAGCTTAGGTCGCGGCCAATGCCGCCATCGTTACGCCGGCGGCTGTGCATCTCGCGCAAATCATCAATGTGATGGTACCAACGAACCGCGGACAGTACGTCCTCAAATGTTATCTGTAGCCGCGCCAACAGCTGATCGCGATTAGCCATGGACCGCACCAATGCCGCAGCCACCACAGGAGCAGACAGTTGTTTAAGCTGTAGATCATGCCGCAGTTGCAAGGCGTTTTGCCATACCACTTGGCTTTCAGCAGCGTTCTGAGGGCTCATATCGCGTAAGAAATTCGGGCCAATACCCAAGCGTGCCATAAAGAACAAGCCGCCATTGGTACGCATGGTCAATTCTGCAATCTGTTGCGGAGACATATTACCTTTGAGTCTGCCGAGTAGTTCTGGCTCGAGCCAATCATCAACGCTCTCCGCACGTTTTGGTGGCGGCAATTCTTTCAGCCACCATTCGTACCACACAAGGGGCATAACCGGCCAAAAGGCCAATGTCGCAAGCAGCCAACCAGAGGCATGGCCCAACACTACTAGCCACAGCCCCACTCCCATGCCAAAAAGGTACGCCACAATAAGACTGGCACGAATCAACGGCCTGGCAATTGCCAAACTCAATCTGGCTTGTTGCGCGCGCGAGCTACTAAGGTCAAGCCCGGGTTTCATATAATTTTGTATCCTGAAATCATTAAGACCAACCCAAGCAAAGGCAACACTGGCAGGACCGGCCAAAACACAATCATGACAACACCAAGAACACCGTAAAAGGCAGCGCAACAAAGCCCCGTAAGAATAAGCAGGGAGCGGACAATCGCCCCAATACCGCGCGAGAATAAGCGGTCAACCCATGCTCGCATAATGACCCCCAAAGGGCCTTGCACTCTACCCGCAGATATTTGCCTAAACGGAGCGAACAAACTCGTCAAAAGCTGCCCAACGGAAAAGAAACTAAGCACACCAGTCACCCGGCCGCTTACTTTTTGCACTAACGTCATCCAGCCAACGCCGTACCACCATGCGAAAAATGTGGCGATGAGCATATACTTTTATCCTATCACGTCAGCCAAAATCTTACTCCCCAACAATGTAATTAAGAAGGGCGAATGCAGCCCCGATCGCCAACAAAAGCAAACCGGGCGCGAGGTATTTCTTGGCGCCCATAGCGCCCCAAACCGCCATAATTATGCCCGCGAGCAGCAGCACCGACTGCAGCACTACTAGCACAGGATACGCAAAGAACAGAAGCGATCCAGCCAACGAAGTATGGAATCCGGTCACCGGATGCACTGGCGCAGTTCGCTCCAACCAAATGGCAGCCGCATAGCCACTCACGAGCAACAGGGCGAGCAGTCCCGCAATAGTGTAAGCTGCCTGTTTTGGCGTTACTCGAACACCACGCATAACGGCGTTTGTTCGCTCCCCTGCCCAAGGGGGTTATCGGCAAACACAGCCTCTAGGTCCGCTGGATGGTGGTCGGTATTATGGCCAAGAACATTACGGCCCAGGTCATTAGCGTCAATTACTACAACGCCCTTGAAGTGCTCGACAGCTTCAGCAGGGAGGACGTCGCGAATAGCAGCATCGAGCTGAGCGGCCACTTTGGTTGGGTCTTTCGGTGGCAATTTAGCCGAAACATTGCTGGGGTACACCGAGTATTCGGTCGGGCCGTCAATGGCGCGGACATTCGCGCCGGCAAGCTCATAAAACACCCCTTTCTTGCCGAGCACCTTGCCTACCGCACCCCCCACGGAGGCAAATAAAATGCGCGTCAAGCCGGCTTCTTCTATGGCAAGCTGCATGGTCCATGGGCTGCCCAGGCCAATCCCATATGGCGTTTTAACCACAAATTTACTGAGGGTACGCGCCCAAAAGCCAGGCTTAATATCCCAGATAAAGTAGGAACGGCCCTGGGTAATCGCGACTACTTTTTCGCTAATAAACAAACGCCAGTCCTTTTGCATGTAGGCTTTGTGGTCAGAAGCCTGTAATGTCTGGAAGAAATCCTTCAGGCGGTCCGCGACAAATGGAGCCAGCTCGTCTGTAGCGGCAACCATTTTGGTGCGCAGAGGATAGCGGCGGTAGGTTTTGCCGTTTGCCACAAGATCGAGCTGCTTTTCTTTGTTAGGTTCGAGGTCGGTTTTTTCGTGTACCGGTTGCTCCGGTGCTTTTTCGTCGAAGAATTCACGCAGCCACAGCTCAACATTGAGCATACGCCAAAAAATCATAGTATCAGTGGTGTTACGGCCCTTAATATGACCTTCAAACGCGCTTAGTACCGCTTGCTGGTTGAAGTAAGGGCGGTTAGCAAAACTCTCACTCAGGAAGATACCGTAAAAACGGGTCTTAAGGCGCTTGAACCATTCAACTTCAGGAGTTGTAAAGCCGATTTTATTGCGGCGTGCGCGTACCGCTTCCGGCAGCAACCCCTTTGTGGCGTCACGCAAAATACGCTTGTTCCAACTACCACGAATAATAGCTTCGTCGCTCAGGCCAAACAAAAATGTCACCGTTTCTTTGTCGAGGAATGGGACGCGGCCCTCCAAGCTAAAGCGCATGGTATTTTTGTCTTCGTACCTAAGGAGCGCCGGCAGGCTATTATGAAACAAGTCTTCTATAAAACGTTTCTTTAGGTCGTCGGGCACGGGCGCAAACGTCTCAGCGGAGTGAGTTTGCTTGAATGTGCTGTTGAGCAATTCACTTATGCCGACTCTTTTGCGGAAGTTCAGCTTGTCGTACAGGCGGAACCGCAGGAAACGGAAAAGGACATCGGTAGAACGCAGCATTTCACCCATCATTTTAAGGTAGCGGCCTTGGCGCTTCAGCTGACGCAAATATACGAAATAGTAGGGGTAGTAACCGGCGAGCATTTCGTCTGCCCCTTGGCCGTCGAGCAGCACCGTGACGTGCTTGGCGGCCTCTTCCATAACTTTATACTGGGCGTAGGGGCCGGTGCTAATAGTCGGCTCTTCTTGGGTGCGGATAAAATCTTCTAGGTCAGTGGCAAAAGTGTCCGCCGTGGGGTAAATCTTGTGCTCCGCTACCTTGCCTTTGGCTTGTGCGAGCACGGCGTCTATGTATTTTTCTTCGTCATTAATTGAACCAGGGAAAACGGCGCTAAAGGTGTTTTGTAGCGCGCCGACAGATTGAGTGGCAGCATCTTTCTCGTTCAATAATTTGTTGATGGTCAGCATGATAGCCGACGAGTCTAAGCCGCCGGATAGGCAGGTGCCAACTGGCACTTCACTCATGAGGCGCATGCGGACAGATTCGGTCAACCGTTTGGCGTATTCGTCGGTGATAGATTGCGTGTAGGGCTGTGTTTTATTGCCTTGTTTGGCAAGATCATCGACAAACGTGGTAAATTGCGAACGTGTCGCACCATTTTTATCAACCACCATCATTTCGCCTGGCATGAGTTTTTCTATACCGGTAAAGAATGTTTCGGCCGAATCTTCATGAATGCGGAACCGCAAATAGCGGTAAATAAGACGGTCATTGGGTGACGTTTCAATCTTTTTAGTTGCCAGCAACGCTTTAATTTCTGAGGCAAACAACAGGTTCTTGCCATCGCGGGCTATATAAAGCGGCTTTATGCCAAAGTGATCGCGCGCCAAGATAAGCTGGCTTTTGCTCTTGTCCCAGATAGCAACGGCGAACATACCGTTGAGCTTGTCGAATATATCGGCGCCCCACGCCGCAAAGCCCTCCACGATAACTTCTGTATCGGATTCGGTCTTAAATGTACGGCCCGCGTCTTCTAGCTCTTTTTTGAGTGAGAGGTAGTTATAAATTTCGCCGTTGTAGATGACCGTGTAATTGCCACTGGCATCGGTGATTGGCTGCATGCCATGCGCGCGGTCAATAATGGCCAAACGCAGATGCGCAAAACCAACCGGACCGTCGGTAAAGTAGCCGGGGCCGTCGGGCCCACGGTGCGCCTGGGCAGCGTTCATTGTTTTTAGGAGTTGTTTGTCATCGGAGTACCCGAAATAACCAGCGATACCGCACATATCAGTTAGTGTAGCGCATTTTCAGTAGTTCAGCCAGGTATCGCCGGAATAAAAAATGACCCGGGCGGCAAGTGCTCGGGGTCATTTAGTTGTGCGTCTTGTTAGCGGGTAACGCTAATTGTTTCGCCGTTCTCGGCAGCTGGCGCAGCTACGGTGACTCGGTTACCACCGGTCGTTGTTACCGTGTAGCCACTACTATAGGTAGCACCACCCGTTGTACACTGTGAACCGGCGGGAGTCTCGGTGCCGGTGACTGGGTCTAACGGAATGTCAGCAATATAGGTGGGCACCAAAGCAGTACACAAGTTAATGTTGCTAGCTCCAGCGGTCGATGTAATTGTCCTGACCGTCCCATCGATACCAGCTGGCAATTGGCCCTTGTTTTGGGACATGTACGACCCAATAGCATTCAGGATTGCGTTAGCATCTGAACGCCGCTGTGTGTTATTGGCCTGTATAAAGTGTTGCCGCGGATTCACCGCAATTAACACTAATGCGAGCAGTACCGCGAGGATACCGATCACCACAAGCACTTCAATTAATGTAAAGCCCTTTTGCCTGTTCGCAATTTGCATAAAAGCATACCCTTTTTACTCTACTCTTAATATTACCTGACTCGGTCGTTAAGTCAATTAATTGACGTGCAAGAAATTTGCAGCCTCTGCCCTGCGAGTGTCGTTTAACACCGGTGCGAGGGTTTCACGATTTAATTGCCCCCCTTTGCCCTTCCCATAAATTGCCATAGGAGCAGCAGCCAACACTTTTGCACCGACGGTCTGGAGGGCGGTAGCAATCGTCTCGTACAACACTCTATTCGTGCCAAGAATGACGAGCTGGTCTTTAGGGTGCAGGGTGATCACTCGCCGCTTTTCGGGATCGAATGGCACTTTATGCTCGAAATCTGCCACTACCCCCGGCTGTTTTATTTCCTCCGCCGCCGGCACGATCTTTTGGAAAATAACGGAATCGTCCAATAAAATGACCACCCGCTGGCCGTGCAGTTTATTTTCGGCTGCAAATGTTGCAACGAGCTTGGCGAGCTGCGGCTGGTCTACTACTTCTAGGTTGCGCACTACTTCTGGCGGAAACGACAACTTTTGGCTATGGCCATTTTTACCAGATTTAGTATAGCCGGTCAGCCCCTCGCGGGTGACATGCAAAGCAACAGTAGGGTTATTCTGGAAAATCATGCTATGGCGTTTCTTTCCAGCTCGAGATTACGAGCGTGTTATTGGTCCTAGAGGCAGTAGCCTCTATCGTCCTGCGGAAATTGCCCATAGTACCAACCGAAGTAATGGTTATAGTGGGTGAACCGCTTACGGTTATTGTAACAGTTCCGTTCCCGACCGTCAGCGTCTCCCCGGTATATGCAGGGTCGCGAGCCAGCCGGAGCATAGCATTATCGATGCCTGACTCAGCAATACTAAGCGTCTCTTGGCCTAATGTATATTTGGAGGTTGTTTGGGCATTGACCAGCGTCACGATAACCGCAGCGGTCGTGATGGTAATGGCCATAGCCATAAAGCAGAGCAGCGCCACGAGCGCCTGACCAGACTGCGCATGCGTAGTACTCCTTTTCATCACCGCCTCCCCACAGTAGTGGTGAATGTTTCGGCTTCTGGCGATCCGCCTTCGCGGATGGCGTCGCTCGTAACAGTCAGACTTAGCCGTATCGTATCTTTGCCACCGGCGTTGCCGAGTCGTTGAAAAGTAAGACCGGATATGGTGGTTTCACTGCCGTTAAGATTATTCGTGCCGAGGTTATTGGTGAGCTGTAAGTTTCCGCCCGAAAGTGCGTAGGTATGCGTCACGCCGTCTATGACCATTGCAAGACTGGCGCCGCTCGCCCCTAAACTGGCAGGGGTGGTAATCGAGCTGGCACATTCAATATCGTAGCTGAGACGAGATAATAAAAACCGTCCGTCATTCGCCACGGCAGACGTTGCCTCTGACTCACTCCGTACTGTCACTGCCGCCGTAAACACATCGGTCAGCACCAACATGAACATCGACATAAGCCCCATGACAATGAGGAGTTCGGCAAGAGTAAAGCCTTTTTGGTTAGCATGTTGTATCATGGCGAATAGTTTATCGATATGTCACTTAACACCGGGGTCGACGTGCCCGGTCCCGTAAAGGCGGCTCTGTACCGTAAATAACGGCCAACGGTATTCAGGCGTATGGTCTGAGCCGAGGTATAGAAGGTAGAGGCCGTACCGTCTGGGCCTACATAGTTCCACGTTGCGTTATCGTTGTTAGTGGCAAGCTGGAAGCTGATGTTGGTACTCGCCGGCTCTGTGATCGTAAAGGTAAGATAGTTAAACGCCGCGCTAGCACCGGCATCGAATGTAGATGAATCAAAACTACCCGACGTCGCATACCCGCTCGACGCAAATGTTGGCGCCACAATCACCATCTCCTGCGTATTACTGGCAGTAGCGACGTACACATAATCGCCCCAGGCTTTAACGTCGTTAGCCGGGGACCCAAAGCCCAATGTTGACCTTAGCTGCAAACTACTCGGATTGGAATTATTCAACACCGTCAGCTGATTCGCTACCGATAAAAACAAATTATTAGGAACTGCCGAAACACCGGTTACGTTTGCCCCCGTTTCGTATGTGCCTAAAAGTGCCGGTGAGGTTGGCGTAGTTATATTAAGTGCGAACACCTCGGCGCCAGAGGCATTGGCTACTGTTGCCACGTATAAGACGGTCCCCAGGATACCAAGATCGTTAGCATCTGACGTGCCTGCGGCGTTGTAACTCGTCGACAATGTGGGCGAACTTTTGTTGGTAACATTAATGACCACCATCTCTTGCGTATCAATAGTAGTTGCCAAAAAAGCGAAGTTGCCACTTACTTTTATGTTGTTTACTGCGCCGGTTAAGTTGACGCTGCCCAATACGGAAGGACTGGCAGGATTGGTAACATTTAAAATGTAGAATTCATTCGTTCCTGTGGTTGTGTCGAGAGCGCGGCCAACATAGGCGTATCCACCGGTTACAAATGTTGCGAAGCCGTCGTTGGTATCGGTTAGGTTGACCGACGAAGCAAGGGTCGGGCTTGCGGGATTTGTTATGTTTACAATAGTGAGCTCGGCAGTATCACTTGCCGTTGATAAATAAGCGTAATTACCATCAACGTACACATGCCGCACCGTTGATGACGCCGTGTAGGTACCGACCAACGTTGGCGAGGTCGGGTTTGAGATATTCAAAATCGTCAGTACCGAACCGTTACATAAATAGGCGTAGTTACCTGCAGTAAATACGTCGAGCGCATCCTGAGTACCGCTCGCATCATACGTGCCGCCAACAGAAGGAGAAGCCCAATTGGCCGTTGACGACTTCGTCTTGAATGCCACCATCCCTGCGGCATATCTGAGAGCAGCACTGAAGGTGTGTGTCGAGGAGGTAGAGCCAGCAGTCCCTAAAATACGATCCTGCACCGCAAGCGTCGTATCGGTAGCATTTGTATTGCGTTGCGTAAAGCCGGTGCCGCCCGTGATCGTCGCCGTCCCTGCCGATGTTTCGACCACTGCACCGTAAATAAGGTCGTTTGCAGCCGTAGTTGTGGCGGCAGTACTAGTAATGTTATCTGTGGCCGTTGTACCGTTGGCAATGTTTGTTTTGCTCACATCCACCGGCACCACGGCCGCCACGCCACTGTACTCGCTTACCGTGATTCGACGTAGTGTAGATGCGGCGCCAAACGTAGCAGTAACAGTAGTAGCCGCAGCTGGGACATTCGATGCGTAACAAATTGCCAGCGCCTGGGTATTAGTCGTGTCGTTAATATTAACGACGGTAGTATAGGTATTATTCTGATTATCAGAACAGGTAACTGTAGTAGAAGAAGTGGTATCCCAAGATATGCTTGCGACAATTAAGCTCTCGCCGTTCACATTTGCCGGAAGGGCTTGTGCGATAGTCGTGGCGCTAGCATCATTATTAGAGCCGGCTGTCTGCACGTGGCTTCCGCCTCCGCCACCGGCCAATTCAACTTGGCCGTCCCCGGTAGAGGTTGCGGTTGTATTAGTTTTGGTTCCCGCGTTAAATTCAGCCTGAGTTGTCTGTGCCCAGGCAGCATTACCCAGATAGCGTTGGTAGTACGTTTCAGTGCTAAGCGACCCGTTCATTGGCTGTGACCATGACACCGTTGTCGTTACTTTTTTAGTCGATTGGTCAATCGTACCCCCACTCGGTACAATGGCTCCAGCCGCATTACGCTGCACGTCTGATATCACCACCTGGCGTGTAAAGTTACCCACCACCTCCGACCCTGCGACTAAGTTCCATGCCGCTATATTTATGGCTGGATGGTATGTACCGTTAACGGCGAAGGCGGCCCACCCCTTTTCGCGCACAGAACGAACCGCTTCATCAGTCTCTCGCAATAACGCTGCCGCCTGAAGGCGTTCAGCATCTTGCGCCCGCCCCTCGCGTGACGCAAACACTGCAGTAGCGAGCGCAGGCAACATAATGGCTGAAATGCCTATCGCCACCAGAAGCTCAATGATTGTTTGTCCGCGCTGCTTATACATATCAGTTGACCGTCACCGCCCCGTAACGGTTAATGGTTATTGTTTTTGTTTCCCCCGAACCGCTGAGTGTAATAGTATTTGAGCCGTTCGTGAAGCCAATGACTTCGCCGCTGCCCTTGTCGAATACCACCTGTGTAGACGGAAAGGTAGTGCTGAGCGTGACGCCGCCTTCGCTGGCAATGGGGATATTATCGGTATCTGCACCACTATAAGCTGTCCCTTTAAATAGAGTGTAGGTGCCAGTTTGGATATACACGCCGTGCTCCTGTGCCGCGCTGGCGCTCATACTGTCACCAGACATGGCCTTGATTTGTTGGCTCTTAATATCTGCGGCAAGCCGGTCTGTTAGGCTGTTTATGTTGGCTTTGGTTTGCGGGCTGAACAGGTTAACCGATGTTATTCCGGCAAGGACCGCCACCAGCCCCATAACAAGCAAAAGCTCAACGAGCGTAAACCCTGGCTGCCTGGCGCTGGAGCGTGGCACATGCATAGCCACTACCTCGAGCCAATTTGGCTTATGATGTTATAGATTGGTGCAATTACCGCCATCATCATGCCGCCCACCAACACACCAATCACTACAATCAGCACCGGTTCTATAAGCGTAGTGATTGCCTTTAAGCGGCGCGCCACTTGAGTTTCAAAATACTCGGAAAGCTCCTGCATGGTCTTTTCGAGTGTGCCACTGTGTTCGGCGGTCTGTAAAATGTGCACCATGATCGAGGGTGCAATATGCGATGCCTTCAGCCCCTCGGACATAGGGTGGCCAGTGTTCACCCCTTGTTTCATACGGGCAATGGCGTGACTTACGTCGTGCCGTATGACAACTTTTTGGGATAAATCGAGCGCCTCTGCGACCGGCACGCCCGCCCGCAGCAGTAATGCCATACTGCGAGTGAACCGGGTGAAATCAATATGCTGTGCCAATGTGTTAAATAGTGGCAAACGCGACAGCGCGTTAAAAAGCAGCTTCTTCTGTGTTTTATAAAATAGCACCAACAATACCGCGGCCACCACCGCCACAACCACCAGATATATCCAATTCGCTAAGATAAAATTGGACAGCTCAATCAGAAACTTAGTCGGCGCAGGCAGGTCAACCCTGAGGCTAGAGAAGACCTTTGACATGCGGGGCACCACAAAGGTCAATATCATAATCAACACACCAAAAAAAATGACCATAATAAAGACTGGATACAAAAGGCTGCCGCGAATTTTGTCGCTAAACGCCATGTCTTTTTTAATGGTCTGCGTGAGATCGTGCAGTGCCTCGTCGAGCGTGCCCGCTTCTTCGGCGGCACGTATGAGGTTTATGTCTACCGGGTCAAATACGCCAGTCGCTTTTTCCATGGCAGTCGATAGCATGTGGCCGTCGTTCAATGCCTCTCTGAATAGTAACAAGAGACGACGTGAGCTCCCCTTATTGTCCTCTAACAGAGTGTCGACGGCTTCCAGAATGGAGATGCCCGAATTAAGCATGGTAGCAAGGCTGGATATAACGGCCAATTTCTCTTTGCGCGAGAGCCTCATGCTCATGCCCGGGTCGCCCTCATTATCTCACCGACGGTCGTAATGCCTTGTTGCACCTTATCTAAGCCGTCGTCCATCATGGTCGTCATACCTTCGCTTATTGCTTGCTGTAAGATGGCATCGGCATCTGCCTTTTGGGTAATAAGCGCCTCAATTTTTGGCGACACCTCTAGCACTTCAAAGATTCCCACGCGGCCCCGGTAGCCTGTTTCGTGGCACACATTACACCCCTTGCCTTTATACAATCGCACACTCGACCCGTCGCCAAAGTGCCGGGACAGTTGCTTAGGGTCTATGTGGGAGAGCTGCGTTGCCGTTGCCTCTTCTTCACCGTGCCAGCCATGCTCTGTCTTTTTAAGCTCAAAACTCACCCGGCAGCGATCGCAGATTTTGCGCACCAAACGCTGGCCAATAATAACGTTCACCGTGCTTGCGACCAAGAACGGCTCAATCTTCATGTCCATCAACCGTGGCAGCGTCGTGGCTGCATTGTTTGTGTGGAGGGTAGATAGCACGAGGTGGCCGGTCATGGCAGAATTAATGGCAATGTCGGCGGTCTCTTCGTCGCGGATTTCACCAACGTACATAATGTCAGGGTCTTGGCGAAGCAGCGACCGTAAGCCGTTCGCAAATGTCAGATTGGTTTTGGGGTTTGCCTGAATCTGGTTAATACCGTCAATTTCGTATTCAACTGGATCTTCAATGGTGGCAATATTTTTTTCGCGCGTGTTTAAGATCTTTAAGATAGCGTACATACTGGTGGTCTTACCCGATCCTGTTGGCCCGGTAGACATAACCATGCCAAATGGACGCATAAATCCGGCGCGGATCTTTTTAAGATCGGCTTCGCCCATGCCTAAATCCGTTAAGCTAAACTGCCTGTTGTGGCTGGAAAGCAACCTAAGCACCACCTTCTCGCCCGTTACTGTGGGCACAATCGATACGCGGACGTCGAGGTCTTCTTGCTCCACGCTCATTCGCATGCGGCCATCCTGGGCACTAAAGTGCTCATCTGTACGGAGGCGTGCCAACACCTTAATACGGGCTACCAGCTGACCATGTGTGGCATGAGGGAGACGCACCATGTCATGCAAAATACCGTCTATCCTAAAACGCACCAAGGTCACACCGCGCGTTGGTTCAATATGCACGTCGGAAGCTTTGTTAATATAAGCATAGTCAATGACCGTATCCACAATCTTCGCAACCGGCACTTCAACCTGGACGTCCCCCGTCTTAGAAGCAAGCAGACTTTCAAACGCCAGGCCTAACTCTTTTTTGTACAATCGAAGGGCGTCTTGTATATCTCGGTCAGTAGCAAAAAAGACACGGTAGTTCTTAACGCCAGCTTTCTTAGCCAGCATGTCAAATACATCTGTCTGCAAATGGTTTGAGGCGGCAATCTTTAAACCCTTCTCTTCGTCCATGCCATATGTGAGCACATGAAACTGCGCAGCCACCGCCTGAGGGGTAATGTGAAGTATGTCTTCTGGAATGCTTGCTTGTGCTAACGACGTAAACGGTAACTGCAAAGAATAGGCAATGAGCTTGCCTAGGTTTTCGTCGGATATAATGTCACTTTTTAGCAGGGCATCGTATAAAGAGATACTCTCAGCGCTTGCAATTGCCTGGGCTCGCTTGAGCTCTTCCTCGGGCACATAATTAAGCTCGCTCAGAATATCGTATAGCTTTTTGTCATCTATACCAGCGTAGGTGCCCACCATGCCGCGTATTCCCTATCCAGCTTAACTAGAGCTGGGCTTTATGGTGTCGTTTATTTTGTTGATCAATGCAACCATGGAAAGATCACTCTTAATAAGGTAGTCAGTAGCACCAAGCGCCATGGCTTTATCGAGGTCTTCTTTTTGCCCTAGATTAGACGTAACAATTACCGGCACATCTTTCAAAATCTTACGGATTTCGGGGAGGGTGGCAAAGCCGTCCTTACGAGGCATGACAAGGTCGAGCAAAATAATATCAGGCGTGAAGCTGCCAAGCATTTGTATTCCTTCTTCGCCGTCTCCAGCCAGTTGTACTTCAAACCCGCTCTTGGTCAATTTGGCGCGGTACGCGCTTGCCAAAAACTTGTCATCCTCAATAACCAATACCTTGCCCATTACTTCTTTGCCTCCTTGCTGTCGCTACCGTCCCTAATAAAGTCGCGGATCATTTCGATAATTTCATCTAAACGATATTCAGCCTTTAGTATGTACTTCTTTGCGCCCAATCCCAGCATGTTATGCACCTTCTCCGGACTAGCCGAGTTGCTAACCACAATCACTGGAATATCTGACCATTTAGCATTCTCTTTGAGGGTCTGCATGAATGCCAGCCCGTTCATATCCTTCAGGTAATAATCGAGCCAGACGGCATCGGGGAGTTCATCAAGGTTACTCAGGTAGTCAACCGCTTGCTGCCCACTGGCGCACGAGACAACGTCAAGCCCGGATAATTTGAGTTTTTTAGTAATTGCTTGCAGCAGAAGAGTCTCATCTTCCACCACCATAATGGTTGGGTTTTCTCTCGACATACCTTTACTTTAGCATAACTTAGTTAATATCTGGGGCCGTAATCTGCACGAATGCATAGCCAGAACGCATATATAGCACTCCCGAAATAAATACACAAAAATCCACTAATGCATCGCTGAGCCATGCATCGTATGCAAACAGCCCAAACAACACGGTTAGCACTGGCGTAAGCACACTGCTTATTAAGGCAAAAAACAGCCAAGCCAGACTATTCGTATAAATGCTACTTGTTTGGCGCTTAATAGCCATAATGAGCATGGCTGCCGCAAAAATAAAGAGTCCTACCCACATTACCATGGCATTTAATACATCGAGTGCGGTTTCATCCGGTACGTCTGCGTGCGGCAAAAAAATGGTAATGGCCAGGCCACCCAGAATGAATGCCAGCACAAACCACGGCTTAGACCAAATACTGGCCACCTGTAAAAGCCGAGCATATAAAAGCATGCCGGCATAAATCAAGGCGCCCGAGACAATAAAGGGCAGTACTACCACTATGGGGTTGTTGCGCCACGATTCGGTAGGATCAAAAATAGTTATCAGCGGCAAAATCACTACGCCCAGCCCAATACATAACACGCCGGCGCACAGTAACAAATAAGCCACTTTAAACGTTGGCTTAAAACCGCGCAGGCCACGCACAAACAGCACAACTGCCGGGACAAAAAGGCCAGCGCCAAAGAGTATCAGCGCCAAATCAAAGTGGAACGCAAGCACGTCTACAACGCTGCTTGACGGTTGAGGAATGAGCAGGGATAGCAATGACAGCCCGAACACTATCGCTACCATTGCCCATAATAATCGGTCGATTCTTTTCATAACCCCGCCTTTCCCCAAAATACAGTTTCGGTTGGGGCAGGTTTAAATTGCCCATGGACCTTCGCTAAAATTTCCTCGCGAGTAAAAGCACGCAGCGGCTCCCGCTCTACCAAATAGCGCAAGAGCTGCTGAAATACTTCAGCCAGCGCGGCCTGATCAGCCTCTGTTAATGTGGTATTTTTTCCTTGCCGGACAGTGACTTCACGAAGCCGGTCTAGAATAGGGTCAATCTCGCGAGGGTTAGAAGCCAACGAAGCAAGGTAGGTAATGACATCTACCGCCGTCGCCCCTTCTGGACTTGTCGAGGGGCGAGTTTCTGAGGTGCCAAAGAACGATGATAGCCACGACATGCCTAATACTCCTTAATCTTATTAAATGCGTACCCTGCCTTCACATACAAGGCGCCCACAAATGCAAAAGGAATGGCTGCGTACCAAGGCGCCTCTTCTCTGGCTAGAGCCCAGATAATAAGCAGCCCCACGCCGCACGTATTCAACAGGGGCGGAAGCATAAACCATGCAAGAGCATTTGTGTAGGCTGGCCCAGCCGTCTGCTTAATGCGGAAGGTAAGCCACACTATTGCTGTGCCCAGTATAAGACCTGTTATGTAGCCGGCAGTAGTGAGATCGAAAGAGGGGTCCATGGCCAGGCCAACCGCCCCTGCCGCTACAACAAACAGCGGCACCACCACCCAAGGCGAGGTAGGCACGTGCCGTATTTGTAGCGCCCTTGCAAACGTGTAAACACCAGCATATATCAACAACGTACCGATCATCGGCAGCGTTAAGCCTCCTTTAAGTGCCCACGGTGAATTCCATAAATTGAATATGGCGATCAATGGCAACTGCGCAACCGCAACGGCCGTTACAACCAATCCCAAACATATAGCAAAGTACGCCCGCTTGAGCGTTGCCTTAAATCCATCCAGCCCAGCCACAAACAAAATTGCCGCTCCTACATGAAGCCAGGCAAGCAGCATTGTTATAGCCGCCTGGAATTTAAAACCATCGGGGCCAAACCGGCTTACTTCTGGGGCTGGCATAAACCACATAAGCCCCGGCAAGATAAGGCTGAACAGTAGTATAAATAGTACTAACGAGCGTGCCCGTTTCATTGTGATATTCTCCTAGACATCTAGCGTAACCTCCCCTTCCTTTGCTTTCATACCGCTCATAGGCAAGCTAAACCAAAAAGTTGTGCCTTTATTTTCTTCGCTCTTAAACCACACACGCCCGCCCGACGATTCAATAATTGCTTTCACCAAGTACAAGCCAAGGCCGGTGCCATCCGTTTCCACCTTCGACACATTGTCGGCCCTAAAGAACTTCTGGAATAATTTATCCTGCTGCGCCTTAGGGATACCGTAGCCGTTGTCAGATATCTGCGACACCAGCTCATCATCTTTGCGCGAGACAAACACCGTAATTTCACCACCCTTTGGCGTGTATTTTATGGCGTTGGTTAAAAAGTTCATGTACACCTGCCCGATTAATCGCGGGTCAAGGTTAATCTTAGGCAGATCCTTATGAATGCTGACTACGAGTGTCTGCTCCCGCTCAGCGGTCTTAGCCTTAAGATCATTCACAATGCCGCCCACCAAAACGTTTAGGTCGGTTGGCTTAGGATCCACAATAATGCGTCCTGATTCAATACGGGAGATATTAAGCAACGAATTAACGAGTTCAATCATGCGCTCTGTAGAATCAGCTACATTCTTAGCGAAATCCAACTGCTCCGCATTAAGCTTTCCAGCATCGCCAGACACCAGCATCTCAGTAAACCACTTAATGGCAGATAAGGGAGTGCGTAATTGGTGGGAGGCGAGCGAGATAAACTCGGTCTTCATGCGGTCCACCTCTTTCTCTTTGGTGACGTCACGGATAACAAAAATTGCGCCGGTAACTTTTCCGTCCAGCAGGACCGGGCTGGCGATAATATTAATGAGAATTTTCTTCCCGTCTTTACGGACAAAACTGTAGCTTTCGTTAATCTGCTTAGCTGTTTGCAGGACAGCAAAGGCGGGGTGTTGTTCGGGCTCCAAGACAACATCGTGCTCACCATAGATGGTCACAGCGCTCGCAATCTTCTTGCCAACAACCCCGTTGCGACTTGAAAGCTCAAATAACTCTAGCGCTTTAGAGTTGATAAGCACCACCTGGGCGTCAGTATCGAGAGCAATAAGCCCTTCGCCTAAACTCTCTAGAATAGTTTCATCCCGTTTACCCTCCAGGGCGATGCGACTGTATGAATCGCTCAAACGATCAGCCATTTGGTTGAACGCCATGGCTAGTTGTCCGATCTCGTCGCCGGACCGCACCTCGACACGCTTAGCCAAGTTGCCATTGGCGAGGTCTTGAGCGCCTCTTCTGACTAATGCGAGCGCCTTGGTCAGACGCGAGGCAACCAACAGCCCCAGGATCACGGCTATCGCAATAATGAGTCCCACAACGGGCATGTCGGTCGCGACCAACCCATTTATCCTTGCCACTACTTCCTCACTGCCGCCTAAGATGCTCTCGCGCTCGGATGCAATGATTCGTCCCATGTCGCCTTCTAGCTGACTTTGGAGCGTAGTGAACTCACCAAAGGCCGCGAGCGCTTGTGCCTTGTTGTTATGGTGTGTCGCCGTAATTGAACTGAGAGCAAGCGCGGCAAGCCTATCAATAGTGTCGTTCGTAGCCGCCACATCTAGTGCAAGTGGCGCACCATTCCGGGGGGAATCTGCATATTCTTTAATTTCTTTCTTGATTGCCTCGGCCTGGTGGGTAATACCGTCTTTTTCGTCACCGTGCTCTGGCACCGTGCCTTCGATTTGATGCTGAAGAAGCTCTTCTTCCATCTCTAATAGGTGTTGGTGAGCCAGCTGCATCTTGTTTAGCCGTCCAATATCAACAGTGATAACGTCTTCAAATAATGTCCTTATGCGCTCGAGCGTTTGAATTTGCAACGCACCCACCGCGCCTACTAGCACGGCCAGCGACAGAAACGCCAAGCTAAGTTTTACCCGTAATGAAAGACCTTTATGCATCACCTTTTTCCCTCGGAATCATGTTGTTTTTTCATACCCTCAATAGGCAAAAGGACAAAAAACGTCGTGCCCTTGTCTTCCTGGGACTCAAACCATATGCGGCCGCCCACCTGCGATAAAAGGGCACGCACACTATATAGCCCCAAGCCAGTGCCGTCAGTGTCTTTGATTTTTATATTATCTGCCCGGAAGAGTTTGCCAAACACTTTGTCCCGTTGTGAGGTAGGAATGCCGTATCCTGTATCTGTTATCGCAATCTCTATGCTTCCCTTGCTGCCAATCGTCAATTTCTCTGGGCTGCGCTTGATCGTTACTGTTACGGCGCCTCCTTTGGGAGTATATTTAAGGGCGTTCGAGAATAGATTCTGCATAATAATACCCATGACATGCGCGTCTACGCGTATGCGTGGCAAGCCATCTTCATACCGCTCTTCAATATGAAGGTCGTGCTTACCCTCTTTTTGGATTTGCGCTTCTAACGACCGATGGCTCAACGCCGCCATATCCGTAGGTTCCAAACGAATACGCAACTCATTGAGCTCCAGGCTGGAAACAAGTAGCATAACATCTACCATGCCAGACAACCGGCGGTTGCTGGCGTATAGCTGCCGCGTGTAATCGTGCTGCTCTTTGTTGAGCTTGCCAGCATCGCCATTCAGGAGCATTTCTGCAAACCAGTTCACCGCAGCAATGGGCGTCCGGAGCTGGTGCGAAGCCAGCGTCACAAATTGGCTCTTAGCTTGATCAATTTCCTGCTCCTCTTTCTGATATTTATCGCGCGAGCGCTGATATACGGCTACGCCAATCGTTACCACAAATAGGCTTATCAGTGCCTGACGCAAGACAATAGGGGCATACGGAATGTCCACCCACTCGTACCTCTCAAGCGCGAACAATAAGAAAATGGCTGCGTACAGCACAGCCATCCACGCAATACCCCCTTGGCGCCCGGCCAAAAAGAATGCAAGGACAGGGAATACATAGAGCCAAAAAATGCCAGTGTTCTGCATGCCCCCGGTCATAAGCATAATAATGAGTGCCGTTAATACAGTGGCAAGGAGGCCAAACCTAGCAATGGCAATGTTGTAGGTGGCTCGCAGTGCCAGCATATTCAACACGATAACGGCGGCGCAAAGAAGTTCAAGATTTCCTAACTGCGGATTTCCTTCGGAGATAATGTGCAGAACGCCAAAACCACTCAACGACAAGAAAGCCAGCCACGAATACACATTAATAAAATAGACAAGCTCACGCTGAGGGCCACTGGCATTGTCTTTAATGCCACCCTGTACGGCGTCGTGCCACAGGCGCTTAATAAACATAAGCATAATGTCACTATTGTAAAGCTTAATCGGCGTAAACGTAAGAGGACTGCTCATAAATACCTGGCTGCCAGGGGATAGTTGGGGCCTCGGCCGCCCGCGTGGTGGGCGGCCGAGGCTTTCAACTGTTGCTCCGCGGGTCAGGTGGTCGCGACGACCTCGAAATGCATGTCGTCGAGGCGGAACGTGCTGCCGCCGACCCGGTTGGCCTGCACGGAGAAGGTGTAGCTGCCCGCCGGCAGGTAGTTGGTGCTCTGGGTGCGGGCGTGGCCTTCCCACAGATCCGTCGACGGGGCGTCGAAGGCGTAGTCCGTGCCCGAGGCCGGCAACAGCTCGCTCACGGCGCCGGTGGCGTTGTTGCGCACCACGATGCGCACCGAGCACCAGCTGCCGCCCGTGCACTGCGACTCCGCGGTGTACGTGGCGATGAACAGCCGCCGCTGGCCGGACGGCACCGAGACGGTCCGCACCATGCCGCTGACGGTCTGCCAGGTGTTGGCTGCTCCGGGCACCAGCAGCGCGGTGTCGTTGCGGGCGATTGAATGCTGCACGGCCGTTCCGGACGTGGCGCCGGTGATGACCGCGTAGGCCGCCCCGCCCGACACGCCGACGATTGCCGCCGCGGTGGCCGCACCGGCGATCAGCAGCGCGGTACGTCCCTTGAGCCTGTTGAGCATGTTCCGCATGCTCACTCCCTTCCCCATTGCTGGGTACGAAGAAACAGTTTTTTGGCAGCAAAAACTAAGCCTATACATGGCTTGCATAGACCAAAATTATTGAGCCTCACGCAGTATATGCTAAACTACATTAACTTAACAATCTTGTAAAATTGGTTCTTTGTGGCTTCAATTTGATTTGTTCTACAGGGGTGGAATGATAAATTTTTCACATAGCACCCCGGCTATTCTTATGGTATACCGAACGGTACCATGCAACTTTTTTGTGGATAACATCATGGTCGGAGATGCGGGATTTGAACCCACGACCTCCGCGTCCCGAACGCGGCGCGCTACCAGGCTGCGCTAATCTCCGATGCAAAACCCATTATGGCACTTCATCGGTAAGCTCGCAACCTCTGTTCCGCATCGTCTAATACACAACATATAGCGTAAACATATTGACCCTCACGCTACATAAGCGCAATAATGACGATGGGGGAAAAGATATGAAAAAAATAAAAACTATTGCGACCAGTGTACTGGCGCTTGCGGCCATCGGTCTCGGCATCACTACGTTAACATTGGTCGAAAAACCATCTCACACCGCCGTAAAGGGCGCTGAAACCGTAACCCAACAGGGGCTACCCGCCCAAACGACCGAGCTGTCGTTTATCGCCAGCGAAGGCACGAGCATACTTGATCAGCTCAAAGCACATGCGAGCGTAGAAACACAACATTCATCGTACGGCCCGTTCGTTACCGCTATTAACGGCGTAAAGGGCGGAGCTGATAATACATATTGGAACTTCTATGTAGATGACGTGCTCGTCCAAAAAAGTGCTGCCTACTATTTGCCAAATGGTGGAGAGAAAATTACATGGAAACTAGAGTAATCCCCCATCACCGCATCCGGCATTTGAGCCACAACACAACAAGTAACTCCAGCAACCGACAATGAGCATCAAGTATCTTACAGATATTCGGGCCAGCGACACACCCCTTGTGGGTGGCAAGGCGGCACGCCTAGGGGAGCTCATGGCCGCTGGCCACCAAGTGCCGACGGGGTTTGCCGTGCTAGCGGGCTCCGCCATTTCTGACGAAGAGTTACTCACCGCCTACGAAGAGCTCGAATTAGAAAACGTTGCCGTCCGCTCATCTGGTATTGGCGAAGACGGCAAAGACAAATCGTGGGCCGGACAATTTGCGACATTGTTGCATGTTACACAAAGCGAGCTTTGCCAGGCAGTGCAAACCTGCATAGCTTCCGCGCAATCCGCCAGGACAAGAGCCTACGCCTCTGGGGAGAGCTTTGACCTTGCCGTGCTCGTGCAACAAATGATCCATAGTGAGATTGCCGGCGTGGCATTCAGCGCCAACCCTGTTACCGGTAATCGTAACGAATTAGTCATTGAGTCGGTTTACGGATTAGGCGAGCTGCTTGTACAGGGCACTGCTACCCCCGACAACTACCTCCTCACCAAACAAGGGAACCTCTTGGATCAAGACATTGCCACTAAACTCACCTTTCTTACCTACGAGCAAGGCGCTACCATAGAAGCAGCAGTTCCGCCGCACAAACAAAACAACCCAAGCCTCAAGCCCAGGCAGCTCAAAGAGCTTGCCCGTACGGTGACAGCCATAGAAGATCACTATGGCTACCCTGTTGACGTTGAGTGGGCGTATGGCACAACCGGCCAACTGTATATTTTGCAAGCGCGGCCAATAACAACCCTGTAAGGAGGATTATGGATTCCTATCTGACCAAACTCTACGAAAAACAAATTTCACTTACAGAATGGTTTGAGGCAATTGGTGATCCGCGCGCCAAGGAGCTACGCGAGGAAGACGCCCGCAAACATGACCGGCTCGACACATTGCAAAAGATAATCGGCCTGCCGTTTGGTAAGCCGTCGCGCTTTAAAGGCACCGAAGTTGCCAAGCGTACCGTAACGCTGCGCATGTTCGTAGAGCAACATGGCGACGAATTATGTGCCATCCGGCTTATCCCCCTCAAACCAACCGTACCCAAATTACGCATGCGCGGTTATAGCATTAAAAAGGCGCTTGAGTGGTTCGACGAGCAAAAGGTCAATCCCAAAGATTACGACGTTGACTTTGTGCCCCACGACGACGCCAAATGGGCCACCATCTTTACCGTCACCAACAAGGGTATCTTTGGCGAGGCCAAAAAAGGTCAGCCCAACTCCCTCACTCAGGGGTTCTACGAAGATGTGCCACCAACCACATTTGCCTACGATTTTAAAACATGGAAGTTCGACGGCCTGCAGCCAGGCATTAAAGACCACCTGATTGAAGTGGTTGAAAAAATTAAAGTAACTAATCCTGAGCAGCAAAAGAAACTCAAAAAAGAGCTAGGGGCTGAGTTCGCCCATGATTATCTCAAAGGCTATTTTGAAACCTCAAAATCAGAAGAGTATGGCATTTGGTTTATCGATTACAATCGTCTGCTGGCCGACATTTACGAGGTGCAACCACCAGTCAAAACAACCAAGGCAGCACTTGTAAAAGGGCGAGCAGGCAGCGTAGGCCAGGCAAGTGGCGTGGTGCGTATTGTAGCTGCCGACGCCATTGCAAAGGTGCGCTTGAACGCGAACGACGTGCTTGTCTGCCACATGACCACCCCTGACTACCTGCCGCTCATGCAACAAGCCGCAGCCATTGTCACCGACCTAGGTGGCGTACTCAGCCATGCAGCCATAATCGCGCGCGAGCTCAAAAAGCCGTGCGTTACAGGTACAAAAAATGCTACCTCCATCCTAAAAGAAGGTCAAAAAGTAACAGTCGATGCCAACAAAGGAATAGTGCTAGCGGCTTAATTCTGGGCAAAAATAGCGTCAGTGCCGTCGGCACCAGGCGCACTGACAAGCACCTTATTGTCCGGAGTTGCTTGGACCATGTAGCCGCTGCTATAGCGGGCATTCTTTTCGTTGCATTTGGAGCCGACCGGCACGGCTAACCCATTATTCGGATCAATAGGAATGGTGGTTAAATACTTGGGCACCAAGGCATGGCATAAGTTCACGGCACTCTCGGCATTTGTTGAAGCAATAAGTTTTGGCTGCTGTGCCACGCCTTCCGGGAGCTTGCCACCATTATCTTTTGCGTACGCCAATACAGCGTTCAAAATACTGTTCACGTCGGCGCGCCGCTGGATATTACCCGACTGCGAGTGAGATTGAACCGTCTGCGTCACCACAATAAATAACAGTGAGCCAATAATCACCAGGACGACCCCCAGTTCGATCAATGCAAAACCAGCAGAACGCGTAGGCATTACTCTAATGATAGCAAATGAGAGGAGGCCGGGCGAATCACTCTCCACCAAGAAAAATGTCCGACCACAAAGGTCGGACATTTTTCTTGGTCGGGGCGAAAGGATTCGAACCTTCGACCTCGCGGTCCCAAACCGCGCGCGCTAACCGGACTGCGCCACGCCCCGTTAATTGCCGGTGGCAATTAACGTTTTCCTACTTCACGCCCGAGTGGAGCGATTTATCGCGAACGAGGGGAAAACGATAGTATGCCCATATCGGCCTTTGGTAAAACCGCCAAACGAACAGCTTGAATTATATCCTAACTACTGTAACTTTTCAATCACCTCATTCACCTGCACTATCTTTTTTGCGAATCCGGTTTTTGTATCAATCGTCACCACCACCCCGTTCGCCTGCCACGGCCCGCCCTCGGCAATATCATTCTTGAGCTTCGCCCCGTCGCGCCAGCGGGCCACAATGATTTCTTTTGTCACCCCCAGGCTGCTGTGAAGCGTGCCACACATGCCCGCATCGGTTATGTGCGCCGTACCCTTTGGCAGCACCATGGCGTCAGCCGATGGCACGTGCCAGTGGTCGCCAATCACCGCACTCACCCGGCCATCTAAATAATAGCCAATCACACGCTTTTCGCTCGATAGATCAGCATGGAAATTAACAATTGTTCCCACCACACCCTTACTTTTATCGCTCGCAAGCAGGTCATCGATTACCAGTAGCGGATTCCTCATGGGAAACGGGGTTGGAAAAACACTCCCAAGCAAGCTCACCACTAGCACATCGCCCTTGGCTGTGGCGACGCGCTTTGCGCCCCATGCCAGCTCTACCCCTTCTTGATTTATGGGTGCGAGTACGGGCACCGCCGCGTCGGCCAAAAGCGGCTTCACGGCCGGGCGTTCAATAGTATGATTGCCGCCAGTAAACACATCTATCCCAAGCTTTTGCAGTTCGTGCACATGACCCGGACTGATACCTTTGCCATGACTGACGTTTTCGGACTGAGCAATGACTAGATCGGGTGTATAGGTTTCACGAAGTTTGGGCAATATGTACCTGACCACGTCGCGGCCAGGGCGGCCCATAATGTCGCCTAAATAAAGCACCTTTAGCATCAAGGCTCTGCCCGGCTGTATAATCGCGTTGCCGTTTCACTTAATTGCACCATTTGAGCGTGCATGACCTCTACATAACGGGTAAGTTCGCCAATCATATGCTCCGTGTTGACCAGTCGCTGTTCTACTCGCAGCACCAGTTGCTGATTTTGCTGGGCGGTCGAACTGACTGCCTGTAAATTCTGCAACGCCAACATAAGCCGCTGGGTATACTGGTTTAAATCGTTTATTTGTCGTTCTAAGTTGTTGAATCGATATTGGAAGTCGTTGTTGGGATTGAGCCGGCTAATGTCACCGCGGGTGTTCTGAATATTTGTCCGGATATCGTTCAGGGCAGTTTGTAAGCTAGTTGCAGCTGTCTGGGCTGCTCGGCGTACGTCGTCGAAGCTTAGCTCTGCCATATTCATTATTATGCCAAATATATAGCGAGTTAACAAAATTTCTACGCAGGGTATGCAGCGGTTTATGCTTATGACTACCCCAGAATAAACTCGTAGACTTTAGCATGTTCGAGGCGTTCACCAACGGTAAATTCGCTAGCAGGCTTACCTTCAATGGCAAGGCGCATCATTTTACCCATACCATTATGGCCAACAACGAGAATATGATCTTCGGGTAGGACACGTAGCTTTTCGATGGCCTTCATTGCCCGGTCGTAGAGTTGTTCTTCGGTTTCGAAGCCGACCGCTTTACCGCTTCTAACCAGCGCCAAGCCTTCTTCTCGCGGCAGGCCTGTGGCGCTCCCTAAGTCGCGTTCGGTAAATAGTGCATCGGCGACAACTTCCTTTTTGTACCCCAACCCGTCGGCAATAATTCGGGCGGTTTGAAGCGCCCGGCGCATTGGGGAGGCAATAATGGCATCAATTTGCTTGCCTTCCAGCAATACTGTTGCTTGCCGCGCCTGCCGTTCGCCCCGCGTAGTCAACGGCGCATCTAGGCTAGCGTCAACTAAAACGCCCGCCGCGTTGCCTTCTGATTCACCGTGGCGGACGTAATAGATGGTTTTCATGTTATTTGGCGTATTCGGTCGCGCGGGTCTCGCGGATCACATTCACCTTAATGGTGCCGGGGTATTGCATAGTGCTTTCAATTTTGGTGGCAATGTCGCGGGCAAGTTTAATGGCACTGAGGTCGTCAACTTGCTGCGGCTTCACAATCACGCGGACTTCGCGGCCGGCACTTATGGCATAGGCTTTGTCTATGCCATCAAAACCAAGGGCAACGTTTTCTAATTCGCGCATGCGCTCCACAAAGTTTTCCGCGCTAATGTTGCGGGCGCCTGGGCGGGCAGCGCTAAGCGCGTCAACAACCCTCACTACCAATGCCTCTGGCGTCGTTGCCTCTATGTCGTCATGATGGGCCTCAATAGCGTGCACAATTGGGTCAGGCATGCCGTACTTGCGGGCCATTTCAGCGCTAATGTGGTGGTGCTTGCCTTCGATTTTATGCGTAAGGGCCTTGCCAGTGTCGTGTAGTAGCGCGGCGACCTTTACCGTACGGACATCTGCGCCAATCTCTTCGGCAATGAGCCCAGCAATGTGCGCCATCTCTGTTGAATGCTTCAGTACGTTCTGACCATAGCTTGTGCGGAATTTCAGTTCACCAAGCAGGCGCTGCATTTCTTTTGGCACCAAACCAACAACGCCAACTTCGCGGATTGCATCTTCGCCCGCTTGGTCAATTTCTTTGTCGATAGCCTTCTGGGCTTTAGCGACCACCTCTTCAATGCGAGCAGGGTGAATGCGGCCGTCTTTCATGAGCATCTCAAGTGCAGCCCGGGCAACTTGGCGACGGATCGGGTCAAAGCTGCTAAGCACCACCATGCCAGGCGTGTCGTCTACCAAAATATCCACACCAGTTTCCCGCTGAATGGCTTGAATGTTGCGGCCTTCTTTGCCAATGATACGGCCTTTCATTTCGTCGTCGGTCAGCTTTACGGCAGTAACAGTCTTTTCTGAAGTCACCTCTGATGCCATGCGCTCCATGGCGCTCACCAGAATGGTTTGGGCACGTTCTTCGGCATCTTGCATGGCGTCATTTTGCAGCTTGTTGACCAGACCAAGGAGATCTTTACTTACGTCGCGCTCAGTCATCTGCATGAGCTTTTCGCCAGCTTCCTTTTTGGTCAGCCCAGCAACTTTTTCGAGCTTCGCCATCTGCTGTTCGCGAATCTGCCGAATATCATTCTTGAGTGCGTCTACTTCGCCTTCTTCGCGGCGGAGCTTGTCGCTGCGCTTGTCCAAGTCCTCAAGTTTTTTGTCTATATTTTCTTCGCGTTCGGCCAATCGTTTTTCAATGGCAGTCAAATCGTTACGACGCTTCTGGCCTTCTTTAGTGGCCTCGTCAGTTATTTTGAGGGCTTTGTCTTTTGCCTCAAGCTCAATGGTCTTGGCCTTACTTTTTGCGTCAGCAATAAGCTGCGCCGCTTTGGCTGCCCCGGCCGCGCCCTGTCGCTGATTTACGACAAAGACACCACCCGCGCCAGCCCCGGCGCCGAGTAATGCTGCTAAGATAACTCCTAGCTCCATATTTTCCTTCCTTCTGGCAGCTACCGCTCGCAAATATAGCGAATAGCAATGCTCACTCTATGTGTTACGCAAGCGGTATCTGATTTCCTGAATACATAAAAGTTATATTGAAAACAGTCAGTTGGTTAACATACTGAAAACCTGACTTTATTGTACGCTGTATTTTTGGCATACGTCAAACACTACTGGAATGCGCCATTTACTAATGTACGAGTTCATTTTAAAATCAACAAGTCCGCAAAACCTAGAAAAACTAGGAGAGTGGTGAACGTTCTACAGTTTAAGCGCTGGTGGCGCGAGAAGGCCAAGCCGGTCGCAGTGCACTTGAAACCGGTATGGCCAGTGTTGGCGTTGATGGTCTTCTTCCTCATGTGGCCATTACTTGCCTCGCCGGAGAAGCACAAGCCAGACACCAAACCGATCAGCCAGTTCTATGCCGACCTGAAGCAGCAGAAGGTGCAGGAGCTAGAGCTCCAAAACGACCACAACCAGATGACCGTCACGCTAAAGGATGGTGAGGGTTATCTGGTGGCCTACCCCACAGGCTACGGCCCGAATCTTGTCGAGGCGGCCGAAAAGGCCAATCCACGTGTCCCACTGACCGTGGCAGGCAAGGGCTTTGCCGAAAAATACCAGTGGTTCTTTGGATTCCTATTCCTATTCCTGTTCCTCCTACTCCTGATATGGCTCAATCGCACCACATTAAGGAGTATGAGCATAGGAAATAGCCTGAAGTCATCTGGCGTGGTGGTAGCGCCCGCCGCCATACCCAACGTGCGCTTCAAGGATGTTGGCGGTGCCGACGAGGTCATTGCCGAAATCGCCCAAAGCGTCGACGCACTCAAGTACCCCGAGAAGTACAAAGCGCGCGGGGTCAAGCCCCTCACCGGCATTCTCCTTCTGGGAGATCCCGGTACGGGCAAGACGCTGTTGGCACGAGCTATTGCTGGTGAAGCCGGTGTGCCGTTCTTCTCTATGAAGGGTTCCGACTTCATGGGCCGCTGGCTGAACGACGGCCCGCGCGCCGTCAAGGAGGCGTTCGCACAAATTCGCCGTCACGGACGGGGTATTCTGTTCATCGACGAGATTGACTCAATCGCCAGCAAGCGGAGTAGCAACGACGACTCCGGCAGCAAGGAGCTCAACAACACGCTCAACGAGCTGCTGGCGCAGATGGACGGTTTCACAGAGGACACGGACGCGACAATCCTAGTGCTCGGTGCGACTAACCGGCCTGACGATCTCGACCCTGGCATCATGCGTCCGGGTCGCTTCACACGGCATGCCAGCATGCCTGCACCCGATCCTAAGGCACGCGAGCTGATCCTGCGGCTCCATGCCGCTAAGCTCGCCCAAGTGGACGACGACGTGTCGTATGCCGAGCTGGCGCGACTCACCAGCGGCATGACCGGCGCAAAGCTGGCTGCTCTATGCAACCAGGCAGGTCTGCTTGCTATCAAGCGGGACGCGCCAAGTGTCACCATGAAGGACTTCAGGGATGCCCTGGAGATCATCGAAGTGGGCCTGGCACGCAACCGGGAAGTAGCCGAGCGTGACCGCAACTACACGGCATACCACGAAAGCGGCCACGCACTGGTAGCGATGCTGCTAGAGCATGGCGACCCGCCCCACCGGGTAACCATTGTGCCCAGAGGCGGATCCGGCGGCCATACCCGCATGGACACCGGCGACTGGCTGTACCTAACAGTCAAACAGCTCAAAGCCCGGCTCGCCTACTACATGGGCGGACGGGCCGCCGAGCGGGTGATCTTTGGCGACGACTTCACCACAGGCCCCGAGTCTGACCTCGAAGTCGCAACCCAACTCGCCACCTACATGGTGACGAAAGTGGGCATGGGCGAGAAGTACACTGCCCAAGTGCCACTCGGAACTTCAGGCCATGACCCGCGCCTGGCCGACGTCACTGCCGAGATTGACAAGCTCGTAAAGGAGGCTGAACAGACAGCGATCACCCTACTTACCGGGCATCGCGAAAAACTTGAGCTGCTGCGCACCAAGCTGCTCGAAGTCGAATCGCTCGATGCAGAAGGGCTGCAAGCGCTCTTCGCCGCCCCGGCGGCTGCGTGACAACGTGGGGGCACCAGTCTATCTGGTGTCCCCACGAAGCAACATTCTACAATGGCATAACCATAACCGTTGTGATATATGTAGGGTATGCAGGATATTTATGAGGGCAATGCTTTTGAAGATGGCAAAGACACTCGCGGTTGGATTGTTGGCAACTTTTTGCCCAACTGGACCGGCCTGCATAAAACCAAAGATGTCGAAATTAAATGGAGTCATCACCCAGCTGGCTGGAAGCGTGGCGAGTGGGTAACTAACGAAACTCGCACCACTATTGGCATTCTTATTTCTGGTAGCTGCAACTGCCTGTTCCGCGAAAAAGTAATCACCCTCAGCAAACAAGGTGACTACGTTATGTGGGGCCCCGGTGTCGACCATAACTGGGAAGCAATAACTGATTGCCTGTTCTTAACTGTCCGCTGGCCATCTATCTCCGAGATTCAAGAAGAACCGGCCACGACCACTACTTGGCCAGTGTAATATTGGCTTCGGCGCCGTAATGAGGCAAGGCCAAGCGGTCATTGTCCCCACTAGCGAGACGCTTAAGCCCCTTACTTATCCATTCCTCACCCTGTTCGGCAACAATAGGCACCTGTTGGCCATAGGCGATGGCATTTACCACAGTTACACCAATACGCAAGCCCGTAAACGAACCGGGCCCTTGGTATACCACCAGTCCAGTAATGGCCGACCAATCGGCTTTTTGGGTTGCCAAACGGTCGCGTATAGTGCTTAGTAACTCCTTTGCCAGGTTGCGGTCGGCGTGCCATTTGTAATAGTCGAGTTGGTTGCCTTCTGTATCAAACACGCCGATTTCGGCGTCCGGGTTATCGGTGCGTAGGGTTAAAAACATCAGGCAATTGTCCTATTTTGTTGGTAATTTTGCAATATTTTGGCAACATGTTCAGCTACTGCGGGCACTGCGATAGTAACAACGCGCGCGTCGTCATCCTGCACAGTGAGAGTGATAGAGATAATATTGGCGCCCAGCACATCATGCACTGTCTCGCCCCACTCTATTGCCACGACCGCATTGGGCTGGGCGAGTGATTCAACGAGTGAAGCTCGCACCACGCCGGGGTCATCGAGCCGATAAAAATCAAAATGATGCAGTTCTAAGCCATGTGCCGCTTTATGCAGTTGGCTGATTGAAAAGGTTGGGCTCTGCACCACATCTACCACACCCATGCCAACGGCCAGCCCTTTCATGAAGGTGGTTTTGCCCCCGCCCAGATCACTGTGGAACTCAATAACCTCGCCACCGTGCAGCGCCTTACCCATCTCTTCGGCAAGCCGCTTGGTGTCATCGGTAGTCTTACAGACAAACTTATATTCCATCGGGAACATTATACCTGACGCGTGGGGGTGCATAGCAATCATAAGCGTCATCAGCTACAATATAGAATAATTATGCGCATAGCCGATGCGACACTGGAGACGCTGTTATCTAAAGCTGGCAAGGTCAAACCTGCCGAGCTTGATAAGGTGCGTGCCGAAGAAAAGAAGACCGGCAAGCCATTACAGGATCTGGTGCTAAAGGCCGAGCTCATCAACGAAAAAGAATTGACGGAACTCTACGCTAAAGAAATTGGCATACCGTTTATCGAACTCGACCCCAAAACCATCACAAAAAAGACCATCAGCTTGCTGCCAGAGCGCATTGCCCGGCAGTACAACGCCGTTATTTTTGCTGTTAAAGATGGCATCAAACAACTCGCCATGGAAGACCCAGACGATGTCCAGGCAGTGGATTTCCTAAAAAAATACATCGGCGCCAGCTTTGCGCTCTATATTGCGACCAAAGATAATATCTTGGCGGCCTTGGACCAGTACCGCGAAGGCATTGGCGGCATTAGCAATGAGCTGACCAAGGTAATTGACGTTGAAGTAGAAAAAGAGGAACAAAAAGAGGAGTTGGTCAGCGAAGAAGACGTCGCCGAGGACTCCCCAATTGCCCAAACGGTCAATTTGCTGCTAGAGTATGCTATTCGTGCCGGTGCGTCCGACATTCATATTGAGCCGAGGGAAGATTTTGTACAAGTTCGCTACCGCATAGATGGCATTTTACGCGAGGCGAACAAACTACCTCGCAATGTACTGGCTGCGCTTGTTTCGCGCATTAAAATTTTGAGTAATCTTAAAATCGACGAACGCCGCGTGCCGCAAGACGGCCGCTTTAAAGTGACGGTCGGCGGCAAACTATATGCCATGCGTGTCTCAACCCTCCCAATCCAAGACGGCGAAAAAGTGGTTATGCGCGTGCTTGATGAATCAAACAAGGCACTCACCCTAGAGCAACTCGGCTACTGGGGATGGAGCCTCGATAAAATCAACGAAGCAATCAAACAACCCCACGGCATGATCTTAGTAACCGGCCCTACTGGTTCAGGTAAATCAACCAGTTTGTACAGCACGCTCACCTTATTGAACAGTCCTGGCGTGAACATTTCAACCGTCGAAGACCCAGTGGAGTACCGCATTATGGGCACCAACCAAACACAGGTGAATCCCAAAGCAGGCATGACGTTTGTGGCCGGTTTGCGCGCACTGCTGCGCCAGGACCCCAACATTATCATGGTGGGTGAGATTCGTGACGGCGAAACCGCCGACCTCGCCGTACAGGCCGCCTTAACCGGCCACTTAGTATTTAGTACCTTGCACACCAACAACGCCGCCACCTGTTTGCCGCGCTTGCTCGACATGGGCATTGAGCCGTTTCTTATTGCCAGCACCGTCCGGGCCGTTGTTGGCCAGCGCTTAGTGCGCCGCCTGTGCCCAAAATGTAAGCAGGAATACAAGCCCGAAGATGGCGAGCTCACTACCATTGGCCAAATGTTTGGCATAAAAGATAAAGACACATTTGAACATTACGCCGAACTCGAAAAATTAGCCGCTAGCCAAAAAATTGGCGAAGATATTGGCGCCGAGACATCAATAAAAGGCGGTACCATTACGCGCCTCTACCGCCCCAAGCCCGAAGGCTGTGATAATTGCGGGCACAGCGGTTACAAGGGGCGCATGGGTATTTACGAGGTATTGTCTAATAGCGTAGAAGTGCAAAAGCTCATCACCACCAACGCCACCAGCAACACCATTCAGGAAGAAGCTATCAAAGAGGGTATGGTCACCATGCAAATGGACGGGTTTATTAAAGCCTTGCGCGGCCAAACGAGCATTGAGGAAATCCTGCGTGTAACTCGCGAATAACTATGGCTAAATTTACCTACAGCGCTATGAACGCGCAAAACAAAAAAGTGACAGGCGCCCTTGAAGCCAAAGACCGGGCCGCTGCCACCGCATTACTAAGCAAGCAAAAACTGCGTCCTGTTGGCCTGCGCGAAGAAAGCACGCGCGCCAAAGCAATGAGCGGTTTGTTTAAGGGCAAGGTCAAATCGAAAGAGCTTGTTATTTTTACCCGCCAGCTGAGTACCATGGTGAGCGCGGGCGTGCCGTTACTTAGGGCGCTGAATACATTGGGACAGCAATCGGAAAGCAAGCGCCTTCAAGAAGTGCTCACTGTTGTCAACAAAGACGTACAGGGTGGCATGTCGCTTGGCGACGCCTTTGCCAAACATCCGAAAGTGTTTAACGAGGTATACGTTAATATGGTACGCGCCGGTGAAGCTGGTGGTATTCTCGACGAAATTCTAAAACGCCTGGCCCTGCAACAAGAAAAAAGCGAATCAATCCGCAAAAAAGTGAAGGGTGCCATGACCTACCCTATTGTACTGCTCACCATTACTGTTGTGGCATTCATTGGCCTTATGGTGTTCATTGTGCCGCGCATTGGGCAGATTGTAAAAGACCTTGGCGGCCCCGATGCCGAGCTCCCCCCAATAACACAGGCCATGCTTGCGATTAGCAGCTTTATGACGAACCAGTGGTACATTCTTATTGGATTGACTGTAGGCGGTATATTTCTGTTCCGCCGTTGGGTAGCAACTCCCGAAGGCAAGCGCACCTTCAATACCTTTATGCTCAAAGTTCCCGCGATTGGCACTATTATTAGCAAGCTCGCCGTAGCGCGCTTCTCTCGCACGTTTGCGAGTTTACTAGGCGCCGGCGTAAGCGTCGTTGAGGCGCTTAAGGTGAGTGGCGGCGCAGTGGGTAATTCGGCCTACAAAGAAGCGTTGGATAAGGCCGCCGAGGGAGTTAAAAACGGCAAGCAATTGTCGGTTATATTGAGCGAAAGCAATATGTTCCCCATGATTGTGTCGCAGATGCTCGCTGTGGGTGAAGAGACCGGCCAAACAGACACTATTCTTATTAAAGTTGCCGAATTTTACGAAGAAGAAGTCGACACCCTCATTGGTAGCCTCAGCTCAATCCTAGAGCCAGTCATGATTGTGATTATGGGCAGTATGATTGGTTTGATTGCCGCTAGTGTGATGGGACCGATCTCTAGCCTCTCGACTAATATTAAGGGTTAGAGAGCTAGTTATCCACAAGCAAAGAGTTGACGGCAACGCGCTTATGGTTATACTTAAGCTCAAGACGCGGTGTAATTCTTACGCGGCTACAATAATTTAAAAGGGGGGCATTCAATGCTCAAAAAACATTTACAAAAAGGCTTCACGATCGTCGAGCTTCTGATCGTCATCGTGGTCATCGGCATCTTGGCCGCCTTGGTGTTGAACACCTTTAGCGGCGTACAGCGCCGTGCACGTGACACTGAGCGCCAAACAGACGTGAACTCAATCGCGACACAGCTTGAAGTCTACTACAACGACAACGGTGGCTACCCAATCCTTACTGGCAGCCTAGACACTGACAGCTGGGTAAGCGCAAACCTGAAGGGTATCGACATTCAGTCGACTCGCGCTCCGGGTGCAACCGCTAACAGCGTAAACAACAGTGCTACGCCAGACAAAGACCACTACGGTTACCGTACCTTTGCAAGCGACGGCACAACTGCCTGTACCACTGCGCCATGTGCCAAGTTTAAGCTAACCTGGCTTAAGGAAGACACAAACGCGGTTCAGACCAAAGACAGTTTGAACTAACCGCTGTAGACACGCGTAAGAAGCAAAACAGTCTCGTACTCCGGGGCTGTTTTGTTAGTAACATTGATTAAAAAGCCGCTACCGCTTATGCTTAAAGAAGTAGAACGAGCAAACAAAAGCAGTGGGCACCCCTAAGAGTACGTCGGGCTATACGCTTGTCGAGCTGGTCATAAGTTTGACCGTGCTTACTTTTGTGACCCTGGCGATTTTAAGCCTGTTCACGACCCTTGCCAACAGTGCAGCCGTGACCAAACGCAAGGCAATTGCCTCTACCCTTGCCACTAATCAAATGGAATATTTAAAATCGTTGCCGTATGACACGCTTGCCGTAGCAGGCGGCAGCATTTACAGTGCCAGTCCACTGCCCAATACAACCACCAAAGTATACAATGGCGTCACTTATACTATTAAAACGAGTATAAATTACGTCGATGATGCATTCGATGGCTGCGCCAATTACCCTACGCTCGCACTCAAAATGCTCTATTGTCGCAACTACCCGCCGCCTGCTACGGCGCCGGCTACAGACACGAACCCAGCGGACTATAAGATTGTCCATGTGTCGGTATATGCTCCTGCCACCTCCCTTTTAGCCGAGGTAGACACGCAAATATCTGCCCGGGTGGCCGAGACGGCAAGCACGACTGGCGCTCTGTTCGTCACTGTTTTAGATGACACAGGCACACCAGTATCAGGCGCCACTATCCAAGTTACCAACAATACCATTACGCCAAATATAAATGTTTCTGATACAAGCGACAGCAATGGCGTGGCAATCTTTTACGGACTGCCGCCCGACACGACTGGGTACAGCTATGTCGTGACAGCGTCTAAAACAGGCTATTCGACGCTAACGACCATTGCGCCGCCAAATGGTTCCCTGCAACCAACCTACCCAAGCCAGCAGATTTTAACCCAACAATCATCGTCAGTGACGCTGGTCATTAAACCCCAAGGCCCCAACAGCATCGTGCTTGAGGCTGTCAACACAAGCGGCTCGCCCATAGGCAACGCCAAAATATACATGAAGGGCGGCTATAAGAGCTACACCGATGCGAGCAATACCGTGTACTACTACGATAATCTGTCGCCCACCGATACTCGGCCAACGACCGACGGTAGCGGCCTGGCCGCAGTCAGTAACCTGGTACCCGGCAACTACTTCTTCTGCGGCGACGATGGCAATTCCGGCTGCCAAAACGGCAGCACAAACTATTACTTAGCAGCCGCCGTACCCTACGCAGGCAACAATTCGCTACAACCAATCACCGTGCCTACGTACACCGCTGCCAACCCGCCAAGCCCAACCTTCACCTTTAGCGGCAATAATTATTACCAAAAAGTCAGGCTGATCTTCACTACAAGCCCGAGCTTCCCCCGTATCTTCACCATCTCGCCAGATGAGGCCAGCCAAGGGAGTAGCCTGAGCGCGTTCGCATTTACCATTACCGGCCGCAACCTACCCTGCGGCAACAACCCCGCAAGCTGTGCTACAACCGTACAGCTCACCCAGGGCGCTTCCATCTTCACCGCAAGCTGCACCGGCGACGCAAGCCAGAAATCACTCAATTGTACCGTTGACCTAAGCAGCGCCACACAAGGTGCGCTCGGCCTCCAACTTACAACATCTAGCGGCACCCTCACCCTGCCAGGAACGCCGCTGCTAGGAGGTATGAGTGTTACGCCATAGTCGTGGATTTTCCGTTGGCGAGCTTGTTATCGCACTATCACTTCTGGCGATCCTAATTGTTATTGCCTATCCCTTTTTTAACCAAACCCTCCGGCAATTTTTTGTCCTAGAGCAAGAGGGGCTCATGTTTAGTCAGCTATCCATGCAGTCGCAGCGCATAGCAAAGGTGCTCCGCGGGGCGACCGATGTTACTCAGGCCATCGATACAGAAGTGACGGTATATGCGTACTTCGCTCCGAACGACGCCAATGTGTCGCTCATTCATTACTACAAAAATCCAGCGGGCACCAAATTGTTTGCCGATGTTACGCCGCTGTCGGCAAATCCACCGGCTGGCACGCTCTTAACTGCACAACAACGGACAGTGACAATCATCGATAATTTCTACTCCTCACCCACGGTGAAGACCTTTCAGTACCTTGATGCAGCCGGCAATACACTCACGCCGCCAATCGCCGATCTGCACACTATAAAAGGTATGCGAATTAACCTTGCCGTACCAATTACACTGCCGAGCCAATCGGGTAATGATACCATCACAAGCGAAGTCAGCTTACGCAACAGGAAGACAAACTTATGAGCAGACAAAAAAGACAACAAAAAGGCTTCGTACTTCCGAGTGTCCTTGGATTTTTAGTAGTTATTACAATAATTTTCATGTCGGTGGTTGAGCTTATTGGCAGCAATATTGTGCTTGTTGGCAACAACATTCAAAGCCAAAAGGCCTTCAACATTGCCGAGGCGGGCATTAACTATTATCTCTGGCACCTCAGTCATAATGCCACCGATTACAAAGATGGCCAAAGCACCCCAACCACCCCAGACCCGCAGCTCGGTTATGGCCCCTACGTTCACAACTATGTAGACGATAATGCTAAGACCCAAGGGACGTTTACCTTATGGATTAATCCCCAAGGCGGCGGCTCGACCATTGTTAAGATAAGGGCAATTGGGCAAGTAGCCGGTACATCTATAAAACGGACTATCGACGCTCAAATTGGCGCGCCATCGTTTGCCAGTTATGGCCTTGTTGCCGACACTGCCGTATGGTTCGGCAACACCGAATCCGCCAACGGACCAGTGCATTCCAACCAGGGCATTCGCATGGACGGTGCCAGCAATAGTGACGTAACAAGCACCAACGCAACCTACACCCCACCAAGCAACTTAGGCGGTGATGGCAGCAGCAAACCAGGTGTGTGGTGCCATACAAGCGTAACGTCGCCGGTAAACTGCAATACACGCAATAAGTCTGATTGGCGCTACCCGGTGCCTTCGGTTGATTTTAATGCCGTGACCGGCTCGCTGTGCAGCATCAAAAAGAATGCCTTCTTGGCAGACTCATCAACTACCAGTCTGGCTAGCATGCCGAATGCCTGTTCGCAAACGCCATCTACAAGAACCGCTGCCTACCTGCCCCGCCGTGCTTCGACCTTCGCCATTAACAGAGGCTACTTGATTGAGCTGAACAACAATGGCACCTATAACCTGTCGCAAGTTAATGCCGAAAACGACCGCAATACACCATATACCAGTGCACTAACGCTTTCTTCGGTAGCCACGAATATTGCCATCCCAGGTTCGGGCGTCATTTTTGCCGAAGACAACGTATGGGTGCGCAGCAACACCACCTACAATGGTCGCGTTACCATTGGGGCAGGGCGGCTCGCCAGCTCGTCACAAGAGGCAAATATAGTCATTGCCGATGACCTGGTCTACGCCCAAAAAGATGGCAGTGACGCCATTGGCCTGATGGCCGAACAAGATATTCTCATCGCCCCTTACGCGCCGCCAGCTACCGGGTCATTCAACTTTGAGGTTGACGCAGCGCTCATTGCCCAAGCGGGTAGCGTGCAATATCCAAGTACATATCGTACCGTCAACACCTGTACGCGCGGCTGGACAAACGCCAACCAAACATTCAACTTCTACGGTTCAGTTGCTACCCGGCAGTCATGGACGTGGACATGGTTCAGGGGTAGTTCTTGTGGCGACGCAGCATTGCAAGCGTCAACCGGCAACTACATCTCGGGCGTCCTCAATAACACCACACAGTATGACTACAACATGCTTTACACGCCACCGCCAAGCTGGCCAGTGACAAGCACTTACAATGTGCTTTCGTGGCGCGAAGTACTAACCGGTCCGTAACAGTAAATGGTATACTAACCATAAGCGTATACAGTGATGGGCACAAAAACGAAATTATTCTACCATGATAAGCCTCTGGTCGGCATAGATATTAGCTCGACCGGTATTAAAGCCATGGCGATTAACCAGCGCAAAATGACAGTGCTTGGATACGGTTCGATTGACCTCGACCCGCAAAAGGTAAATAACAGCTTGACGGCCGCCAAAGACGACTACTTGGCCGACGGGGTCAGGCAGTTGCTGCGGGAAAAAATCCACGGTAAATTGCCAAGCAATCATGTAGCCATTAGCGTGCCGACATCGCGTACTTACAGCCGCACGCTTGAGCTCCCCCTAGACGCAGAAGCCAATCTGTCAGACTCACTCCAGCTTGAGGTTGAACAATATATTCCTATTGCCGCCAGCGAGCTGTATATTGATCACCAAATTGTCGAACGAAACAAAGAGAACATTACCGTACTGCTTACTGCGGTGCCAAAAAAGATTGTCGACGCTTCGGTTGCCAGCTGTGAAAAAGCGGGCTTGCAGGTGGTGCTTGTCGAGCCAGGGATTAGTTCGGCCGCACGTCTTATTCGGCGCACCGAAGAAGGCCACCTTCCAACCATCGTCATAGATGTGGGCGCCGCCACAAGTGACATCGCCCTCGTCGACCAAGTGGTACGCGTCACCGGCAGCGCGCCGGTTGGCGGCCACACCGTTACCTACACTATTGCCGATAAGCTCAAAGTTAGTTTCGAAGAAGCACACCAACTTAAAGTGCACAGTGGCCTTGCGCCCGGCCCCAAGCAGAATCAAATTCGCTTGGCACTTGAGCCCGTCCTTACACAAGTCGCCCAGGAAACACGCAAGATTATGCGGTATTACGCGGAACGGCTCGGCGCCAAGACCAAGATTGAGCAAATTCTTATTGTAGGCGGGGGTTCCAATCTGCCGGGATTGGGTGAATTTATGACAGACGCCATGCTCATGCCGTCGCGCGTTGCCAATCCATGGCACTCAATAAGCTTCGGGCATCTCACGCCGCCAAGCAAATTGTTCAAACCGCGCTATATAACTGCAGCCGGTCTTGGCATTATTGACCCCAAGGAGATCTGGCAATGATAAATCTCCTCCCTCCAGAAACCAAGCGGCAGGCGCGAGCTGCGCGCATGAACGTGACCCTTTATAGATACTGCACGCTAGTAGTGACGACTGCGCTGCTTCTTGGTGTGGTATTTACTGTTGGTTTTTGGGCAACGGCAAACGACAAAGAACTCGCCGATCGCATCAAAGCAGAAAACCAAACAGCCGCACAAGAGTACGCAAAAACCAAAACTGCCGCCGAAGAATTTGCCAAGAACCTGGCAACGGCCAAAACCATTCTTGGCAGTGATGTTAGTTTTAGTGACTTAATATTCTCCATCGCCGCGGTTATTCCGCAGGGTGTAGTACTTAACAATCTAACCCTTGGCTCAACGACACCCACTACAACTAATACGAACGCGCCAATAGACATAAGTGGCCGCGCTATGTCGTATGACCGGGCAGTGAACTTAAAAAATAGCCTAGAGAACTCGCCAATTTTTGAGAATGTGAATATCGCCAACATAAGCCAGACCGACACTTCGACCGGCTCCGCTACAACAATCACCCAAAAGTACCCCTTTAGCGTCACACTCAAAGCGCAATTTACCAAAAAGCCGGGGGCAAAACAATGACAGCCACTAAACTCCGCTACATGTTGATTGGCTTGGTTGTCGTGCTATTGGCTAGTTTTGGCGCTGGCGTGTGGTGGGTGCAGGGTATGCTCGCCGAAAAAGTCCGTGAAACCGACCACGCAAGGACCGACGCCGACCTAAGTGGCACAGAGTTACAGCAGCTTAAGCAGCTCAAAAAACAACTTGAAGATCAGAAGGACATTGTAGATCGGGCAAAACAAATTGCCGCCACTAGTGCCCAATACCAATACCAGGACCAGGTCATTAAAGATGTGGCCGATTACGCGGCGCGCTATGGCATACAGGTAAATACCTTCGACTTCTCTACGACCAATAAAAATGCAGCTGCAACTAACGGCGCAAAAAAGACGCCATTCACTGTATCCCTTAAAGGGCCGCTCGCTTATGTCACCTTCTTAAACTTTTTGCGCGATCTCGAAGGTAACCTAACCAAAATTCAAGTCACCAGCCTTACCCTCGCGCCAGACAAGGACCCAAACAAAATTAGTAACCCGTCGCTTAGTTGCGAGGTGTATTTAAAGAGCTAGCTATGAAGTTCACCATCCCACCAGCCATCCTAACCTACCTAAGTAAGCTTAAGCCCCTCGTCCGGCATCACTACTTTATTGTGACCGTTTTGCTTTTGAGTACAGTAGCTGGCGTTATTTACACCGTCAATCAAACACTTAATAGCCCAACAGATGAAGAGTACAAGGGCAAACAATTCCAGGCAACAATAGGCAGCAAATTTAATAAGACCACCACCGACACCATTAACAAGATTAAGACCTTGCAAAAATCGACTGACAATACCGGGCAGACCAAGCCATTCCCAACTGGCCGCATTAATCCGTTTGCGGAGTAGGCTCTGAGCCTTTCTTGCCACTTACGGCTTGTTTTGCTTTGTGCCACAAACGTACGATGTCGTGGCGGTATTCGTAGCCTATATAGCCCACAGCGAGTGCGCCAATTGGTGCAAGTAGCCAATAAGAAAAGCCGTTTCCGTCACCTTGATTTTTATTAGCGCCAATTGACGCAGCGGCTGCAGTGGTCTTTGCCGCTTTAGTGGCGCCGGTAGAAGCCTTGGCGATTTTGCTCGTTTTTGAGACGGCAGGTTTGGCGGCTGCTTTTTTAGCAGCAACAGGCACTGCGGGCACAACTATTACATTTGCACCGCCCGGTGTTGGGCTTGTCGTCCACTGCCATACCCCATCCACTTTGGCCCATGACTGACCGCTTTTAGCGGAACCGTAATTTGCAACCGTGTCCACGATTTCGCCGGCCGGGTTCACTAAGCGCACCAACGTACCACTGTTTGCAAGGCTAATATGTGACTCGGAAGATGGTATGGCAACATAGCCGCCCGCAGGCACAATAACACCGCTAAGCGTAAAGTGGTAACGGAAGTCACTACCACCCTCAAGCATATAGCCTGTGGCGTCAACGGGATCGCCAAAAGGGTTGTAGAGCTCAATAAACTCATCGTCGCTATCCGTCTGTGGACTAGCGGGGTCTGGAAGCAACTCAGTTATAAATAGTTGTGGATACGGCTTTTGCGGGTCAGAGGGCGGCGTTTCAGTCGTCGCAGGGCTCACGCCGCTCGCCTCTTGCTGCTCATCATCTTCGTTAGGAATGACAGGACAAGGCTGCGTAACCGGCGGGCCCGCAGGCAAGACCTCTCCTGGTGGCATGGGCATGTAGCAGCCGACCAGGAAGTCACCGGCATTATTATCGGTATCGACAATATGCCCCTCATTGCTCTTGCGGAGCAAAGCGAGGCCAAGCGGTGGTGCCGGAGCCGGTTGAGCTTGCTCCGCTTCTAACGCCGTACCGTAGCCAAGCATGTCTTGCACCGTACCCGCATTATCGACCAATCGCAGCTGACCGCCCGCATCATTAAAGCCAGTCGCGAGTGGCTGCTCGGCTATGCCGGCTATGTCGTAAGTGGCAAAAAGCAATCTGTCGTGAGGTTTAATAGTGACAATGCATGGATTAACAGCCACAGGTTCTAGGCAGGCAACAGTACGCTTCGTCGCCCACCCGTTCGCCCCCTTTGCATTAGCGGCACGATACTGAAGTTTCCAACCCGTTACATCTAAAGCGGCTGTCGTGGGATTATAGATTTCTACATAATCTTCGCCAGTAGCCTCTGTCTTGCCGGTCTGAACTGCCGCAATGACGACATGGGATGATAAGTCTTCTTCTGCGGCAACCGGCGAAGCATGACTGCATATTACGGTAATAATCAGGGCAAATAGGTAAAATCGTTTCATGATGCCGCGAAGTATGAACTTGTTTGCGTCTGTCTGTAAAGTACCAAGTTTTCCACAGGTGCGATAAAAATAGTACGGGTATAATAAGAGCATGCTTGTACTAAAAGAGCGCATTTTGAACATACCCGTCATGAGCCTTCAAACGGGTGCAGAACTTGCTCGCACTCAGACCTCAATAATTGACCCGCGCGAACTAAAAATCGTCGCTTTTTACTGCCAAGGACCTACCCTGGACGTAAATCCGGCAATCTTAACTATTGACGATATCCGCGAAGTTAGCGACTTAGGTTTTATTGTCGACGACGCAGATACACTTATGTCGCCGGATGATCTTGTTCGCCTTAAAACAATCATTAGTTACAACTTTACGCTTGAGGGCAAACAGGTCGTTGAAGAGAATGGGCGCAAGGTCGGCAAAGTTGCTAATTACACCGTAGACACAAAATCGTTCTTTATTATGCAATTACACGTTCAGCCTGGGTTTATGCAGGCTTGGGGCACTGTGGAAGTGATAATTAGTCGAACGCAGATTATCGAAGTGACGGATACGGCCGTTATTGTGCGCGGGGCTGTCGTGCACGATGCGGCTCCAGCCAAAAAATTAGAACACCTGGTGACAAATCCGTTCAAACGCCGGCGCGTACCGCCCGAGGTGCCGCGCCCGGCGTCACCCTCGAGCACTACTCATCCTGAAGCGCGTTCTTAATATCATCAAATCCGAACCCCAGCCGCGCCAGGTACTGCACAAGTTTTTGTTCATCTTGAGCATACCTGACTAGCTTACGTTTTTTAACTATGAGCTGCTTGAGGGCGACGGTATCACTGTAATTAGCCTGTTGCAATACTTCTGTGATAATAGACTCAGATACACCTTTCTGCTTTAGCTCCAAACGTAATTTACGCTGGCTCGTCTTTTTGCCGAGCGCACGGTTTTCTATCCAGGCACGGGCAAAACGTCTGTCATCGAGGTACTTCTTAGCCAAAAGTTTATCAACAATCGCCTCCGCATCTTCTGGCGCCCACTTTTTACGACGGGCGTAGTCATGCATCTCTTGTACGGAGCGAGGACGGATCATGGCGAACATGAGCGCCCGTTCGTATGCTTTGCCAAAATCGCTTAAGTGTTTGAGGGTTGCAAGACGCGCTTCATCTATATTGAGGCCGGCATGCAGCTTCTCATCGAGCAGCTGCATGTAATTGAGTGAAAAGGCAAATTTCTCGTCCACATAAACACTTAGGCGTTCAGGATTTTTTACCTGCGCTTTAATAGCCGTAATCTTCACTGGCCGGTCTCGAGCCGCACGCTCATTACAGCGCTTCTTCGGCGACCACCTTTTGGCGGACAGCCTTATCTATTTCATCCATCACCTTAGGATTATCCTTCAGGTACGCCTTAGACGCTTCGCGGCCTTGGCCGATTTTGCCGTCTTTGTACGAGAACCACGCACCTGCTTTATCTACCACGCCGTGCGCTACGGCCAGATCAAGTACATCGCCCGTGCGGCTAATACCTTCGCCGTACATTATGTCGAACTCAGCGCTACGGAATGGTGGTGCAATCTTATTTTTGACCACCTTTACTTTGGTGCGGTTACCAATAACATCCTCGCCAACCTTAATTTGGCCGGTGCGGCGAATATCGAGACGCACACTGGCGTAAAACTTAAGCGCGTTACCACCAGTGGTCGTTTCTGGGTTGCCGAACATCACGCCAATCTTCATGCGAATTTGGTTGATAAACATCACCGTGGCTTTGCTCTTATTAATCACACCCGTCAATTTACGCAGCGCTTGGCTCATTAAGCGTGCCTGCAGACCCATATGGCTGTCGCCCATTTCACCCTCAATTTCAGCCTGCGGGGTAAGCGCCGCAACTGAGTCAACTACAATCAGATCTACAGCGTTGCTGCGCACCAATGAATCAACAATCTCAAGGGCTTGCTCACCATTGTCTGGCTGGCTCACCAGCAGCGAATTAGTGTCTACGCCAAGTTTGCGGGCGTAGGCCGGATCGAGTGCGTGCTCAGCGTCAATGAACGCCGCCGTACCGCCCATTTTTTGCACCTCAGCAATTGCGTGCAGGGTAAGCGTCGTTTTGCCGGAACTTTCCGGCCCATATACTTCAATGATTCGCCCCTTAGGATACCCACCGCCAAGTGCCAAATCAAGGCTAAGCGCCCCGGCGCTAATAAATTCAACATCAGCATGCTTTTGCTCGCCCAGACGCATAATAGCACCGGTGCCAAATTGCTTTTCTATTTGCTCCATCGCCAGGCCAAGCGCTTTTAGCTTGGCGTCGTTCGCAGTGTTCTTAGCGTCAGCGGTCTTCGGAGCGTCGGTCGATTTTTTGGTAGATTCTGCCATATTCCCTCACTTTTACCATATTAATTATACGGTATTATGCTTATCCCGTCGACGCATGAGATGTCAATACACAAGCAGCGACTAGTGGTATACAATAGGAGGAAATAAGGAGCCACAGCATGACCAAACAGCGCGGATTTACCGTACTCGAACTCATTATTGCCATCGTCTTTTTACTGATCGCTGGCACGATTTTTTATGTCCAAAAGCGTGACTTAGAGGTTGCCAAGCGTGACAGCGACCGCAAAACCGCCATCAATCAGCTGTACTACAACCTAGAAGATGTATACTATCCCGCCAACAAAACATACCCAGAAAAACTGACGGCAGATGGCCTTAAAGGCGTCGACCCGCAAATCCTCAAAGATCCTCGCGGCATTACCGTTGGCGACTACGGCAGCGATTACCGCTACGAACCAAAAGACTGCAAAGACGGCAAATGCAAAAGCTACATCTTGACCGCAAACTTAGAAGCAGAAGCCGACTTCACCAAAAATAGCCGCAACAAATAGCGGCTAGAATTCGCCAATCGGGTAGCCCTGCAATACGCGGACGGCGCGTTCAGCCGCGTCGTTCACCGACTGAGTGACCCGTTTTGGATTAGCAACGAATCTAAACTGATACCGTGTTTGTTCACCTTGTGTTGAGAGGTGAATGGTGCCGTAGTTCAAAATCTGTTCAATAATGTTAACCTGCTCACTACTGGCATCTTCCACATTAATAAGATTAACCACCTGCTGCTTTGTGTTAAACAGGCTTGGCTGCAGTAATTGCACAATGCTTTCGTTCGTAATATAAAAGCGGTTGCCTTCGTACACAATAGTGGCAATAATACCGCCGAGCGCAAAAAACGCACTCAGTATAAGAGCTGGGACCGTTAAGATGGCGGCACTCGGGAGCGTATCGGGCACTACCATGAACAACCCGGCAATATAGTCACGGTTCATGCCATACAGCGCCACTGCAGCAAATGCAACCCCAATAAGCAATATCGTAATAAACCAAATGGAGAGGATGCCAATAGGGTGCCGGCGTACTTCCTCAATGACATATTCACCTTGCGAAAGGGGCAACTGGGGATATTTTGCTTTGGAGTCTTTATGCTTTGCCAGCTGCTCAGGAGTTATCTGATGAGGGGGATGCGTTGCATGATTTATACCGACTTGAGAAGCATATGTAGGCTGCCCCTCTGACTTTTTAGGCGCTGAAGTTGATGCCACAGGAATTCCTTTTTACTACCCTACATTATACTGCTTAGCGTCCAGAAAGTGCATCTTCTATGGCCGCCTCGCCACCAAATACACGGGGACGCATAACAAAAAGCCGCGCCATAATTATGTGTATATGCAAGCCAATTGCAATAAGGGCAAAGGCAGTGCCGTTCTGAATCCAGCCTTCTGTCGACATGAGATCTTCGGCGCCAACGCGTGACCATAAGATGCCATAGGGCACCATCCACTGTAGAAAGACCACCATATAACCGACCCAACATACCAAAATTAATGCCCGAGAAAGCAAGCGCGAGCCGAACTCTTGGCGCAGTACGCGCCGGCGATATATCTCAAGCTGGGTCGTTTGATGTTCGGACGCGCGGCGCATAAGCCCATGAATAAAATGAAGCAGAGAAAAGACCAAAATCCCACCGCCAACAGCAATGACGGCGACCATAATCACATAGAGAGGCGACTGGGCAGCGGCAGTTGGCGCTTCAAGGTCAGGGGCGGCCTCGAGTGCAGTAACTAAGCCAGAACGTCCAAAGAAAAAGTCGTAAAGTCCTGAAGTATACGTTATATATGTCCAGTTTGCAGCGCCAATTACCGCCGCCGCCGCCGTCAAAGTGGCCATTCCGCTCACAATGGAAGGTCGTAATAATAGTAGTACGAGTCGGCTATTCATAATTATCTATTATGCATGACTTGACAGACACAATCCACAAAAGCATACTCAAGCATAAGCGTAAGGCGAAAAAAAGTAAAAAGGAACACTATGGCAAACAAAATCACGGCACGTCTCAAGATTGGATTGGGCGTTGTAGTGCTTGCCGCCGGTATAATCACCGGCTGGTCAGTACTATTTAATGCCAAAAACGCGGCAGCGGCACCGGCTAACTTCGTCTACCGTAACGGTAAGACGATGATGCTTAACGGTGCACCATATAAATTTGTAGGCTTCAATGCGTACGGCATGACCGGTTGTGAAAGCGGACCGTGGTCGAATACGGCGATTGACAACTACTTTAAGTCGTTGCCGCCGGCCAGTATGACCCGCACATGGGCCTTCCAGGAACGTAGCTCAAATCTGGACTACATCATACAAAGTGCCACCAACCACAATCAGAAAGTGATAATGACCCTGGGTAATGGCCTTATGAACTGCGAAGGGCAGACTAACGGATACCCCAAGGACACAGGAGCGAGCCTGGGTGCTACCTTCTTCCAGTCAACGTACAAGGGTACTTACATGAACTGGGTGAAGACAACTGTAGCAAAGTACAAGAATTCACCGGCCGTGGGTATGTGGGAGATCTCAAATGAAGGCGGTCACCCGCTCAACCTATCTACATCTATCATGAAGCCGTATTACGACGATGTATCTGCCGTGATTAAGGGCATTGACCCTCAACACCTGGTAAGTACGGGAGCCTTGGCAGAATATACCTATGGTGGTACATCGGGCTACCAGGCAATCCATAGCAGCTCTAATATTGATGTTGTCAGTTTCCATGAGTACGACGGCGGTACACTTTCCAACCACTGGCCGGCGGTACTCGGGGTTGCGAACGCCTTGAATAAGCCCATCATGGTGGGTGAAGTAGGTGACCCTTGGAACGAAAATGGTATGTTAACTGGGCAGGCCTACGCGGATTTCCTAAAGAAGCGTTTTGACGGATACCTTGCTGCTGGAGCATCCGGCGTACTCCCTTGGAACTACGGTCAGGGCAATTACAGTAATTCTTGGTCAATTTTCCCTGGCAGTCCAGCGGCCACTATGGTCAGCAATTACAAAATTAGCGGTATTGTCACCACCCCTACCCCCACACCAACTCCAACGCCCACCCCTACCCCCACACCACCCACCAACTGTAAAGCCACGAGCAACTACGGTACCGCCAGCAGCACCTTCTCCGTTACCACTGCCGGTACCTATCGGATCTGGAGCCGTGTAAGCGCACCCGACACCACTAACAACTCATACTTCCTAGAAGTTGACGGATCTAACTGTTACGTAGTCGGTGATGCCTCTACCACCACCAATACCTGGAGCTGGGTAGATTACCAAAACGGCACCACCACCGCAAAGATTAATGCAACCCTTAGCGCCGGCACCCACACCTTCAAGCTTATCGGTCGTGAACCAAATGTTAAGCTCGACACGGTTATGGCCATTGCCGACCAAAACTGTGTACCAAAAGACAAAGGCGACATTAGCCACTGTAGCGCTGCCGGTGACACAACCATTCCGGTCGTCACCATAACCGCGCCGGCCGACGGGAGCACCGTAGCAGGTACCACTGCCCTTGCCGCTAACGCGACCGACGACACCGGCATAAGCAAAGTTGAACTATACGTACAAAACGTGCTTAAGTCGACCAACACCAGCTCACCATACAAATACGACTGGGACACAACTACCCTGCCGAATGGGACTTACACCGTCACCGCCAAAGCGTATGACTCATCCGGCAACACTGCAACCGACACGAACACGGTCATCATAAAGAACGGTGATACCAAGGCACCAAGCACTCCGGGTAACGTAACTGCCGTGGCCAATGCACCAAACAAGGTCACTGTAAACTGGACTGCAAGCACGGACGATGTCGCCACTACTGGCTACTGGGTGTCCCGCAACGGCAGCGTCATCGCTACAGTTGGGCCGGTCACAAGTTACGTGGATACAGGCGTGAGTGGCAGCACTAGTTACAGCTATCAAGTTACCGCCTTCGACGCTGCCAACAACCGTTCAGCTGCCTCAAGCGCGGCAACGGTCACAACGCCAGCAGCACCAGTCACTGACACCCAACCGCCGAGCAAGCCAACTCAGTTGAGCGCAAATACAATAAGCAAGTCGCAGATTAACCTCAGCTGGACTGCAAGCACAGACAACATAGGCGTTAAGCAATATGTCGTCTTCCGTGCACAAGGCAGCAATAGCGCAACACAAATTGGTACAACTACCCAAACTACCTTTGGCGATACCGGCCTGACCAGCAACATGACCTACACCTACTACGTGACTGCCAGTGATGCAGCAGGCAACAGCACCAAATCCGACACTGTGACGGCAACTACCGCCTCTGAACCACCGGCTACGGAAGCCAAGAGTACCCTTCGCGGAACCGTACAGTCCCGCAGCGGGCGTCCGCTACCATGGGTACGAGTAACGGTATGGGTAAATGATAAACGCTACTCAGCCACTACCAACTGGCGCGGTCAATACATGATCACTAACATTCCTCCCGGCCGCTACGACGTAACCTTCAGGGCATGGGGCTTCTACCGCTACACCCAACGCGTCAGCCTGAACCCTGGCAAAACTAAATGGCTCGACGTACAGCTATGGCGGTACTAAAGGGGGCCACCATGCAAGAACCATCAACTAAGCAGCGGAAAAAACCTATGTCACGAAAAATAGTGTTCATCATCGCCCTCATAGTAGCGATCATAAGCATCGGCGTATCACTAAGCGTCATAGTTAAAACGGCAGGCGTAGAAACAAACGCAAACGAGAAAGATGCCCAGGTAACAATCACCAGTAACGGCCCTGACCCGTCAGTCGTCACTGTCAAAAAAGGTCAAAGCGTCGTGTGGACAAACCAAGATAAAAACCCACACTCACTGGCTCTCAGCACCGCCAATCCCCCTAAAGAAATGGAAGGGTTCGGGAGTGACGAACCAATAGATAACGGTGAAACGTACAGCTTTACGTTCGACGCTGTTGGCACGTTTACCTACCAAGACCCAAATTCCCCAGAAAAATTCCAAGGCACAATTGAGGTGAAGGAGTAGTCATGACAGGCACGCAAATAAAGTCAATGATCCGCAACAACCTGTTCGAGAGTATTACAGCCGGTACGCTCACGATCGCCATCGTGGTAGTGGGCGTCACCGCCGGCCTTCTGCAGGCGGCGAGCCCATCGGCTAAAATTGAAGCCGAGCTCAACCCAGCAGGAGGCGCACTGGTCATAACCGACACAAACGCTTCGGCCGGCAAAGCCCTTCAATTTGCACCCAAAATGAGTAGTACTACTTCCCCAGCCTCCGCCGACGTAGCCGAGGCCGGGGATACCGCCAGATAACGAGCGGTGAGCGAGACGAGAAAAAGTCTCCTCAGCAAAAAACTCAGTCAGAACCTTTGCCGCTTACCTTATGTAAGCGGCATTTGGTCTGGACGGACTGGCGGTTTGCCCAAATGGCCATACGCCTTGCTCGTGACTTTACGGCCACGAGGAGTGCGCTCAAGTAAACCGATTTGCATTAAATACGGTTCATAAAAATCTTCTATGGTCGTTCGCTCATCGCCAGTTATAGCCGCTAGCGTCTCAACGCCCACAGGCCCACCGGCAAAATTCTCTATAATCTTTTCGAGCAAATGCCGATCAGCCGGATCGAGTCCAAGCTCGTCAATTTCGAGCAAGAGCAATGCTTTTTCGGCAATAACTGTATCGATAATGCCATCACCATTTACGTCGGCATAGTCACGCACCCGTTTAAGCAGCCGATTTGCGATGCGCGGCGTTAAACGAGCGCGCTTTGCCAGGCTTGCGGCCGCCTCCTGGTGAATCCGGACGCCTAAAATATCGGCTGAGCGTTGGATAATTTGAGCTACTTCATCTGGAGAATAAAACTCAAGCCGGTGAATCATCCCAAATCTGTCGCGCAGCGGCGCGGCCAAATTGCCCGTGCGCGTCGTGGCGCCAATGACCGTAAACTTGGGCAAATCAAGCCGCAAGCTCCGGGCGCTCGGCCCCTTGCCAAGCATAATGTCAAGCTTGAAGTCCTCCATGGCGCTGTATAGCACCTCTTCCACCGCACGATTAAGTCGGTGAATTTCATCTATAAAAAGAATGTCGCCGTCACCAAGATTAGTAAGTAGGCTGGCCAGGTCGCCCGCACGCTCCACCGCGGGGCCACTCGTTATGCGAATATTGGCGCCCATTTCATTTGCAATTACCGTGGCCATAGTGGTTTTACCAAGCCCGGGCGGGCCATACAAAAGCACATGGTCGATTGGCTCGCCGCGCTTGCGAGCGGCGTCGATAGCCAGTTTTAAGTTAGTCTTTAACCGCTTCTGCCCAATATAGCTAGTAAAATCCTTCGGCCGCAGCGTATTTTCGAGCTGCTGCTCTTCGGCAGTATCGTCGACAGTCGTATCTATAATGCGGTCAATCATACAAAAATTATAAAAGCTTTAGATTATCAGTGCCCTGCCATTTTACCTCAGGATTGCCTGAAAGGTAACGATAGCGAGCCATATCTACAGTGTAGTCGTCGGAAACTTCAATACCTTCAGCTTCCAACAACTCCTTTTGCAGGCGTTTATTGGCTGTGACAGCGCCCTTTATTGTAATAATCCCAGCGTTGTTTATAATGCGCCACCACGGAAAATCAGGCACACCTTCCATGCTGTTCATGGCGCCACCAACCTGACGCGCGGCGCGGGGCTGGCCAATATAGGCCGCGATCTGGCCGTAGCTGGCGACCGAACCGGCCGGAACCTTGCGGACTTCATCTAAAACAGCTTTCTGAAAATCGCTAAGCGCCATACTTCACCCCCCAATGACACGCAAGGCCTGCTTAACCCGAGCCTGAACATCTAACGATGCATCAACCTGGGTCAGTGCCTCGTTAGCTTGCTGCATGCTATAGCCGAGGGCCAACAACGCATCGAGCGCATCGTCACTTGGCACACCGGCCATGGGAGTATCTGGCGTAAGCGTGGTACCGGGCGCACCGACCTTGTCTTTTAGATCAACGGTTATCCGCTCTGCAATACGCTTGCCGACACCACTTGCGCGCTGGATAAACGCTACGTCGCTCATGGCAATGGCACTGCGGGTAGATTCAACATCGCCTAGGCTTAAAATAGCCAGCGCCATTTTAGGGCCCACGCCAGATACAGAAATTAATAACTCAAATAAGCGTTTGGCGGTCAGGTGGGAAAACCCAAATAGCTCGTGGGCGTTTTCGCGCCAATGGTCGTGCGTGTAGAGCTTGACTGGCTGACCAAGGCTGGAGCCTTCAAAATCCCCCGCCGCAACCTGCACCTCGTAGCCAATGCCACCAACGTCAATAATAAGAGCGTTGCCCGTTTTTTCTACCACCTCTCCACTTACGTGCGCAATCATAGAACTAGTATAGCAGCTTGTGTTTGACGATTGGTCAAAAGCCGATGGCTATAATCCGGCGGTTGCAGCATGAGTAAGTGCCGTAGCTAAGGCGTCCGCCGCGTCGTCAGGTTTGGGCGTCTCTTTTAATTTAAGGATAATGCGCACCATTTCTTGCATCTGTTTTTTGTCCGCTTTGCCGTAGCCGGTAAGCGACTGTTTGATTTGCATTGGTGTGTATTCGTGTACGGGCAGGCCATGCTGCTGCGCCACCAAAAGCACCACGCCGCGCGCCTGGGCCACGGTCATGGCGGTAGTGACGTTACGGGCAAAGAATAGCTTCTCGACTGATACTATCTGCGGCTTGTTGAGTTTCACAATTTCTTGAAGCGCATCAAAAATAATGAGCAAACGTTCCGGTTCTGGTTGATGCGCGTTCGTGCGAATAACCCCGGCATCAACCATGGCCGGCTGGCGACCGGTATCTATTACCCCAAACCCCATGAT